>DASUBV010000323.1:0-3768 GCA_035763085.1 Streptosporangiaceae bacterium | reverse complement strand
CCGGGCTGGTGAAGACCACGTTGCCGCTCTGGATGTAGGTGGCGACGTCGGTGTGCCCCAGCGACTCCACGATCTCGCGGAGGTCGGCCATCGCGACCTTGTTCCGGCCGCCGACGTTGATGCCGCGCAGCAAGGCGGCGTATCTGGGCATATCTGGGCGCTCCCCGTTCGCTTCCGGTTCCGGTGACTTCTGGGCACCCTAACGCCGGCCACCCGGCGCGAAATTGAAGAATTCCGTCAGCCGGCGGAGCCGTGGATGGCGACGGCGTAACCGTCCGGGTCCCGGAAGACGAAGGTCAGCCCGAACGGGGTGTCGAACGGCTCCGTCACGATCGGCACGCCGCTGGCCTGCAGCCGGTCGTGCAGCGCGCGGGCATCATCGACGCGCAGCGAAACCGACACCCCGAGCCCGGCCGGGCCGGCGTCCAGGTCCGTGCCGGGCAGCGGCTCGCGGACCGCGAACGGGATCGTCGCGGTCTCGAACGCCACCACGCCGGGCGGCGCCCCGGCGGCGCGCCGCAGTCCGAGCTCGTTGCTGTAGAACGCTGCTGACCGGTCCAGATCCCGGACCTGCAGGCCCAGGAAGTCCGGACCCAGGACATGTACCACGACCGACGCTCCTCTCTCGGCGGGCGGCGGGCCTGGCCGCCCGCGCCGCACCTTCGTGCCCCTGCCACACGAGACTGGCCGGCGGACCCGGACTCATCGCAGGCTCAGGCCGGCGTGGTCACTAAACTGTGGCCGCTTTGCCGTGTCCTGCCTACGGGGGTGTCGCCAGGTCATGCCCACCGCGATCGTCGGCCTGGACACCCAGGGCACCGAGCCTGGCGCCGGGCCGGGCCTGCCGCAGCCAGCTCCCGTGGTGTCCGCCCTGGTGGAGTTCGGGTCGGCGCTGCACGTGCTGCGCGATCCCGGCCATCACGGCGCTGCGGAGTGGGCGGCCGGCATCCGCGCGTCGATGAGCCCCGGGCTGGCCAGCCAGACGCAGGCCTGGAGGTGGACCACCCAGGCCATCCGCGCGACGCCATTCGTCACGGCCGCGCCGCCGGGCGAGGACTTCGCCAGCCGCCTGGATGAGCTGCGGGCCGTGCCCGCGTGGCGGCTGGCGGGGCAGCTGCTGCGGCCGATCGCGCCGTCCGGGGACGAGCGGGCCGCGCTGCACTGGGCCCGGTCCCGCGGCCCCGGCGTGCTGGCCGTCGTGGAGGGCCTGGTGACCCGCCCGGCCGAGGCGGTGGCCGGCTTCCTGCGCTTCCTGCAGGACAGCTGGCAGGAGTGGTTCGCGGCCGAGTGGACCCGGATCCGGCCCTCCCTCGCGGCCCGCGCCCGGCTGCTCGCCGACACCGTCGCCCGGCATGGTGCCGTCGCCGCCCTGGCCGGCCTCGACCCCTCGATCACGGCGGCCTCGGCCGGCGCGGTCAGCATCGCCAAGGTGCAGAACGTCCGGCACGACGTCGCCCGGCGCGGCTTGCTTGCGGCCCCGAGCAGCTTCATCGCGCCGCACCTGTACGTGGCCGACGTGCCGCGCCGCCCGCTACTGCTCATCTATCCCGTGCAGCCCGGCCCGCCGGTCCCTGCGGCCGCCGAGCTGCTGCGCCGGGCGGACGCACTGGCCCACCGGGGCCGCCTGGAGGTCGCCCGGGCGATCGCAACCGAGCCGCGCACAGCGGGGGAGATAGCGGCGCTCTGGAACATCGACCCCACACTGGTCACCCGGCATCTTCGCGCGCTGGCGGCGGCGGGCCTGGCGCAGCCGGCCCGCCGCGGCCGGTTCGTGCAGTACCAGCTCAGCGCCGCCGCCATCGAGTCGCTTGGCGCCGACCTGCTGGCCCTGCTGCTGCGCTGACTCCCGGTCGCCGGCCCGCCGTAACCCGGCGAGAGTGGCCGCCCGCGGTCCGGTGGCTGACCGCCCGCGGTCCGGCGACGACTGACAGAATCCGTCAGCCCGCTGTCCCCGGCCGCGGGGCCAGTGCTTCGCTCGCCCCATGACCGCATCCCCTTCGCCGGCAATATCGCCTTCGCCATCTCCGTCGCCGGGCGGGCCCGCCAGCCAGGCCGCTGGCTCGCCGGAGCCGGGACTCATCTCGCTGCCCGAGGCCGCTGCCCGGCTCCGCGCCGACCATGACCTGCTGCTCACCCGCGTCACCGGCCTGACCGGTGACGAGCTGGCTGCCAGCTGCCGGCTGGACTCCGGCCCGCTCGGTGACTTCTGCGACTCGCTGCACGACCTCGTCGCGCACGTGCTCATGTGGGACGAGATCAGTCTCGCGGTGCTGACGGAGGCGGCCGCCGGGCGGGCGCACTGGAGCCTGGACCCGCGCTGGGAGACCGCGGACGCGGGCCGGCGGCTGAACCGCGGCGGCGTCGAGGCGGGCCGCCACGTCCCTGCCGCGCTCCTGCTGCACCGGTTCCGGGCGGCCGGCGATGCGCTGGCTGCCGTCTTTGGTCAGTACACCGAGCGAGACTGGACCGCGCCCGGCCAGGCCGGGCCCGCCGAGCGTGGCATTGGTGCCCTGGCCCGGCACGTGTTCACGGTGCCGGGCCAGCCGGCCTTCTGGCACGCGGCCGTCCACCTGAACCAGCTCCCCGCCTCCGCCGCAGCGCAGCGGTCCACGACGGGGCTGCCGGATAGCAGGCCCCGGTGACCCGGCCCGCCGAGGCGCGCGCGGTGCCCACCCGGCTGATCAGCGAGCCCGGATTCGCCGCCGAGACCGCTGCGTTCCTGGACCGGCTCGGCCCGGCCGCGCCCGTCACCGACTACGACACGCTGGTCGCGGCCCGCGCCGAGCCGCCCGACCCCGAGCTTGCCCTGCAGAGTGACCCGGCCGTGCACGCCGCCGGCCTGTACCTGCCGCTGCGCGGCGGGCCGGTGCCGGCCAGGGTGTGCCAGCCCGAGCCGGCAGGCATGCGGCGACCGGTCCTGCTGTGGCTGCACGGCGGCGGCTTCATCGGCGGCGCCGACCGCGACATCGCCTACGTCACCTCCAGCCTGGCCCGGCTGGCCGGGATGACCGTCGTCTCCCTGGACTACCGGCTCGCTCCCGAGCACCCGTTCCCGGCGGCCCTGCACGACACGCTGGATGCCATCTGCTGGCTGGCCAGCCACGGCGTGCTGATCGGCGGGGACGGGCGGGTCGTGGCGGGCGGGCAGAGCGCCGGCGCCGCGCTGGTGGCCGGGGCGTGCCTGCTGGCCCGCGACACCGACGGTCCCGCCGTGCAGCGCCAGGTACTGGTCTACCCGCTGCTGGACTTCGGCCAGGACACCGAGTCCGCTCGCGAGTTCGACGGGGTGTTCCACAGCATCCGGCCCGGCGGCTGGGCCGAGGCTCAGTACCTGGCCGGCCAGCCCGTGACCGGGTATGCCGCCCCGCTGCGCGCCGCCAGCCTGGCCGGGCTGCCGCCCGCGCTGGTCATCGGCGCCGGGCGGGACCCGCTGCGTGACGACGCGCGGGCCTACGCCGCCCGGCTGGCTGGTGCGGGCACCGAGGCGAGCCATGTGGAGTACGCCGGCACCATGCACGCGTTCCTGAATTTCTGCGGCGTGCTGTCCGCCGGCCGGCACGCGGTCGAGCTGATCGCCGCCGACCTGCGGCAGGCGCTGGCTATCGCTCCCGGCGCCAGCCGCGGTCATCGTGCAGCGGAGCCGCCCGGCGGGCCGGGGCTCATCGCCGGCGGTCAGGCCAGCCGGTAGAGGATCGGCATCGCGGCGGTCCCGTTGGCCTGCATGTTGCGCAGCACGTACCGGAAGAACGACCGCTTGCCGAACTGCCG
>DASUBV010000322.1:0-2082 GCA_035763085.1 Streptosporangiaceae bacterium | reverse complement strand
CGGGAAGATGTTCCTGGCCGAACTGGGCCTAGACGGGCGGCTGCGCCCGGTGCCCGGGGTGCTGCCCGCGGTGGCCGCGGCTGAGGCTGGCGTGGACACGGTGGTCGTCGCCGCCCAGAACGTCGAGGAAGCCGCCCTGGTACCCGGCGTGCGGGTGATCGGCGCGAGCAGCCTCCTTGAGGTGATCGTCTGGCTGCGCGGCGGGCCGCCGCCGTCCCCGCCGCTCGATCCCGAGCCGTCGCCAGGCCCGGTGCCCGCGCTCGCCAAGAGCAAGAAGCTGGACCTGGCGGAGGTACTCGGCCAGGCGGAGGCGCGGCTGGCGGTGGAGATCTGCGCCGCCGGCGGGCACAACTTGTCGCTGCTCGGCCCGCCAGGAGCGGGCAAGACGATGCTGGCCGAGCGGCTCCCGACGATCCTGCCGAGCCTGGACACGGCGGCGGCACTTGAGGTCACTTCCATCCACTCGGTCGCCGGATACCTGGCGCCCGGCGCCGGCCTGATGACCGTCCCGCCGTTCTGCGCCCCGCACCACACCTCGTCGATGGCCGCGATCGTCGGCGGCGGCAGCAGCGTCATCCGCCCCGGCGCGGCAAGCCTGGCTCATAACGGGATCTTGTTCCTCGACGAGGCCCCGGAATTTCACCGGGACGTGCTCGACGCCCTGCGGCAGCCGCTCGAATCAGGCGAGGTGGTGATCGCCCGGGCCAGCACACGGGCCGTCTTCCCCGCCCGGTTCACCCTCGTCCTGGCCGCCAACCCGTGCCCGTGCGCCAAGACCGCGGGGCCCGGCAAGGCCGGCTGCTCCTGCTCGCCGGCGGCCCGCCGCCGCTACCTGGCCCGTGTGTCCGGGCCGCTGCTCGACCGGGTTGACCTGAAAGTCCGCCTCCAGCCGGTCTCGCGCAGCGACATGCTCTACGACAGGAAGTTCGCTGAGCCGTCCGCCGTCGTCGCCCAGCGGGTTGCCGCCGCCCGTGAGCGCTGCGCGGCCCGGTTCGCCGGGACCCCGTGGCGAGTGAACGCCGAGGTCCCCGGCCCCGCCCTGCGCCGCTCGTACCCGCCGAAGCCGGCAGCGATGCGATCCCTGGACCGGGCCATGGAACTTGGCCAGGTCTCTGCCAGGGGCGCGGACAAGATCGTCCGCGTCGCCTGGTCCCTGGCTGACCTAGCAGGTGCGGACCAGCCGGGCCCCGACCAGGTCAACCTCGCAATCGGACTATGGCTGGGGGTGCCCCATTGAATGAGAAGCTGACCGACGAGGCCTATGCCCGCGCGGCCCTGACCTACCTAGCGGAGCCGGCCGACCGATGGCTTGCACAGCTGGTCCGCGTCTCCAGCGCGGCCGGGGCGCTCGACGCGATCAAGAGCTACCGTGCCCCGGCAGGCGGCCCGCCGCGCACCAAGGCAGGCATGGCGATGATGGCCGCCATGGAGCGGTGGCAGACCCGGCTGCCCGAACTGCCGGCGCCGGAGGACGTGCTCGCCTTCCGTGAATCGGGGATCAGGCTCGTCACCCCGCAGGACCCGGAATGGCCGGGACAGCTTGCCGACCTCGGCGAGGACCAGCCCTACGCGCTGTGGCTGCGCGGCAACGCGGACCTGCGGTTTAACTGCCTGCGCTCGGTCGCGGTCGTCGGCTCGCGGGCGGCGACCGCCTACGGCGCTTACGTGGCGGCCGAGTTCAGTGCGTCCATCGCGGCGCGCGGCGTGGCGGTGGTGTCCGGCGGGGCGTTCGGGGTCGACGCGGCCGCCCACCGGGGCGCGCTCAGCGCGGACGGCGTGACCATCGCGGTGCTGGCCTGCGGGGTGGACACGCCGTACCCGGCTGCCCACGCGGAACTGTTCGACGCGATCGCGGCTCAGGGGGTCCTCGTCAGCGAATGGCCGCCGGGCCGGCACGTGAGCAGGCTGAGGTTCCTTGTCCGCAACCGGGTGATCGCCGCCCTCGCGAACGGAACGGTGGTCGTGGAGGCCGCTGCGCGCAGCGGCGCGCTGAACACCGCCAGGCATGCCAGGGACCTGAACCGGCGGCTGATGGCCGTACCGGGACCGATCACGTCCGACCTGTCGGCCGGCTGCCATCAG
>DASUBV010000321.1:0-20894 GCA_035763085.1 Streptosporangiaceae bacterium | reverse complement strand
GGGCTGCAGCCGGGTGGAGTGGACCACCGACACCGGCAACAGCCAGGCGCAGTCGTTCTACGCGGGACTCGGCCTGCCGGTCCACCCGGGCAAGATCTTCTACCGCGTGGACGGCACAGCCGAGGGCGTCCGGCTGCCCGGCGTGCCGAGGGCGCCCGAATCCGATTCGGCGTAAGTTATTGCCAGCATGGCCATTTATTAAATAAGATCAGCGGCGTCTTCGGGAGTAAGGCGAAAGCTTGAGTCCGGACGGGCGCGATGGGCCTGGCAATTCCGCGCGCGGGCCGGGGAAGTTTGCCGCTGCCTGTCCGTAGTCCACCGGATTTCGCAATCCTGGGATGGGGCCCTGCATGTTCGACCACCACGCTGATCGTGGCGCGCACCTCGCCGGAGAGCCGGCGGCCAGCTGCGACCACCCCGCGCACCCGGCCGGTCGTTCCGCGCTTCCTGGTAGCTCCCTGGCAGGTCAGCAGGTATCTCAGGACTGGGTGGTGGCCGCCGCGCAGCGCGCGGTCGCGGTGATAGCGCCGCGGGAACTGGCCGTCTTCACCACCATGGCCAATCTCTGGCTAGCCGAGGGCCACCGGCCGCCACAGCCCGGTCCGGCGCCGGGCGGGCGACCGGAGAAGGGCCTCACGGCGGGCTACCGGATCAACGCCGTCCTGTTCAGTGAATTGGTATTTCCGGTTATTTCCGGCGCACTTGGCGAGATTCTCGGTAATAGCGCCTGGGACCGTGTCAGGACACAGCGCCAGCCGGCCCGCCAGCGGATCGCCGGCGGCGCCGAGGACGCCGGGCAGCCGGGCGCGGGGGCCGGGGTGCGGTTAACGATCGAGCAGGCCGGTGCCCTGCACGAGGCCTGCGAGCGGCATGCCCGCGCGGCGGGCCTCCCGTCGATGACCGCCGCGAAGCTGGCCGGCGCGGTGGCCGGCTGACCTGGGTGAGAGCCGGCTGACCTGGGCGAGCTGAGCCAGGCGGCTGGCCGGCAGAGCTGACCGCGCTGTTCCCGGCGGCGGGTCTCCCCGGCTGCTGGCTGAGCTGCATGCCTGCCTGCTCCCCCTTGACTTCAAGTCGGCTTGAACTTGCAGCATGAGCGCATGCAGCGCACGACCAGCCTCGCCTCGCCCGCTCCGGACAGCCCGGCCACCCGCTACGGCTACGCCGGCCTCCGCGGGCTGATGTCCCTGATGACCGGCGACGAGAAGCACGGGCCGGCCGCCACCTCCACCCTTGACGTGCTGTGGGTGCTGTATGACCGCGTGCTCCGCGTGGACGCCGAGCACCCCGGCGACGAGCAGCGTGACCGGTTCCTGCTGTCCAAGGGCCACGGCCCGATGGCCTTCTATGCCGTGCTGGCCGCCAAGGGCTTCCTCGACCCGGCCCTGCTGCCCGGCTTCGGCTCCTTTGACTCGCCGCTGGGTCACCACCCGGACCGCGTCCTGCTGCCCGGCGCCGAGATCAGCAGCGGCTCGCTCGGGCACGGGCTGCCACTGGCCGCCGGCGTCGCCCTCGGCCTGCGGGCCCGGAAGCTGGCCGGCCCGCGGGTGTTCACCCTGGTCGGTGACGCCGAGCTGGACGAGGGGTCCAACCACGAGGCGATCGCCTTCGCCGGAGCCGCCCGCCTGGACAACCTGATCGTCGTCGTGGTGGACAACGCCTCGTCCACGCACGGCTGGCCCGGCGGCATCGACACCCGCTTCGCCCGCGAGCGCTGGTCGGCCCGGACGGTGGACGGCCACGATCACGACGCGCTGGAAGCAGCCCTGACAGCTCCCCATCCCGGGCAGCCGCACGTCGTGGTCGCCATGACCGAGCCCAAGAGCTGACCGCCGCAGATCCGGAAGGACCCTCAGATGGACAATATGCGAGAGCGGTTCATCGCCACCGCCTCGGAACTGCTGGATACCGACGACCGGGTGGCCGTGGTGCTGGCCGACATCAGCGCCGCGCAGTTCACCCCGGCCGCGCGGCGGCACCCCGACCGGGTCATCAACGTCGGCATCCGCGAGCAGCTGCTGGTCAGCGTGGCGGGCGGGATGGCCCTGGCCGGCCTGCGGCCGATCGCGCACACCTTCGGCTCATTCCTGATCGAGCGGGCCTGGGAGCAGGTCAAGCTGGACCTCAGCCACCAGGACGCGGGAGCGGTGCTGGTCAGCTCGGGAGCGTCCTACGACATGGCCTCGATGGGCCGCACCCATCAGTCACCGGGCGACGTGGCGCTGGTCGGCACCCTGGGCGACTGGACCATCCAGGTGCCGGGCCACCCGGACGAGGCCGAGGAACTGCTGCGCGACGCCGCCGCCGCCAGCGGCCGGGTGTACCTGCGGCTGTCGGGCCAGTCCAACCCGTACCCGCGGGCCATGACCGGCGGCCTGCTGGAGACCGTCCGCGCGGGCAGCAGCCGGGGCAGCGCGGGCACCGTGCTGGCCGTGGGCCCGATGCTGCAGCCGGTCCTGGAGGCGACGGCGGGCCTGGACCTGACGGTGCTGTACGCGATGACGATCCGCCCGTTCGACGCCCGCGGGCTGCGCACGGCCGCCGGGGCATCCGGCGCCGCCGATGTCGTCCTGGTCGAGCCGTACCTGGCCGGAACCTCTGCGCACGAGGCCGCGGCCGCCCTGGCCGACCTGCCGCACCGGCTGCTCAGCCTCGGCGTCAGCCGCACCGAGCTGCGCCGCTACGGCACCTCCGCCGAGCACGACGCCGCGCACGGCCTGGACCCGGCCAGCCTGCGCCAGCGGATCGCCGCGTTCCTCAGCTAGCAGCGCCGGCCGCACCGCCGGCCACCGGGCCGGTGTCGGGGAGGGCGGGCGAGAACACCCACAGCACCCGGGCCGGCCCGGCCGGCGGATCTACGCTCCAGTGGTGGCCGGTGCTGGCCGGGAAGGTGAGCGCATCGCCCTCGCCCAGCGTGATGGGCTCGCCGGCCACGGTGATCTGCAGCTCGCCGGCCAGGATGAACACGAACTCGACGTCGGCCGGCAGCGAGTAGGGCTCCGCGCCGCTGCCGCCGCCCGGCTCGATCTCGCTCAGGATGGCCTGCATCCGCTTCTCGCCGGACGGCGTCAGCAGGTACTCCGCCACGCTGCTGCCGCCGAAGTTGATCGGCGGCCGGGCGTCGCGCCGGACGACCTCGCCCACCGATGCCCGGAACAGCGAGCCGACCGAGATCTCCAGGGCGTCGCACAGCCGGATCAGCGAGGCGACCGACACGTTGGCCAGGTCTCGTTCCAGCTTGGAGACAAAGCCCTTGGTCAGCCCGCTCTGCTCGGCCACCTCGGCCATGCTCTTGCGGGCCGCGAGGCGGGCCGCCCGCAGCTGCGCGCCGATGGCGGTGCGGTCAGCCGGCTGACCGCCGCCGCTGCTGGCGCTGGGCACGAGTCCTCCTGATCGCCGGTCCTGATCCCTTACGCCCGGCCACTCTATGGCACTGCAACAGTCATGAAACAAGGGTTGACAGCCAGGAAACCAATGGTGATCATTGCCGTGAGGCAGGTCACATCGGGACCAGCCTCCTGAATCAGCACGATCATGACTGCGCCGCCGCTCGCCTGCGGCTGCGCCGACCCGCCCCGACGTCCCCGCGATGCCGCCCCCCTGGAGGCGAGATGCCGGCCGGATCCTTCACTGACGCCCCTGCCGGAGCTCGCGACAGCGGGCTGATCGGCCAGGTAGAAGTCCACTCGATCGACTGGATCCCGGATCCGGAACGGCACGGCAAGGTCTGGCAGCAGACCATGCTGTGGTTCCTGGGCAACTTCCAGTACTTCACGATCCCGATCGGCTTCGTCGGCCCGTCGCTCGGCCTGTCCCTGGGCTGGTCGATCCTCGCCGGCGTCGGCGGCATCTGGTTCGGCACGCTGTTCATGGCCTTCCACGCCACGCAGGGCCCGGTCTTCGGGCTGCCCCAGATGATCCAGACGCGCGCGCAGCTCGGCTACCGCGGCGTGGTGGTCGCCTTGTTCGCCGTGCTGTTCACCTACATGGCGTTCAACGTGGCCGACCAGGTGCTGATGAGCACCGGGCTGCACGGCGCGTTCGGCTGGAACGCCAGCCTGGTGGCCGTCGTCACCGCGGTGCTGGCCGCGCTGCTGGCCATCTTCGGCTACGACTGGGTGCACCGGGTCTTCCGGATCCTGCTGATCATCTCGTTCCCGTGCTACGCGATCATCTCGGTGGCCATCCTGATCGGGCAGGCCGGCGGCCGCACGCCCGCGCATCCCGGCAGCTTCATCTTCGCGGCGTTCATGGCGCAGTTCTCGGTGGCCGTGGCCTACAACATCACCTACGCGCCCTACGTCTCTGACTACTCGCGCTATATGCCGCGCGATACCTCGCCGCGCGGCATCATCACCGCCGTGTTCTTCGGCGCCTCCGGCTCGGCCGTCTGGCTGATCGCGCTGGGCGCGTGGCTGGCCTCCCGGCTGGGCGCCACCGACGGGCTGGTCGGGCTCCAGGTCGTCGGCGACAACGTGGCCGCTCCGCTGGGCTCGGTCACCGCGGTGCTGTCGGCCACCGCGCTGATGGCGACGATGGGGATGAACGCCTACGGCGGCATGCTGACCGTGCTGACCGGGATCGACTCGTTCAAGACCATCAAGACCAGCCGGGCATGGCGGGTGGTGACGGTCATCGCGCTGGCCATCATCTGGTACGCGATCGGCGCGGGCATCTCCACCAGCGCGGTGTCCACGGTGCTCGACTCGCTCACCCTGATGCTGTACTTGCTGGTCCCGTGGACCGCGCTCAACCTGGTCGACTTCTTCTTCGTCCGGCACGGGCACTACGCGATCACCGATATCTTCCGCGCCGACGGCGTGTACGGAGCCTGGGGCTGGCGGGGCCTGGTGGCCTACGCCGCGGGCTTCGTCGCCGAGATCCCGTTCATGGTGCTGCCGCCGATCGCCGGCCTGTCCTACACCGGGTTCTTCCCCGGCCACCTGGTGAACGGCGTGGACTACTCGTGGCTGATCGGGCTGATCGTTTCCGGCCTGATTTATCTTCTGCTGTCCCGCTCGCTGGACGTGACCGCCGAGCGGTCCGCGATCGAGGCCAGTGAGCAGGCGCTGCGGGCCATTGACGCGGCCGCGGCGCGACAGGCGCCAGCAGGCCAGGGATAGCATGCGGCGGGTGACCGCCCGCACAGGTGACGGCCCCCGCAGCAGACAAGGACACAGATGACCGAGCCCGTCCCCCGAGTCCGCGCCGGCGACACCATCGGACAGGTCGACGCCACCGTGGTGCCGCGCTACGCGGGGCCGGCGACGTTCGCCCGGCTGCCGCGCGCCGACGAGGTGGACCACGCCGACGCGGTCATCCTGGGCGTGCCGTTCGACACCGGGGTGAGCTACCGGCCGGGGGCCCGGTTCGGCCCGGCGCACATCCGCGAGTCCTCCCGGCTGCTGCGGCCCTACAACCCCGCCGCGCAGGTCGCGCCGTTCGCGGCCCGCCAGGTGGCCGACGCCGGCGACCTGGGCGTTAACCCGTTCAGCATCGACGAGGCGATCACCACCATCGAGCGCGCGGCCAGGACACTGCTGGAGCGCACGCCGTTCGTGCTGGCACTGGGCGGCGACCACACCATCGCGCTGCCGATGCTGCGGGCCGTGGCCGCCGCCCGCGGCCCGGTGGCGGTCGTGCACTTTGACGCCCACCTGGACACCTGGGACACCTACTTCGGCGCCGCTTACACGCACGGCACGCCGTTCCGCCGGGCCGCCGAGGAGGGCCTGCTGGACCCGACCGGGTGCCTGCACGTCGGGATCCGCGGCCCGCTGTATGCGGCCGCTGACCTGGACGCTGACACCGGCATGGGGTTCCAGGTGGTCTCGGCGCCGGAGATGGAGCACCTGGGCGTGACCGGGCTGGCCGAGCGGATCGCCCAGCGGGTCGGCGACCGCCCGGTCTATGTCTCGGTCGACATCGACGTGCTGGACCCGGCGCACGCGCCGGGCACCGGCACCCCCGAGGCCGGCGGCCTGACCAGCCGCGAGCTGCTCGCGGCGCTGCGGTCGTTCGCCGGGCTGAACATGGTCGGCGCCGACATCGTGGAAGTGGCGCCGGCCTACGACCACGCGCAGATCACCGGGATCGCCGCCGCGCACGCCGCCTACGAGCTGCTGTCGGCCCTGGCCGCCGGCTCCGGCGGCACTGCCGCCTGATCCGGAAGGGCTTCTGATCACCCCCGGGTGACCAGAAGCCCTTCCGCTCAGCCCCCGGCGTGATCCGCGCGGTCGCCGCCACCGGGCTCGCAGCGCAGCAGCTGGCCTGGCCCGCGGCCGCGGCGCGGACCGCGCCGGGCTGTTCGCAGCCCGGCTGACCCCGCGGCCGGGTCATTCGCCCGGCCGCGCGGTAACCCGGCGATCTCGCCCAGGGCGGCAGCCCGGGCGCGGGCCACCTCGTCGGGCCGGAGGGCGAGCGTGATCCGGTAGCCCAGCAGCCGCTGAGCGGGCTCAGGCATCGGGCTGGTCCACGAACGAGTACGGCGGCCACGGGCCGCTCAGCTCGGCCTTCAGCCCCTCGTGCTCGGCGGCCAGATGCCGGGCGACGGCGCCGAACTCGGCCGCGCGCAGGTCGCTGAGCAGGTAGACGCCGTTGAGCACCAGCCAGCCGCCGCGCGGGCCCAGCCGCAGGTCCGGCGCGGGGTGACGGCGGGAGTCCAGGGCGATCTCGCTGAGCACCCGGTCGATCTCGGCGGCCTGCTCCTCGGCCCGCGGCCAGCGCGGCTCCCCGTCGGGCACCCCGTCGGCCCGCGGCTCGAGGTACACCTTGACGCCCCACTCCTGGGTGTCCCGGAAGGTGGCCAGCAGGTCGGCCAGGTCGGTGCGGTGCTCGGCCAGCAGCGACCGGATCGTCCCGTCATCGGGATAGATGGTGGCCAGGCGGAGCGGCACCACGGGACCGACGGCGGCAACCGACTCGATCACCTGGTGGTGGGCGCGGCCGATCGTCTCGGCACGGGGCAGGTCGGCCAGCAGGCCGGGCAGCGCCTCCTCGCCGAACGCCGTCGCGTCGACTGAGCTGACCACCGCGTGCAGCCCGCCTTCCGGCACGGTGCGGACCGGCTCGCCGCCGACGCCGGTCAGGCCGGGCAGCTCACCGGCGCTGCTTCCGCCGGTGACGGCATACACCCAGACGATCTTGTTCGAGGGCCGTCCGTTGACCGTCCCCGGCGCGAACATCTCGGAGCGGCGGCGGAACTGGTCGGGCAGATCCGGGGTCCGGGGGGCGGACAGGGTCGAGGACATCTCTTCCTGCATCTGCGGCATCTGATATCTCCCAGGCACGAGCTGAAGCCCGCCGGCGGGCACGAGGCCGGCCGGCGGGCACGGGCGGGATGGCGGCGGGCCAGCCAGCCATCCCGCCCGCTCGGGCAGGCACTCCGGGGGCCGATGGGTGCCTGCCCTGGGGCAGGCCGCCTCGGGACCATTGAGGCGGGCCTGCCGGGCCAGTGCCCCGGGACCGTGGGGCGCTGGCCGGGAACCCTCAGCCCAGCACTGCGGACAGCAGCGACCTGGGGAGCAGGGACAGCACCGAGCTGGGCAGGCCGGACAGCGCCGAGGCCGGCAGCTGGGAGAGCACCGAGGTCGGCAGGCTGGTCAGGATCTGCGTCAGCGCGGAGGTGGGCAGCATGCTGAAGACCTGGGACAGGCCCGCGCTGGGCAGGGTCGTCAGCACCTGGGACAGCACCTTGGTCGGCAGACCGGTGAGCAGCTGGGTCAGCACGCTGGCCGGCAGCGAGGTCAGTACCCGGGCGAGCGCGTGCGCGTGCAGGGTCGTCAGCACCTGGGACAGGCCCGCGGACGGCAGGGTCGTCAGCACGGTGCTCAGCCCCCCGGCCGGCAGCGCGGTCAGGACGGAGCCCAGGGCCCCGGCCGGCAGGCTGGTCAGCACCTGGGACAGCGTGCCCGCGGGCAGCGCGGTCAGGATCTGGGCCAGCGTCCCGGACGGCAGTGTAGTCAGCACGCTGGACAGCGCCCCGGTGGGCAGCGCGGTCAGCAGCTGCCCCACGGTCGCGGTCGGCAGGGTGGTGAGCACGGTGCTCAGCCCCCCGGCCGGCAGCGCGGTCAGGACCTCGGCCAGCGCCCCGGACGGCAGCGTGGTCAGCACGCTGGACAGCGCCCCGGCGGGCAGCGCGGCGAGGACCTGGCCCAGCACCGAGCCGGGCAGCGTGGTCAGGACCGCGGACAGCGCCCCGGACGGCAGCGCGGTCAGCAGCTGCGTCACGGTGGCCGCGGGCAGGCTGGTCAGCAGCTGGCCGAGCTCCGCGGACGGCAGCGCGGCGAGCACCTGGCCGAGGGTCCCGGCCGGGAGCTGCGCCAGCAGCTGCGATATGACGCCGGCCGGCAGCTGGAGCAGCTGGCCGGGGTCCGGGAGCGCCGGCAGGCGCAGCACCAGGGCGCAGTAGTCAGGAACGTTGCTGGCGCCATGGGCGGTGGCCTGCAGCGGAGCCGCCTCCTCGGACATGAGCGCCTGCGGCATGGCCGGGCTGGACAGCGCATGCTCGTCGCCGGCCGGGGTGGCACCGCCGGTCACGCCGTGGGCCAGCGACTCGACCCTGGCGATCAGGGAGCGGCACTGGCCGGCCGCGCTGGCGGGAACCGACACCGACACCGAGGCGCTGGCCCTGGCCTGCGCGCCCGGCGGGGTCTTGGTCACCGAGATGCCGGTGCCGAGGTGCGCGGAGCCGGAGCCGTGCAGGGCTCCGGTGCTGGCGGCGAGCGCCACGCCGCCGGTCGCGCAGGCGGCCACAGATAGCGCGGCCACCTTGACCGTGAGAAGCTTCGCGAGCGGGGACTTGATCATCTGTCCTCTCCGAGAGGTCGTTTCGGGGACGAGATGATGCGCGTGGAACGCCGCCATGGCCGCGTCCTCGCCGGCCAGCTCGCTGTCGCGCCCCGGCGCCGCAGCGGCGGCCAGGACGCGAGCTAGCTGGTCTGAGCCGGAATCCGGCGCGGCGGAGCCGTCCAGCATCTGCCGGGCAGCTCCCCGGCTGATCTTCCGGGGGTGGCGTGTGCTCATCTCAGTTCCTCCAGCGACAAGTCCCGCGCTCGTGTCACTCCTTTGCTCGCTAACTTTGAGTTACTCTCTGGTTACTTCAGTCCGAGGGGCCGGGACGGACGGCCGCACCACCGGCGGAATGGTCTCCGGCCGGCCGCCGTCTGGCTGCTGCAGCCGGCGGCCGAGGCTGCGCAGGCCGCGGTAGGCCGCGGTGCGGACCGCGCCCGGTCGCTTGCCCAGTACCTGGGCCGCGGTCTGCGCGTCCAGGCCGACCACCACGCGCAGCAGCACGGCCTCGGCCTGGTCCGGCGGCAGCGTCGCGATCAGGGCGACCGCCGCGCCGGTGGTGACCGCGTCAATGGCGGTGCCAGCGGTGTCATCGGAGGCGGCCAGCGCGACCAGGTCCTCGACCGGCAGCTCGCTGAGCTGCGGCCGGCGCTTGCGCTGCCGGATCAGGTCCAGGGCACGGTGCCGGGCGATGGTGGCGACCCAGCCCCGGAAGCCGTCGTAGTCACCGGTGAAGTCGTGCAGGTCCCTGGCCACCTGCAGCCAGGTCTCCGACGCCACGTCCTCGGCGTCCTCGCCCGCCAGCGCGCTCAGGTACCGCAGCAGCCGCGGCTGAGTGTCCCGGAACAGGGCCCGGAAAGCCTCCGGATCCCCGGCCTGGGCCTGCGCCACCAGCGGGGTGAGATCGGGGACGCCGGGCTGCGCGCCGTGCCCGGGGCCGGGCGCGGCGCCGGCCGCGCCCGCCGCCGCGCCGGGCACCGATGACTGCACCGGGCGATTCACCTGACACATGATGGAGCAATGGCTGCCGCCGCGGATGGCCGAATGATTAATATCCGCGAAATCCGGCTCTTCGCCCATTTCGCCCAGGGCTGCACCGCCCGGCGCGGCTACCGGCTGCCTGCCGCCCGCTCGCCGGTGAGCTGATTGAGGACCGCCGCCAGGTGGTGCAGCTCTTCCAGGTGAGCCGGGGTCAGCTCGGCCAGCCGCTGATCGCCGAGGCGGGTGAGGGTGACGCGGACCACCCGCCCGTCGGCCGGATCCGGTACCCGCCGCACCAGCCCGGCCCGCTCGGTCCGGTTGACCAGCTCGACCGCGCTGTGGTGGCGCAGCAGCAGGTCCCCGGCGAGGTCGCCGATGGCCGGCGGGCGCGGCCCCGGGTGACCCTTGATGGCGACCAGCAGCTGATGCTGGACATGCGTCAGGCCCGCCGCCTGGGCCTGCTCCTCACTCCAGTGCTGGAAGCGGCGCAGGCTGGTGCGGAAGGCAAGCAGGTGCTCGAAGTCGCGCTGGGTCAGCTCCGGCACCTGGTCTCCCTCCGGTCAGCTCGCCTTCCGGTCAGCTCGCCCCACCATACGGTCCCGCGGCGAGATGCGCCGGAGGGTGAGCACCTTCTCGGCCCGGCGCTCCTCCTCCAGCAGCCGCTGCCGGGCCTGCAGCAGGTCGAACTGAGTGATCAGGCCGTCCAGCCGGCCGGGGTCGGCCCGGTCGACCACGGGCAGCACGCCCAGCCCGAGCGCGGCCATCCGGTCGGCGACCGAGCGGAGCATCTCGTCGGGGTAGGCCACGGCGCGCGCCGGGATCATGGCGTCGGCCGCCTGCTGGCGGCTGGCCCGGCCCGCCAGCACCGCTGACCAGGGCAGGAGGCCGACCATCCCGCCGTGCGGCGCCTCCGGGTCGAGTACCGGGTACAGCCGCTGCCGGCGCTGCGGCGAGCCCTCCGGCAGCGCCCGGTACAGCTCGGCCAGCGTCCATCCCGGCTCGACGGTGAACACGTCGGCATCCATGACCTCGCGGACGAACATCGCCTCCAGCGGGTCGACGGCGTATTCGCGCATCACGTGAAAGCCGCGCCGCGCCACCTTCTCGGTCAGGATCGAGCGCTTCAGGACCACGACGCTGACCAGGTGCGCCGCGGTGGCCGCGACGAGCAGGGCGAGCAGGACGCCGGCGTCATGGGTGAGCTCGAAGGCGAACACGATCGCGGTGAACGGCGACCGGGTCACGCCGGCCAGTGCCCCGGCCAGCCCGATGAGCGCCCAGGTGCCCGGCGACGCGCCGGGCAGCACATGCCCGAGCATGCCGCCGAGGGCGCCGCCGATCATCATGACCGGGGCCAGGATGCCGCCGCTGGTCCCGCTGCCGAGCCCGCTGGCCCAGACGACCAGCTTGACTACGAACAGCAGCGCCAGCGCGCCGATGCCGAGTTGGCCGAGCAGCTCGGCGTGGATCGTGTCGTAGCCGACGCCCAGCGCCCGCGGGTCGGCCAGGCCGCCAGCGCCGATGACCACGCCGCCGATCAGCGGCCACCACATCCAGTGCAGATGACCCGACAGCCGCCCGAACAGGTCCTCGGCCTGGTACACGGCCTGGGTCAGCAGCCACGCGGCCAGGCCCGCAGCGAGCCCGACGACCGCCGCGCCGGCCAGTGCCACGCCGCCCAGCGGCGCATGCGACGGGACCGGGAACAGTGGCTGGGCCGACACCAGCCCGGCGTGCGCGAAGGCCATCCGCAGCCCGTCGGCGGTAGCGGCGGCCAGCCCGATGAGCACCATCGAGCGGGGCCGCAGCTCGAAGGTCAGCAGCTCGACCCCGAACAGCGTGGCCGCCACCGGCGTCCCGAACACGGCGCTCATCCCGGCCGCCGCGCCGGCCACCAGCAGCGACCGGCGCTGCGCGCCCGTCAGCCGGAACAGCTGCCCGGCGATGGAGCCAACTGCCCCGCCGGTGAGGATGATCGGCCCCTCCGCGCCGAACGGGCCGCCGCTGCCGATGCTGGCCGCGCTGGAGATTGGCTTGAGGATGGCCAGCCGCGGCTGCACCCGGCTGCCGTGCACCAGGATCCGCTCCATGGCCTCGGGGATGCCGTGCCCGCGGATCTGCTCGGACCCGAACCGGGCCATCAGCCCGACGATCAGGCCGCCGCCGACCGGGATGATGATCGCCAGCACGCCCATGGCGCGGGCGCCCGCTCCGGGCGAGACCAGCGTCACGCTGAGCCGCTGGTACCACAGCAGGTTGGTGACCAGCCCGATCATGTCGAGCAGGGCCAGCGACACGCCGGCCCCGAGCGCGCCGATGAGCAGCGCCAGCGGCACCAGCCGGACAATGTTGAGCGTGGCGGTGAAGTCGCCGAGGGCCCGCTCGGCGGTGGCAGCCGGACGGCGGTCCGGGCCGAAGTAGGGAACGTCATCAGGCTCTGTTCGGGAGGCGGCAGGCAGGCCGGCGCTGCCGGAGCCTGAGAACGTGGGGACGGGGGGCGGGCAGGCCTCAGCAGGCTCCGGGGGAATCTCCATCGTGGGACGATATTAATGGGTAGGCTGGGGTGGCCTGCGCCTGGGCCCCGGGCTGGCCGGTCCCGGCATCTCGCCGGCGAGCGGGCACAATGAGCCCATGCGGATCGCGACCTGGAACGTGAACTCGGTGCTGGCCCGGCTGCCCCGGCTGACCCAGTGGCTCGAGGAGGCCGCGCCTGACGTGGTCTGCCTGCAGGAGACCAAGGTCGGTGCCGGGGACTTCCCGGCCGATGCGGTCACGACGCTGGGCTATGAGATCGCCCAGCATGGCGAGGGGCGCTGGAACGGCGTCGCAGTGCTGTCCCGGATCGGGCTGGCCGACGCCGAGCCGGGCCTGCCGGGCGACCCCGGCTATCCCGACCCGGCCACCCACGAGGCGCGCACGCTGGCCGTCACCTGCGGCCCGGTCCGGGTCCGCTCGGTCTACGTGCCCAACGGGCGGACGCCCGAGGACCCGCACTATGCCTACAAGCTGCGCTGGCTGGCCGCGCTGCGCGAGGCCGTGGCCGGCGACGCGGCGGGCAGCACGCCGTTCGCGGTGCTCGGTGACTTCAACATCGCCCCGGACGATTCCGACGTCTGGGACCCGGCCGCGTTCGAGGGCTCCACTCACGTCACCCCGGCCGAGCGGGCGGCGCTGGCCGGGCTGCGGGAGACCGGCCTGGCCGACGTGGTGCCGCGGATCGCCAAGGGCCCGCATCCCTATACCTACTGGGACTACCGGGCCGGCGCGTTTCACAAGGGCATGGGCATGCGGATTGACCTGGTCTACGCCAACCCGGTCCTGGCCGGCGCGGTCACCGACGCCTGGGTCGACCGCGAGATGCGCAAGGGAAAGGGACCCAGCGACCACGCACCGGTGATCGTCGACGTGGACGTGTGACCTGAATATCCCAGGGGGCCGCCCCCTGGAACCCCCGGCCTGCATAACCCAGGGGGCCACCCCCTGGAACCCCCAGCACCAGGGGCCCGCCCCCTGAACCCCCGGCCCTGCATATCCCAGGGCGCCACCCCCTGGAACCCCCAGCACAGGGGGCCCGCCCCCTGGAACCCCCGGTCTTGGCGCCGGCCGGGTCACGCGGGCGTGCCGCGGCGCCAGTGCCAGGATGGGCACGGGGACTCACGCGAGCCTGGGGGAGGCACGATGGCAGGCGGGAACAGCGGCCAGCTGGTCGTGGTCGGCGTTGACGGGTCAGCGGAGTCGGTCGCAGCGCTGCGCTGGGCCGGCCAGTACGGGGCGGCATCCGGCGCGACGGTCCGGGCGGTGCGCGCCTGGCATTATCCGGCGGCGGCCGGGCCGGCCCCCATCGGCCGGGCACCGCACGCGGTGACCGAGGAGGTCGAGGAGGAGCGGATGGCCGAGCTCCGCGAGGCGATCGCCGCCGCCTACCCGGACGGCCCGCCGGACAGCGTGCAGGCCAAGGTGGTCTACGGCCGCTCGGCCGAGGCGCTGCTCGAGCAGGCCGGGGAAGCCGACCTGCTGGTGGTCGGGCACAAGGGGCGCGGCGCGTTCACCGGGATGCTGCTCGGCTCGGTGACCATGCACTGCGTGACCCACGCGCCGTGCCCGGTGACCGTCGTCCGGGCCGGCAAGGCGTAGCCGGGCGCGCCTACTCCGGCTTGTGGTTGCGCTGCGCCGGCTCGCGGCCGGGTGGCTGGCGCGGCCGCGGCCGCTCGGTCACCGGCGGGAGGTCGCGGACCTGCGTCCCGCCGGGGCCCACGCGGATCTTCTCGCCGTAGTGCAGCAGGTCAATATGTGACTCGGCATTGCAGGTGTAGCGGACCTGGCCGGGGCTGATGGCCACGTTCAGGTGCGCGCCGCGCCACAGCAGGTTGAACGTCAGCGAGCGCAGCGCGCCGGGCAGCCGGGGCTGCAGCGAGAGGATGCCGTCCGCGGTGTCGCGCAGCCCGCCGAACCCGGCCACCGCGACCAGCCAGGACCCGGCCAGCGAGGCGATGTGCAGGCCGTCGGAGGTGTTGCGCTCCAGGTCGCCGAGGTCCATCAGCGCCGCCTCGCCCCAGTAGTCGTAGGCGAGGTCCAGGTGCCCGGTCTCGGCCGCCATGATGGCCTGGATGCTGGCCGACAGCGAGGAGTCGCGCACGGTCAGCCGCTCGTAGTACTCGAAGTCGCGCTGCTTCTGCTCGTCGGTGAACTCATGGCCGGCCCGGTACAGGGCCAGCACCAGGTCGGCCTGCTTGACGACCTGCTTGCGGTACAGGTCGAAGTAGGGGAAGTTCAGCAGCAGCGGGTACTGGCTGGGCGTGGTGACGTCAAAGCCCCAGACCGCATGGTCGGTGAACTCGTCGGCCTGCGGGTGCACGCGCAGCCGCTCGTCGTAGGGCACCCGCATGTGCTCGGCGGCCCGCTGCCACGTCGACAGCTCGTCGTCGGACACGCCCGGCCAGTTCGACCGGTCTGTCCCCGGCGCGGTGATAGCGGCCACGGCCTTCTCCAGGTTCCGCTTGGCCATCAGGTTGGTGTAGACGTTGTTGTCCATGACGGCGCTGTACTCGTCGGGGCCGGTCACGCCGTCTATCCGGAACTCGCCCGCCATGTCGAAGTAGCCCAGCGACACCCACAGCCGGGCCGTCTCCACCAGCAGCTCGGTGCCGAACCGGCGCGCGTAGTCGTCGGTGCCCGCCACGGTCTGGAACCGCGCCACCGCGTCCGCCACGTCGGCGGTCACGTGGAACGCGGCGGTGCCGGCCGGCCAGTAGGCCGAGCACTCCTCGCCGGCGATGGTCCGCCACGGGAACGCCGCCCCGGCCAGGCCGAGCTGGCGGGCCCGCTCCTTGGCCTGCGGCAGGATCGAGTGCCGCCATTTCAGCGCGTCGGCGACGGCCGTCGGCAGCGTGTAGGTCAGCACCGGCAGCACGTAGCTCTCGGTATCCCAGAACGCGTGCCCGTCGTAGCCGGGACCGGTCAGGCCCTTGGCCGGGATGGCCCGCCCCTCGGCCCGCGCCCCGGCCTGCAGCACCTGGAAGGTGGCGAACCGGACGGCCTGCTGGATCTCCGGATCCCCGTCCACGCGGACATCGGCGACCTCCCAGTACCGGTCCAGGAACTCGCGCTGCTCGGCCAGCATGCCGTCCCAGCCGGTGTGCCGTGCCGCGGCCAGCGCGGCGGCCACCTGGTCGCGCAGGGCCGGCACCGAGCGCTCCGCCGACCAGCCGTAGGCCACCAGCTTGGTCAGGCACAGCTTCGTGCCCGGCTTCAGCTCGGCGATGACGGTCACCCGGGCCGAGTCCTCGTAGGACTCGACCTCGGTCCCCCACGGATCGGGTGCATCGCACAGGTGATCCATGGCCGCGGCCAGCTGCAGCCCGCTGCGCCGGGTGCGATGGGCCAGGTAGCCCTGCACGCCGCTGGACCGGTGCTCGAGGCACTCCAGCGGATGCTCCAGCGCGGCGGCGACCCGCGGGTCGCCGCTGACCGGGGGCAGGTCCTCGTTGGCGACCAGCTCGGACTGGACCACCACGCGGCCCGGCCCGTCCAGCACCTCGACCTCGTACTCGATGGCCATCACGGCGCGCTGCACCAGCGACACCATCCGGGTGCTGCGGACGCGGACGCTGCGGTGCCCCGGCGACCGCCATTCCACCTGGCGCTGCAGCAGCCCGGTCCGGAAGTTCAGGGTGCGCTCGTGGTGCAGCACCCGGCCGTACCGGAGGTCGAATAGCTCGTCGTCGACGAGCAGCCGGATGATCTTGCCGTTGGTCACGTTGACCACGGTCTGCCCGGCCTCCGGGTAGCCGTAGCCGGCCTCGGCGTAGGGCAGCGGCCGCGCCTCGTAGAACCCGTTGAGATAGGTCCCCGGCAGCCCGTGCGGCTCACCCTCGTCCAGGTTGCCGCGCACGCCGATATGGCCATTGCTCAGCGCGAAAATTGACTCGGACTGTGCCAGTCGGTCCCGGTTCAGGCTGGTCTCGCGGATGGACCAGGCCTCGGTCTCGAACTCCTCGCCTGGGATCACCCGGCGTCCTCCTCGTGTCCGCAGCTCCGCGTGCTCAGGCTGCTATGCGTCATTCACCAGCTCTGAGAGGTCCTGCACGACGCGGTCGGCGCCGTGCTCGGCCAGGGCACGAGCCTGCCCGACCCGGTCGACACCGACCACGAAGCCGAAACCGCCGGCCCTCCCGGCCGCTACCCCGGACAGCGCATCCTCGAACACCGAGGCGTGCGCGGGCTCGACGCCGAGCTGCCGGGCGGCATCCAGGAAGGTATCCGGGGCCGGCTTGCCGTGCAGCCCGCGGCTGGCGATGGTCACCCCGTCCACCCGGACTTCGAAGTAGGAGTCCAGGCCGGTCGCCTGCAGCACCTGCGCAGTGTTGGCGCTGGAGGACACCACCGCGCGGCGCAGGCCGGCCTGCTGAACCGCCTCCAGGTAGCGGACCGAGCCGTCGAACACCGCCACGCCGTCCTCGCGGATCCGGGTCAGCAGCAGCTCGTTCTTGCGATTGCCCAGCCCGAAGACGGTCTCGGCGGACGCCGGGTCATCGCGGCGGCCCGCGGGCAGGGTGATGCCGCGGGAGGCCAGGAAGTCCCGGACGCCGTCCTCGCGGGGCTTGCCGTCCACGTACTCGTCGTAGTCGTCGTGGATATCGAACTCGGTGAACGGGCTGCCGTCGGCCGCGGCTCGCTTGCGCAGGTACTCATCGAACATCTGCTTCCAGGCCGCGGCATGCACCGCCGCGGTCTTGGTCAGCACTCCGTCGAGGTCGAACAGACACGCCTGGATACCGTCCGGGAGACCGAGCACGCCTTACTTTCTACCACCGGGGCCCGAATTCCAGCGGCCCGGGTGAGCAACGCCCCAGGTAGCGCGGCCGCGGGGCGGCACCGCCGGGCCAGGACCCGGCCGCGGGTATGGCATGCTGGCCGCGCTATGGACGACACGACTGACGCCGCCGCCGGGCAGGCCGGGCAGGCGGCCGGACAGGCCCGCGGCCCCGGCGACCCGGCGGTAACCGTGGCCCGGGCCGTCACCATCGTCGGCATCGGCGAGGACGGCTGGGAAGGCCTGGGCCAGGGCGCGCGGGACGCGCTGCGCTCCGCGCCAGTCATCGTGGGCAGCCCGCGCCAGCTGGCCCTGCTGCCCGACCTGGGGGTGCGCTGCGAGCCGCTGCCCTCGCCGCTGCTGGAGAACCTGGACAGCCTGGTCCGCGACAACCCGGGGCTGTGCCTGCTGGCCAGCGGTAACCCGATGCTGCACGGCATCGGCGCGACGCTGGCCCGCGGGATCGACCCGGCCCGGCTGACGGTGTTCCCGGCCGCCTCGAGCGTGGCGCTGGCCTGCGCCCGGCTGGGCTGGCCCGAGCACGAGGTCGAGGTCGTCACGCTGGTCGCCCAGCCCCCGGAGGCGGCGCTAGCCCCGATGCGGCCGGGTGCCCGGGTGGTGCTGCTGTGCCGCGACGGCGCCACCCCGGCTGCGGTGGCCCGGCTGCTGACCGAGGCCGGCTGGGGCGACAGCGAGCTGACCGTGCTGGAGCGGCTGGGCGGGCCGGCCGAGCGGGTGCTGGACCCCGTCCGGGCCCGCGACCTGGCCGCGGGCCCGAGCGCTGCGGGCGGCGAGACGACAGCGGACGAGCCGGCCGCGGGCACCGCGGCCACCGGTGCCGGGCGAGCGGACGCGGAACGCCCGTTCGCCGACCTGTGCGTGGTGGCGGTGCGGCCGCGGGCCAGCGCCGGGCCGCTGGCGGACGGCACCCTGGCCGCCGGGCGGCTGCCCGGCCTGCCGGACGCCGCCTTCGAGACCGACGGCCAGATCACCCGACGCGAGCTGCGCGTGCTGGCCCTGGCCGCGCTGCGGCCCGGGCCCGGCGAGCGGCTGTGGGATGTCGGGGCCGGCAGCGCCAGCATCAGCATCGAGTGGCTGCGCGCCGAGCCGCTGGCCCGGGCGATCGCCATCGAGGCACGGGCCGACCGGTGCGAGCGAGCCGGCCGCAACGCTGCCGCGCTGGGCGTGCCGGGGCTGAGCCTGATCTGCGGCCGCGCCCCGGAGGCGCTGGCCGGGCTGCCCGCCCCGGACGCGGTCTTCATCGGCGGCGGCCTGACCGGCGACGGCGTGCTGGAAGCGTGCTGGCAGGCCCTGCGGCCGGGCGGGCGGCTGGTGGCGCACGCGGTCACGGTCGAGTCGGAGGCGGTGCTGCACCGCTGGCAGCAGGCGCACGGCGGCCAGCTCGTCCGGGCCGCGCTCAGCTACGCCGAGCCGCTGGGCAGCTTCACGACCTGGCGGCCGGCGCTGCCGGTGGTCCAGTGGCAGGTGAGCCGCGGATGACGGTCTACTTTGCGGGTGCCGGGCCCGGCGCGGCGGACCTGCTGACCATCCGGGCCCAGCGGCTGATCGCCGCCGTACCGGTGATCTTGTACGCGGGCAGCCTGGTGCCGCCCGAGGTGCTGGACGGCGCCAGGGCGGACGCCCGGCTCGTCGACACCGCCGGCCTGGACCTAGCCGCCATCGTCGCCGAGCTGGTTGCCGCCGACCAGGCCGGGCACGACGTCGTCCGGCTGCACAGCGGGGACCCGTCGATCTTCAGCGCCGTCGCCGAGCAGGCCCGGCAGCTGGACGCGGCCGGGGTGACCTGGGAGGTCGTGCCCGGCGTGCCGGCCTTCGCCGCGGCCGCCGCCGCCCTGCGGCAGGAGCTCACCCTGCCCGGCGTGGGGCAGACGGTGGTGCTGACCCGCACCGCCGCCCGCGCCACGCCGATGCCGGCCGGCGAGGAACTGGCCGCGCTCGGCGCGACGGGCTGCACCCTCGTGCTGCACCTGGCCGTGCAGAACATCGGCCAGGTGGCGGCGGACCTGCTGCCGCACTACGGCGCGGACTGCCCGGCCGCGGTCGTCGCGCGGGCCAGCTGGCCGGATGAGGTGATCCTGCGCTGCGCGCTCGGCGACCTGGCGGCGCGGGTCCGCGAGCACGGCATCCGGCGCACGGCCATCATCGTGGTGGGCCGCGTGCTGGCCGAGGGCGACTTCCGGGACAGTCACCTGTACTCGGCGGACCGGGATCGCTCCGGCATCAGCGTGACCGGGCAGACGGCGGGAGGGCAGGCGACATGAGGACGATCTCGGTGGTCGGCATCGGGGCCGGCGACCCCGAGCAGATCACGGTCCAGGCCATCAGCACGCTGAACACGGTCGACGTGATCTTCATGATGGACAAGGGCGACGCCAAGCGCGAGCTCACCGACCTGCGCCGGGAGATCTGTGACCGGTACATCACCCGGCCGGGCTACCGGATCGTGACCGCTGCCGACCCCGAGCGGGACCGTGGCGCGGCCGCCTACCGGGCGGCGGTGGATGACTGGCGCAGCGCACGCGCGGAGATCTACGAGCGGCTGATCGCCGATGAGCTGGGCGACGACGGGCACGGCGCGTTCCTGGCCTGGGGCGACCCGGCCATCTACGACAGCACGGTGCACGTCCTGGACGAGGTGCTCGGCCGCGGAGCCGTTGCATTCGACCTGCAGGTCATCCCCGGCATCAGCAGCATCCAGGCGCTGGCCGCACGGCACAAGGTCAGCCTGACCCGCACCGGCCGGCCGGTGCACCTGACGACCGGGCGGCTGCTGGCCGAGGGATTCCCGGACAACGCCGACGATGTCGTGGTCATGCTCGACGCGCGCTGCGCGTTCACCGGGGTGGACCCGGATACCGAGATCTACTGGGGCGCCTACGTGGGCAGCCCGGAGGAGATCCTCATCTGCGGGACGGCCGGCGAGGCCGGGCCGAAGATCGTCGCCGCCCGGGAGGCGGCCCGCGCCGAGCACGGCTGGATCATGGACAGCTACCTGCTGCGCCGCCCCGGCCCGTCGTGACCGCCGGCCCGCCCGCCACGGTGCTGATCCTGGGCGGGACCGGCGAGGCCCGCGAGCTCGCCGGATTGCTCGACGGCCAGCCGGGCCTGCGGGTCATCTCCTCGCTGGCCGGCCGGGTCGCCGATCCCGCGCTGCCGGCCGGGGAGGTCCGCATCGGCGGCTTCGGCGGGGTGGCCGGACTGGCCGGCTGGCTGCGGGACAGTCAGGCGGCTGCCGTGGTCGATGCCACCCACCCGTTCGCCGAGAAGATCAGCGCGAACGCGGCGGCCGCCTGCGCGGCCGCCGGGACACCGCTGCTCAGCCTGGTCCGCGAGCCGTGGACGGCCGGGCCCGGCGACCACTGGCACGAGGCTGGCTCGCTGCCCGAGGCCGCGGGGCTGCTGCCCGAGCTCGGGCGCCGGGTGTTCCTGACCACCGGGCGGCAGGGCCTGGCCGCGTTCGCCGGCCTGGGCGAGCTGTGGTTCCTGATCCGCTGCGTGGACCCGCCGGCCGGGCCGATGCCGGCCGCCCGGCAGGTCATCCTGGCCCGCGGGCCCTACGACGCCGCGGCGGAGCGCGACCTGATGGGCGAGCACCAGATCGACGTGCTGGTCACCAAGAACAGCGGCGGCCCGCTGACCGCGGGCAAGCTCGCGGCGGCCAGGGAGCTGGGCGTCGCGGTGGTCATGGTGCGCCGCCCGCCGCTGCCGGATGTCCGGCGCTGCTCGAGCGCCGCGGACGCCACCAGCTGGGTTGCCGGGCAGCTGGCGCCCGGCGCAGGCTGAGCCGGGCGGA
>DASUBV010000320.1:0-25688 GCA_035763085.1 Streptosporangiaceae bacterium | reverse complement strand
GCGATGCTGACCACGCCGCCGGGCTGGTAGGCGTACCAGATCGGCACGGTCAATGGACCGCGGCCGTCCGGGCCGGCCACGCTGAGCACCCCGACGTGCAGGTCAGCAAGGAACTTCTCGCGCTCTTCCCGGCTCATCCGCAGGGACATGACGCCTCCCGTCGGCTCGGTCAGCGAAGCCGGCCTCCCGGCTACTGCGGCCAGCATCCCACGGGCCCGGCCGCTGGGCCCAGGCCCGGCCAGCCGGGCTCGGGGAACTATCTGCGTGCTGCTCGGGGGCGTGCGCCTGGCACCTCACCCGGACCGTCGCGGTCCTCGCCGCCCGCATCCTCCGGCTCACCGGCCCGGGTAACGCGATGCGAGCAGGCAGCTGAGCTGGTCCTCGCCGCCAGGCCGTGCCCGGCTGCTGGCCTGGCGGGCGTACCGGCCGGGGCGGGTGCTCACTGAGAGGGCAGGAAGGCCCGGAACGCGACGGCGTCGAACACCACACGGCCGGAGGTCAGCTTGCCCCCGACGGCGGTATGCCACTCGCTCATGGTCACCGACCCGGACGTGACTGGTGTTTCCAGGTCCACGTCATACCAGGAGCAGACCTCGTCACCGTCAGTCCACTGCCGCAGCAGCCGGTGGCCGCGGATGACGAGCCTGAGCCCGGCGGCGCTGGCCAGGAACGGATCCCGGCCGCGCACCTGCACGAACGGGCCGGAGAAGGAAAAGTCCGCGGCCAGCAGCGCCCGGGCGGCGTCGAAGTGGCCGGCCCAGAACGCGGTCAGGTAGGCGCTGGCAGTCTCGGCCGGCGCGAGGTGGCCGGGCCCCTGGTGTGCCGGGACCGCCTGCAAGCTGTCTGGCCTGGGGTCCATAACCTGCCTCCTCGGTTTCGCCGCGATGCGTGGCTGCGGCCTTACTTGCATGATGCTAGTACATTAAACTCATCGCTTGCATGATGCAAGTGGTGGCGGATAGGCTGCGGTCATGCTCGGGCGCAGCTACGAAGGCCAGAACTGCTCAGCCGCGCGAGCCCTGGAAGTGGCCGGCGAGCGCTGGAGCCTGCTGATCATCAGGGACGCCCTGTTCCGCGGCATCACCCGGTTCACCGACTTCCAGCGCAGCCTGCGCCTGGCGCCCAACATCCTGGCCGCCCGGCTGGATGGCTTCGTCCGCGACGGGCTCATGGAGCAGCGCCCCCAGCCGGGCCGGCCCGGCCAGCACGAGTACGTGCTCACCGACAAAGGCCGCGACCTGGCCCCGGCGATCATCGCGCTCACCGCCTGGGGCGACAAGTGGGCAGCGCCCCAGGGCCCGCCGGTCCTCTTCCAGCACCAGGCCTGCGGCGGCGAGATCACCCAGCAGACCGCCTGCCAGGGCTGCGGCGAACTCGTCCCGGCCAGGACAGCCGCCGCCCGGCCGGGCCCCGGAGCCCGGGCCGCCTAGCGACCTGCCCGCAGCAGGTGCGCCACCACGACATCCGGGCGGCCGCGCACCCGGGGCCGGCGGGCGCGTGCCCGGGGCGGACGGGGCGGCGAGGGCCAGCGGGGCTGGAGTTACCCGGCGACGACCTGGAACGTGGCCAGGGTGGCGTCGGCGGCATAGGCGATCCGGCCGCCGTCAGCGGCCACCTCGCGCAGCGCGCTCACCGCCGCGGCGGTGATCAGCTCGCCCGGTGCCAGCACCGGGACGCCCGGCGGGTACGGCGCGACTAGTTCCGCGCTGATCCGGCCGGTGGCCGCATCGGCGGGCACCGTCTCGGTGGCGGCGAAGAACGCCTCCCGCGGCGCCAGCACCGTCTGCGGCTCAACCGTCCACGCGGCGGCCGGCTCCGGGTGGCGCGGCGTGCCGCGGTGCCGCTCGATGGCCGCGATCAGGGCCTCGGTGAACGCGGCGACCTGCGCTTCGTCGTCGGCGATCGTCGGGATCGGCCCGATCGTGTCGCGCGCGGCCATCTCGACCGGCATGCCCCGGGCGATCAGGTCGTCCTCGACCGCGTAGCCGTTCGCGCCGGTCCCGGCCAGCAGCACGATCAGCTTGGCCGGCTCCACGGTCGGGCCGTCCAGCACGTCCAGGCCCGGCACCTCGCGCAGCCGCTTGCGGGCCGCGGCCACCGCGCGCAGCAGCCGCCCGCACAGCCGCTCGCCATCGCGGGCCAGCAGCGCGCGGGCGGCGTCGATGCTGGCGTAGATGGACCCGGTCGGGCTGGTGGTGTGCGTCGCCTCGAACGCACGGGTCAGCCGGCCCGCCTCCAGCCGCCCGGTCCTGGCCAGCACCAGCGCGCCCTGGCTGTAGGCGGGCAGCGCCTTGTGCGCGCTGGTCACCATGGCGTCCGCGCCGGCCGCGATGGCGTGCGGCGGCAGGTCCGGGTGGAAGCCCAGGTGCGCCGCCCACGCGGCGTCCACCAGCAGCGGCACGCCCGCGGCGTGCGCCACCTCGGCGTGCCCGGCCAGGTCGCCGGTGGTGCCGACGTAGGACGGGTCACCCAGGAACACCCCGCACGCGTCCGGGTGGGCGGCCAGCGCATCGCGGACGGTGGCGACCGCCACCGGCCCCGGCAGGCCGGAGGCCGGGTCGATCTCCGGCCGCACCCATACCGGGCGCAGCCCGGCCAGCACCAGGCCCAGCAGCAGCGACCGGTGCAGCGTGCGAGTGACGACGATCTCCTGGCCCGGCTGGCCGACGGCCAGGCACAGCGCCTGGTTGCCATGCGACGAGCCGCCCACCGAGAACCGGCACCAGTCGGCGCCCCACAGCGCCGCCGCCCGCGCCTCGGCGTCCTCGCGCAGCGTGTCGGCGTGCTTGATGGAGTCCACCCCGCCGTACAGCGGCGCGTCGCCGGCGATGACGTCGCCGACCAGGTCGCGGCGCTGCTTGTGGCCGGGCACGCTCATCGGCAGCAACTCGCCCGCATCGGCCCGGCGCATGAAGTCCAGCCAGCCCGCCAGCAGCGGAGCGTCGGCGGCCAGCCCGAGCGGGTCCCGCGGGTCGGCCAGCGGATGGAGCGCAGCCGGGTCGGGCGAGGCTGACGGGTCGTTCGGGGCAGGCGAGAAAGAGCGCATCCGCCCAGTCTGACCTGCCGCCCGCCGGCCTGGCCAGCCGGGACGAAGCCGTGCAGGCCGGCTGCCTGGCCGCCGCCGTCGCGTGGCTGCCTACCATGGTCGGGGCTGCGCCAGCCGGGCTCACCTCAGGCACCGGGGAGGTTCCATGACCACGCACCTGACGCACTGGGGCGCGCTCGAGGCCGTCAGCGACGGCGAGCGCCTGGTTTCGGTGCGGCCCTGGGCCGGCGACCCGGACCCGCGGCCGCTGATCGGCAATGTCGCCTCGGCCCAGCATCATCCCGCCCGCGTGGACCAGCCGCATGTGCGGCAGGGCTGGCTGACGCACGGGCCAGGCCCGGCCGCCCGCGGGGACGAGCCGTTCGTCCCGGTCAGCTGGGACACCGCCCTGGACCTGGTCGCCGGCGAGCTGCGCCGGGTCTACGCCGAGCGCGGCGGCGAGGGCGTGTACGGCGGCTCCTACGGCTGGGCCAGCGCCGGCCGGTTTCATCACGCGCAGAGCCAGCTGCACCGGTTCCTGAACGGGCTGGGCGGCTACGTCCGGTCCGTCAACAGCTACAGCGCCGGCACATCCGAGGTCCTGCTGCCGCACGTCATCGGCGACTCAGGCCTGATCTTCGGCGGCGCGTCCGCGTGGAGCACGCTGGCCGCCCGCGCGGAGCTCATCGTGGCCTTCGGCGGGATCTCCGCCAAGAACACGGCCGTGGCGTCCGGCGGCGTCAGCCAGCACACCATCCGGCACTGGGTCCGTCAGGCGGCCCGGCGGGGCTGCCGGGTCGTGTCGGTCAGCCCGCTGCGCGATGACACCTTTACCGAGGCCGGCGCGCAGTGGCTGGCGCCCCGGCCGGGCAGCGACGCCGCGCTGATGCTGGCGCTGGCCCAGGTCCTCGACAGCGAGGGCCTCGCTGACACCGGCTTCCTGGACCGCTACACCGTCGGCTACCCGCAGTTCGCCCGCTACCTGCGCGGCGAGAGCGACGGCGTGGTCAAGAGCCCGGAATGGGCGCAGGAGCGGACCGAGATCCCGGCCGCCACGATCCGGGCGCTGGCCCGGCAGATGGCCCGGCACCGGACCACGGTCCTGGTGAGCCTGTCCCTGCAGCGGGCCCGGCACGGGGAGCAGCCGGTCTGGCTGGGCATCGTGCTGGCCGCCATGCTCGGCCAGATCGGGCTGCCCGGCGGCGGGTTCGGGCACGGCTACGGCTCCGAGGCCGACATCGGCGCGCCGCGACGGCTGATGTCGGCGCCGCGGCTGCCGCAAGGCAGTAACCCGGTCACGTCCTTCATCCCGGTCGCCCGGCTCGCGGACATGCTGCTGCACCCCGGCCAGTCCTACGACTACGACGGCGCGCGGCTCACCTACCCCGACATCGCGCTGGTCTACTGGTGCGGCGGCAACCCGTTCCACCATCACCAGCACCTGGCCCGCCTGCGCCGGGCGTTCGCGCGCCCGCAGACCGTGATCGTGCATGAGCCGTTCTGGACCGCGACCGCCCGGCACGCCGACATCGTGCTGCCCGTCACCATGTCGGTGGAACGCGATGACTTCGGCTCCGGCTCCGGCGACCCGCACCTGTTCCCGATGCCCGCGCTGACCCGCCCGCACGGCGAGGCCCGCGACGACTACGCGATCTTCGCCGGGCTGGCCGGCCGCCTGGGCACCGGCCAAGACTTCACCCAGGGGCGGGACACCGACGGCTGGCTCCGGCACCTGTATGAGGACTGGCGCAGCCTGCTGGCCGACCGCGGGCACAAGATGCCGGACTTCGATGAGTTCTGGGCCAGCGAGTGCGTCCTGATCCCGGTTCCGGATCCCGACCAGGTCCTGCTGGCCGGCTTCCGGGATGACCCGGAGCAGAGCCCGCTCAGCACGCCCAGCGGCAAGATCGAGATCTACTCCGCCACGATCGACAGCTTCGGCTACCCGGACTGCCCGGGTCACCCGGTGTGGCTGGAGCCGGACGAGTGGCTGGGCGGCCCGCGAGCCCGGCAGTTCCGGCTGCACCTGGTGGCCAACCAGCCGCGGACCCGGCTGCACAGCCAGCTCGACGTCGGCGAGCACAGTCAGGCGGCCAAGATCCGCGGGCGGGAGCCGCTGCGGATGAACCCGGCCGACGCCGCCGAGCGCGGCCTGCGCGACGGAGATGTCGCCCGCGTCTTCAATGACCGGGGCAGCTGCCTGGCCGGCGTCAGCATCAGCACGGCGGTCCGCCCCGGCGTGGCCCAGCTGTCCACGGGCGCCTGGTATGACCCCGACCCGGCCGACCCCAGCTTCTGCCGGCACGGCAACCCCAATGTGCTCACTCCCGACCGGCCGAGCTCGCAGCTGTCCCAGGGCTGCACCGGGCAGCATGCCCTCGTCGAAATCGAGCGGTACGCCGGCGCGCTGCCCGACCTGGCCGTCACCAGCCCGCCGCCGCGCGCACCGGAACCAGGCTGACCAGCCGCGCCGCCCGGCCGGGCAGGCTAGCTCAGTCGGCCGCGGCGGCGGGCGTGTTCCCGGCCTGGTGCACGTAGAACTCGGCGGTCACCGGCGGCAGCGGGGTGTTGCCCAGGATCAGGTCGGCCGACTTCTCGGCGATCATCATGACCGGCGCGTAGATGTTGCCGTTGGTGATGTAGGGCATCACCGACGCATCCACCACCCGCAGCCCCTCCAGCCCGTGCACCCGCATCGTGGCGGGGTCGGTCACCGCCTGCGGTCCGGTGCCCATCGCGCACGTGCACGATGGATGCAGCGCCGTCTCGCCGTCCCGGCGCACCCAGTCCAGGATCTGCTCGTCGCTGCGCACCGCCTCGCCCGGCGACAGCTCGCCCGCGTTGTACGGCGCCATGGCGGGCTGGCTCAGGATGTTGCGCGCCACCCGGATCGCCTCCACCCACTCGCGGCGATCCTGGTCGGTGGACAGGTAGTTGAACCGCAGCGCCGGATGCACCGCCGGGTCGGCGGAGGTGACCCGCACCGAGCCGCGGGCGTCGGAGTTCATCGGCCCGATGTGCACCTGGTAGCCATGGCCGCCGGCCGGCGCCGACCCGTCGTAGCGGATCGCGATCGGCAGGAAGTGGAACATCAGGTTGGGGTAGGCCACGTCCTCGTTGCTGCGGGCGAAGCCGCCGCCCTCGAAGTGGTTGGTCGCGCCCGGGCCGCTGCGCAGGAACAGCCATTTCGCGCCCACCATCGGCCGGTTGCGCATCTTCAGCGCGGGCGCCACCGACACCGGCTGCTTCGACCCGTACTGGACGTACACCTCCAGGTGGTCCTGCAGGTTCTCGCCGACACCGGGCAGGTCAGCCACGACCGGCACGCCGACCTGCTCCAGCAGCGCGGCCGGGCCGACCCCCGACAGCTGCAGCAACTGCGGGGAGTTGATCGAGCCGCCGCACAGGATGATCTCGCCCGCGCGGGCGGTGTGCACCTGGCCGCGGTGCCGGTACTGCACGCCGGTGGCCCGCGTCCCCTCGAACAGGATCTTCGTGGTGAAGGCGCGGGTGTGCAGCGTGAGGTTGGCCCGGCCCAGCACCGGGTGCAGGTAGGCACGCGCGGCGCTGAGCCGGCGGCCCCGGTGCACGTTGCGGTCGAACGGCGCGAAGCCCTCCTGCCGGTACCCGTTCACGTCGTCGGTCAGCTGGTAACCGGCCTCCTGGACGGCCGCGAAGAACGCCGTGAACAGCGGGTTGGTGGCCGGGCCGCGTTCCAGCACCAGCGGCCCGTCGCCGCCGCGGAACTCATCCGCCCCGGCCAGGCAGTTCTCCATCTTCTTGAAGTACGGCAGGCAGTGCGCGTAGTCCCAGTCCGCCATGCCGGGGTCGGCCGCCCAGCGCGCGTAGTCCAGCGGGTTGCCGCGCTGGAAGATCATGCCGTTGATGCTGCTGGAGCCGCCCAGCACCTTGCCGCGCGCGTGATAGATCCGGCGGCCGTTCATGAACGGCTCCGGCTCGGACTCGTACTTCCAGTCGTAGAACCGGCTGCCGATCGGGAACGTCAGCGCAGCCGGCATGTGAATGAACACATCCCACCGGTAATCCGGCCGCCCCGCCTCTAGCACCAGCACCCGGTGCGCCGGGTCCGCGGACAGCCGGCTGGCCAGGGCCGAGCCCGCCGATCCGCCGCCGACAATGATGAAGTCGTACTGCGCTTCTGACATACCACTCCAACCATTCCGGGCCAGGCTGGAATGGGATGTTATCAGCGCATCTGGCGGCGACGACGGCGACCGGCGGGCTGCCGCCGCCGGGGCCGGCTAATCACCGGACCGCGGCGCGCCCCGGTAGGTGCCGAACGACCAGAGGTTGCCCTCCGGATCACGGACCGCGAAGTCGCGGGAGCCGTAGTCGGTGTCGTGCAGTCCGCTGACCACGCTGGCGCCGGCCTTGACGGCCCGGCCGAACAGCCCGTCGGGATCATCGGTCACCACGTAGGCGCCGAAACTGCCCGGCGGTACCGGCCACGGATCGTCGGCACTCTCGCGCACCGAGCCCAGCATTACCCCGCCGCCCGGCGGCCAGGACAGCTGCGCATGCTCGACGCGGTTGCCCTCCCCGTAGACGACGGTCTCCTCGAAGCCGAACGCGTCGGTCAGGAAGCGGATCAGGGCCCGGGCATCGCGGGCCCGCAGGGTGGGCCACACCTGAGGTGGCGGTGTCTTATCAGTCATACGGCCAGGCTCGCACCGGCGCGCGCCCGCCGTCTTGGACGTTTCGGAACACCGGCAATAACGAAAACCCCAGGTCAGTCCCGCCCACACGGCCAGCGCCGCACGGGCTGCCCCTCGGTGCGGAGGCTCCAGGGGCGACCCTGGGTGCCGGGGTTCCGGGAGTGGCCCCTGGTGCCGGGGCGGGCCTCCTGGGTGCGGGGTTTCCAGGGGTGGTCCTGGGTGCGGTTCCAGGGGTGGCCCTGGATGCGGGGGGTTCCAGGGGCCGTCCCCGGATGCAGGGGTTCGGGGTAGCCCTCCTGGGTCAGACGGTGTCGGGGACGGCGGTGTCCCGCCATCGCTGCCGCAGCCCGGCCAGCGCGTCGGCGGTGATCTCGCCGTGCACCCGCAGCCGGGCCAGCCCGCCGTCGGGATACACGTCCAGCCGGATCCTGGTCGCCGGGCCCGGCTCGCTGGTCACTATGAACCGGTGCCGGGTGTCGGGCTGCACCCGGGTCCGGGGCAGGATCTCCCGCCAGGCGCCGCCGTCATCGCCGGCCTGCAGCCGGACCCAGCCCGGCGCGTTGCCGACGAACCAGGAGGTATCGACCTCCACCCACTGCGGCACCCCGGCCGCGGCCAGCGCGAACACCGCGAAGTCGTTGCCGTCGCCGCGGCGCCGGGCGTTTTCCCAGCCCTCGTTCATGCCGCGGGCCCGGCCGGGCCGGATCAGGTTCTCGGCCGTGGAGTAGAAGTCGTCCGAGCACTCCAGCAGCCGGCCGCCGTTCTCCAGGGCGGCCAGGTCCACCGTGCCGGTCAGGAACGCCGGGGCGGGCAGCACCTCGCCGTGCACCCGGAACCGGGCCACGCCGCCGTCGGGGTAGATCGACAGCCGCAGGTGCGTCCACCGGTGCCGGTCCGCCACCTGGTAGTAGTTGGCCGTGTCGCCGCGGGCCGGCGACCGGGGCACCAGCGGGTGCCAGGTCATCCCGGCCAGCTCGGCGGGTGACGGGTAGCCCCCCGCGCTCACCCCCTCGACCGAGATCTGCGGCGGGTAGTTGCCCCGGAAGAAGGCGGTGTCAACGACCACGCCGTGCACCAGGCCCGGCACGCCGAGCCGGACGATCGCGTAGTCATGGCCGGGCTCGCGGCGGCGCCGGGTCTCCCAGCCGTCATAGACCTTCCCGCGCGGCCCGAACGCCTGCGCTGCGAAGTCCGCCGGCCCCGGCTTGATCAGGTTCTCCTTCTCGGCGAACAGGTCGTCGTTGGCGAGCACCACGCTCCCGCCCAGCAGCCGCGAGGCCAGGTCGGGCAACCCGGTGAAGGCCGGCGCGCTGCCGGGAGTCATGGCCGTTCCAGCAGGTGACCGGCCGGCATGCTGCCGGATACAGCCGTCCCGGACGGCGCCGCGCCGGGCACTGCCGGGCCGGGCAGCACGGTGCCCGGCAGCACGGTGCCGCGCAGCCAGGCGCGCCGCACCACCCCGTCCAGCTTGCGGCCCGCGTACGGCGTGACCGGGTGCCGGTGGTGCAGCCCGGCCGGATCCACGATGAAGCTCTCGTCTGGCGCGAACGCGACCAGGTCAGCCTGGTACCCGGCGGCGATCGCGCCCTTGCCCGCTAGCCCGGCAATTGCGGCCGTCCGCTCCGCCATCCACCGGGCCACGTCGGTCAGCGCGAACCCGCGCGCCCGCGCGGCGGTCCACACCGCCGGCAGGGTCAGCTGCAGCGAGGAGATCCCGCCCCAGGCCGCAGCGAAGTCACCGCCGGCGACCTGCTTGAGCTCCGGCGGGCAGGGCGAGTGATCAGATACCACGCAGTCGATGATCCCCTCCCGCAGCGCATTCCACAGCTGATCGCCGTTGGCCCGGTCCCGGATCGGCGGGCAGCACTTGTACTCGGTGGCCCCGTCGGGGATCTCCTCGGCGGCCAGCGTCAGGTAATGCGGGCAGGTTTCCACGGTCACCGGCACGCCGTCCCGGCGCGCCGCCGCCAGCAGCGGCAGGCAGGCCGCGCTGGACAGGTGCAGGACATGCATCCGGGCGCCGGTGCGCCGGGCCACCGCCAGCACCAGCGCCACGGCGGCGGTCTCGGCCTCGTCCGGCCGCGAGCGCAGGAAGCTGGCGTAATCCGTCCCGCCCGGCTTATCGCCCTGACGAGCCCGGCGGATCGCGGCCGGGTCCTCGGCGTGCACGATCAGCAGGCTGCCCAGTCCGGCCACCAGCCGCGCCGCCTGCTCCAGTTCCTGCTCACCGAGCGGCGGGAACTCCGGTACCCCGGAGTCGAGCAGGAAGCACTTGAACCCGAATACCCCGGCCTGGTGCAGCCGGCCCAGCTGCCCCTCGTTGCCGGGCACGGCGCCGCCCCAGAACCCGACGTCGACCTGGCACTGACCCGCGGCGGCGGCCCGCTTGGCGGCCAGCGCGGCCACGTCGGTGGTGGGCGGAATGGAGTTGAGCGGCATGTCGATGATCGTGGTGATCCCGCCCGCCGCCGCGGCCCTGGTCGCAGTGGCGTAGCCCTCCCATGAGGTCCGGCCCGGCTCGTTCACGTGCACGTGGCTGTCGACCAGACCCGGCAGCAGCACCTCGTCGTCGGGCAGGTCGATGACCAGCGCGCCCGGCCGGGCGGCGGCATCAGCCGATCCGCGATCACCCGGGTACGGCCCGACCGAGGTGATCACTCCCCCGGCCACCGTGACGACGGCCGCCCGCATGCCGTCCGGCGTGACCACGCGCCGGGCCCGGATCACCAGCTCGCCGCCGGTTTCCCTGGTCACGCCCGAGGGCTCGCTGATGCCAGTGGAGCCAGGGGAAGATGCGGGGCCAGGCAGAGATGCGGGGCTGGCGGAGTGTGCGGCGGTGGGGCTGGCGGAGTGCGGGGCGGAGGCTGTGCTGGTGCGGCCGGGGTTCGCCGGGGTGGGGGTTGCGGCGGTGCCAGTAGCGGGTTTCGCGGAGTCAGGGTTCGCGGCGGCGTGCGGGGCGGCGGCGTGCGGCAGGCGGCCGGTGGCGGCCCGGGCGTCCAGGGCCGCGCGATCCAGGCCGCAGCCGGCCTCGACCTCGGCTACGTCGGTGGCGCCGCAGTCCAGGCCGCGGATCAGGTAGCCGGCCAGCGCCCGCGCGGTGGCCGGCTCCTCCAGTACCCCGCCGGCCACCCGGCCCGCGTATCCGGCCAGCCGCGCGCACGCCCGGGGCAGGCCAGCCCGGAAGAACCCGTAGGTTGCCGCGTACCGGCTGACCAGCTGGGCCGGGTGCAGGTCCCAGCCCTGGTAGAAGCCGCGCTCCAGGGACCGGCGGACCAGCCGGGCATGCAGCCGCCAGGCGGCGACGATGTCCTCGTGGCCGCCGGCGGGCAGCACGTTGGACGAGCCGTCGGACAGCCGGACGCCGGTGCCGGCCGCCGCGACCTGGAGCACGGCGCGGGCGTAGTCAGCGGCCGGGTGCTCCATGCTCTGGTAGTCGGCGGCGATCCCGAGCGCGGCTGAGTAGTCGTAGGTGCCGTAGTGCAGCCCGGTCAGCCGGAGCCCGCCCGCGTGCACGCACCGGGCGACGGTGGCGGCGCCGTCAGCTCCCAGGATGACCTGCGGGGTCTCGACCTGAACCTCGAAGCGGAGCGCGCCGGGCCGCAGGCGGTGCGCCTGCTCCAGCCGTTCGCACAGCACGACCATCGCGCGGACCTGGTCGGCCGAGGTGACCTTGGGCAAGGTGATCACCAGCCCGGCCGGCAGCGGCCGGCCGCCCGAGGTCAGCCTGCCGAGGAAGATGTCCAGCGTGGCGATGGCCCGGCGGCGGGTGGCGGGTTCCAGGCTCTTGCAGCGCAGGCCGGTAAACGGCGGCGCTGTACCGTCCGCCGCGGCCTGCGCCAGGGAGGCCGCCGCGGCCCGGGCGTCGGCGTCTTCGGCATCGCCCCGGTCGCCGTAGCCGTCCTCGAAGTCGAGCCGCAGGTCCTCGACCGGCTCGGCCGCCAGCTTGGCTGCCACCCGCTCGCGGACGGCGGCGGCCAGGCTCGGCGGCACGCCCATGACGTCGGCGAAGTCGGCACCGCCGGCCAGGTGCTCGGTCAGCGCGGCCAGGGCGGCCTGGCCCCAGCGAGCGGGCAGGGCCGGCTCGAACTGATCGGCCGGCACGTACACGGTGTGCACCGGCTGGCGGCCGGGCCGGTCGCCGGGATACTGGCCCGTCAGGCTGGCGTCGGCCCGCGCGAGCAGCGCATCGAGCTCGGCGCCGGCGGCGTCCGCAAGCCCGGCCGGCTCGCCCGGCGCGGTCACTCCGTCCCCGTGATGTGCTCGGGCCGCACCGGAACCCGGCTCAGTTCCAGGCCGGTGGCGGCACGGATGGCCGCCGCGACCGCCGGGCCGGAGGAGATGGTCGGCGCCTCCCCCACGCCGCGCAGCCCGTAGGGCGCGTTCGGGTCGGGGTACTCCAGCACCTCGATCTGCATCGGCGGCATGTCCAGGATCGTGGGGATCAGGTAGTCGGTGAACGAGGGGTTGCGGATCAGCCCGTCGCGGACCTGGATCTCCTCCATGATGGCCAGGCCCATGCCCTGGGCGGTGCCGCCCTGGATCTGGCCCAGCACCGCGTCGGGATTCATCGCCTTGCCCACGTCCTGGACGCAGTCCAGCGCGACGACCTTGACCAGGCCCAGCTCGGTGTCGACGTCCACCACCGCGCGGTGCGCGGCGAAGGCGTACTGGACGTGCGCGAACCCCTGGCCGGTCTCCGGGTCGACCGGGTACGTCGGCCGGTGCCGCCACTCCGCGGTCTCCTCGATCGCGTCGCCGCCCAGCACCTCGGCGATCGTGGCCACCTTGCCCTCGGTGTCCGAGACCAGATGCCCGGCTTCCAGCCGCAGGCCGGCGATGGTCCGGCCGGCCTGTCGCTGAGCCCGGCCCAGCAGCTGCTCGCGGATGCGCGCGCAGGCGGCCCGCACGGCGCCGCCGGTGACGTAGGTCTGCCGGGAGGCCGAGGTGGAGCCGCCGGAGCCGACCGCGGTGTCCTTGGGCCGGATCACCACGTGGTCGACGCCCAGCTCGGTGCGGCAGATCTGCTGCTCGACCGTGACCAGTCCCTGCCCGACTTCCGCGGCTGCGGTATGCACGGCCACCATGGGCTCGCCGCCGGCCACCTCCAGCCGGACCCGCGCCGTGGAGTAATCGTCGTACCCCTCGGAGAAGCCGACGTTCTTGTAGGCCACGGCGTAGCCGACGCCGCGCCGCACGCCCTCGCCGTGCGTGGTGTTGGCCACCCCGCCCGGCAGCTCGCGCAGGTCCGGGCCGGCCGGCCCGGGCAGCGGCATGACCTGCAGCCGCCGGAGCATCTCGGCGACCGGCGCGGGGCTGTCCACGATCTGCCCGGTGGGCGCCTCGCTGCCCAGGCTCATCGCGTTGCGGCAGCGCACCTCGACCGGGTCCAGGCCCAGCTCGGCGGCGAGCCGGTCCATCTGCGCCTCGTAGGCGAAGGCGGTCTGGACCGAGCCGAAGCCGCGCATCGCGCCGCACGGCGGGTTGTTGGTGTAGACGCCGTAGGTGTCGATGTGCACGCTCGGCACGACGTAGGGGCCGACGCCCATGGTGCCGGCGTTGCCGACGACGGCCGGGGTGCTGGAGGTGTAGGCGCCGCCGTCCAGGTAGATCTCCGCCCGCACGTAGACCAGCTGGCCGGCGCGGGTCGCGCCGTGCTCGTAGTGCATGGTCGCCGGGTGCCGGTGCACGTGCCCGAAGAAGGACTCCTCGCGGTTGTAGACCATCTTCACCGGGCGGCCGGTGCGCAGTGCCAGCAGGCAGGCGTGCACGTGCATGGACAGGTCCTCGCGGCCGCCGAACGCGCCGCCGACCCCGGCCAGCGTCAGCCGGACCTGGTCGGGCCCCAGGCCCAGCGCGGCGCAGATCTGCTTCTGGTCCACGTGCAGCCACTGGGTGGCCACGTACAGGTCGACGCCGCCCTGGCCGTCGGGCACGGCCAGGCCCGCCTCCGGCCCGAGGAACGCCTGGTCCTGCATCCCGACCGTGTAGGTCCCCGACACCACCACGTCGGCGGCGGGTGCCGGGTCGCCCTTGCGCACCTTCAGATGGCGGACCAGGTTGCCCTGCGGGTGCAGCCGGGCGGCTTCCGGGCGCAGCGCCGTCACCGCGTCGGTGACCGGCTCCAGCACGTCGTAGCCGACGGCAATCTTCCGCGCCGCCCGGCGGGCGATCTCCGGGTGGTCGGCGGCGACCAGCGCGACCGGCTCGCCCTGATAGCGCACCACGTCCTCGGCCAGCACCGGCTGGTCGGCCAGCTCCAGGCCGCACCGGTTGGCGCCGGGCACGTCCTGGCAGGTCAGCACGGCCAGCACGCCGGGGGTGGCCAGGGCCCCGGCCGTGTCTACCGAGGTGATCCGGGCATGGCTGTGCGGGCTGCGCAGCGTCACGCCCCAGATCATGTCGTCCAGCCACATGTCGCTGCCGTAGGCGAACTGGCCGGTCACCTTGAGCGTCCCGTCGGGCCGCCGGGGGCTCGCGCCGACTCCCCCGGCGCCGGGGCCGCGCAGCTGCTGCAGCGCCCCGCCGGGCACCCGCGCCGGGCCGGTCATCGCCCGGCTCCGGTGGCCGGTCGCTGGCCGGCCCGTGCCGCCAGCTTCGCGCTGGCCCGGCTGGCCGCAGCGGCTGCCGCGGCCTCGTCGATCGTGACGAGCTGGTCCCGCTCGACCACCGGCCGGCCGTTGACCAGCAGCAGCTCCAGCGGCGGCCGTGCGGCGAGCACTAGCGCCGCGACCGGGTCGGCGATGCCGGCGTGCGGCAGGGTGTCCAGCCGCCACACCGCCAGGTCGGCCAGCTTGCCCGGCTCCACCGAGCCGAGCTCGGCTTCCCGGCCGAGCAGCCGCGCGCCGCCCAGGGTCGCCATCTCCAGCGACTGCCGCACCGACAGGGCCGTCGGGCCGCCAACGGAGCGGGCCAGCAGCGGCGCCTGGCGCAGCTCGTCATGCAGCGAGCCGGACTCGTTGGAGGCGGAGCCGTCCACGCCCAGGCCGACCGGGACCCCCGCCGCGAGCAGGTCGCGGGTGCGGCAGATCCCGGCGCCCAGCCGGCCGTTCGATGACGGGCAGTGCGCCACGCCGGTCCCGGTCCCGGCCAGCCGGGCGATGGCCCGGTCGTCCAGGTGCACGGCGTGCGCCAGCCACACGTCGCCGCCGAGCCAGCCCAGCGCGTCGAGGTACTGCACCGGCGTGCAGCCGAACCGCTCCGCGCAGTACGCGTCCTCATCGCTGGTCTCGGCCAGGTGGGTATGCAGCCGCACACCGCGCTGCCGGGCCAGGTCGGCCGCTCCTGCCAGGAGATCTTTCGTTACTGAGAACGGGGAGCAGGGCGCGACGGCGATCCGCAGCATCGACTCCGGCGCCGGATCGTGGAACCGGTCGATCGCCGCGCTGGTCGCCGCCAGGATGGCGTCGGTGTCCTCCACGACGTCATCGGGCGGCAGCCCGCCGTCGCTGGCCCCCAGGTCCATCGACCCGCGGGTGGGGTGAAAGCGCAGGCCCACCGCGCGGGCCGCCTCGACCGTCGCGCCGAGCACGTCGCCGCCGGATCGCGGGAACACGTAGTGGTGATCCATGCTGGTGGTGCAGCCGGTGCGGGCCAGCCAGGCCAGCGCGGCGGTGGCGGCGGCGCCGGCGGTGTCCTCATCGATCCCGGCCCAGACCGGGTACAGCTCGGTCAGCCACTGGAACAAGGTGGCATCGACAGCCCGGCCGCGGGTGACCCACTGGTACAGGTGCTGGTGGGTGTTGATCAGCCCGGGCGTGACCAGGCAGCCGCGGGCGTCGACGCGCCGGGCGCCGGGAATGTCCGGCGCCGGGCCGGGGCCGGCGGCGGCGATCGTGGTGCCGGTGACCACGACGTGCCCGCTGGGGTACTCGGCGCGCTGGCCGTCCATGGTGACGACGGTGCCGCCGTCCAGGATCAGGGTGCTCATGAGCTGGCCTCCGCCGGCCCGGCGGTGCCGGGCGGCGGCTGCGCCGCGAGCTGGCCGGCGGCCTGGTGCACCGCGGCCAGGATCTTCTCATAGCCCGTGCACCGGCACAGGTTCCCGGCCAGCGCCTCGCGGATCTCCAGGTCGGACGGGCTAGGCACGCGGGCCAGCAGGTCGTGCGCGGCGACCAGCAGGCCCGGCGTGCAGAAGCCGCACTGCACCGCGCCCGCGGCGACGAAGGCCTCCTGCACCGGGTGCAGCGACACCGTGCTGCCCGCCTCCCTGGCGGCCAGTCCCTCGACGGTGACCACCGTGGCGCCCTGGGCCTGGCCTGCCGCGACCAGGCAGGAGCACACCAGGACGCCGTTCAGGTACACCGTGCAGGACCCGCACTCGCCCTGCTCGCAGGCGTTCTTGGAGCCCGGCAGGCCCATCCGCTCGCGCAGCACGTACAGCAGGCTCTCGCCCGGCCAGACATCGTCGGCCTCGCGGGGCTGCCCGTTAACGGTTGCCGTGATCCGCATTTGCGTAGTCAGCCTCCCTGCGCGGCGACGCTGCCGCGGCGGTAGTCGCTCCAGGCCCAGGACAGGGCCCGGCGGGCCATGACGGCCAGCGCGTGCAGCCGGTAGGCGGCCGTGCCGCGCACGTCATCGATCGGCGCCCCCGCCGCGCGGACCTGCGCGGCGAACTCGGCGGCGATGGCGTCCGGAAGCTCGCGCCGCGACTCCCACAGCCCGGCGTCGGACAGGGCGGCGGCCAGGAACTCCTCGGCCGCCGCGGCCCGGCGCGGCGTCGGCGCGGCCGAGCCGATGCCCGCGCCGGCCTCCCGGCGCTCCGGGTGCAGCGCGACACTGACCGCCGCGACCGCGATGACCATGGCGTTGCGGGTGCCGATCTTGCTGAACTGCTCCGGCCCGATCGGCAGCGGCACGTGCACCGCGGCGATCAGCTCGTCAGGGGCCAGCGCGTTGCGCTTCACGCCGGTGAAGAACTCGTCGGCGGGAATGACGCGGGTGCCGCGCACCGAGGCCACCTCGATGCCGGCCCGGGCGGCCAGCAGCGGCGGGTGCGCGTCGCCCGCGGGCGAGGCGGTGCCGAGGTTGCCGCCGACGGTGCCGCGGTTGCGGATCTGCGGGGAGCCCACGGTGCGGGCGGCCATGGCCAGGCCGGGCAGCCGGCCGCCGAGCTCGTCGATGATCCGGGTGTAGCTGACCCCGGCGCCCAGCCGGACCCGCCCGTCATCCAGGTCCCACTCAGCCAGCTCGGGCACCCGGGTCAGGTCGAGCAGCGCCGGCGGGCGCCGCGCGTCAAAGTTCATCTCGACCATGACGTCGGTCCCGCCGGCCACCGCCAGCGCGTCGGGGTGCGCGGCCCGGTCGGCCAGCGCGTCCGCCCAGCAGGCGGGCTGCAGGAATTCCACGGCACCAGCTCCTCGGAGGACATCCTCCCCGGATCGGGGCATCTCACGCCAGAGCCCCGGCGGGTCCGGCCCGCATGGCGGCGGCCGTGGGCATCAGCCGGGCTCGGGGAGCGGGCGGGGGCTGACGGGCTGGCTGCCGGAGTACTCTTCGGCCAGCCAGGTAGTGGGCGGGCAGCCGGCCAGCCCGCGGAACTCCCGGTCCAGGTGGGCCTGGTCGTAGTAGCCGCACTCGGCGGCCAGCTCGGCCAGCGCCGGGCGGGTGCCGGCCTGCGCGCGCCGCATCAGCAGCCGCCGGGCCCGCTCGAACCGGATGACCCGGGCCGCGGCCTTGGGGCTCAGCCCGGTCTCCGCCTGGAACCGGCTGCGCAGGTGCCGGTCGCTCCAGCCGGTCTCGGCGGCCAGCTGCGCCACTGTCGTCTGGCCGCCGGTGCGCATCAGCCGCCGCCAGGCGCAGCCGACCTCGGGGCTGACGCCGGGGCCGCGGCCGCGGGCCAGGTCGGCCGCGCCGCCGCGGGTCATCGCGGGACTGGCGCAGGCCCGCGCCCACAGCAGCTCATCGACGGCGGCGAAGCGCTCCGCCCAGGACCGCGCCGCCCGGATCTTGTCCTGGACCTGCTCGGCCAGCGAGCCCAGCACCGCGCTGCCCTCCACGTCGAGGCTGGCCAGCTCGCCTGCGGGCAGGCCGAGAATCGTCCGGGCGCCGAGCGGGCTGAGCGCGACCTGGATCCCGGACTGCCGGCCGTCGTGCGTGATCAGGGCGGGCGCGGTGTGCAGTCCCCCGGCCAGCGTGCCGAACTGGCCGCCGGCCTGGCCGGGGTCCGGGTGCCGCGCCACCTCCAGCGGCTCGTCCAGGGTGAAGATCACCGTCAGGTAGGGCGAGGGCAGCCCGCGGTGCCGGCCGGGCGGCTGGCCGGCGTCCCGGTAGCCGCTGTAGTGAGCGATCAGCGGGCGCAGCCCGGGAGCCGGGAGCGCCGTCACGTGCTCGCGGACGGGCTGCCCGGCCGGTGCTCGCGCCACCGCGCGGTGGGCCGCGCTCATGCTCCTATTGTCCCCTGGCCAGGGACGATGTGGACAGGCGGGCGTCAGGCGAAGGCGGCCGAGGTGTCCCAGGCGGGACCGGCGGGCGGGGCGTCGTCGCGCACCGCCGTGCACTGGATCAGGCCGTAGGGCCGGTCGCCGGCGTGGAACACCTCATTGTTGTTGGTCAGCCCGAACGGGGCCAGGTCGACCAGGTAGTGGTGCTTGTTCGGGGCCGACATCCGGATCTCGGCGATGTCCGGCCGGGCCGTCAGCACGGCATGGCCCATCTCCCACAGGCTCTGCTGCAGGGCCAGGCTGTGCAGCTCCGCGAAGCGGGCCAGCAGCACCCGCTTGACCAGCTCATAGGCCTCGAGCCAGTCGGTGGCGGGCTCGGCGTACCGCCACCGGGCGGTCAGCGAGGTGGCCAGGATCCGGTCATCGGTCTCGGGCAGCGTGGTGTAGGAGTCCGTGAGGAACCCGCGGAACTCCGAGCCGGTGGACTTGAGCAGCACCAGGTCGGTCAGCCCGGACACCACCCAGCTGCGCTGCCCTGGCCCGGTTCCCTCCACCGTCACCGCGGTGGTCCGCACCTCCTGGCCGGACCGGACGAAGGCGTGCGGGTGCGGCTCGCTGCCGACGCTGATCCGGTCCCAGGCGTACTCAGCGACCTCGACCCTGGCTCCGGTCACCGGCTCGATGTCGCCGGCGAAGTGCCGGGCCAGCGCGAGCGCGTAGTCCTCGATCTCGCCGGTGCCGTGCTCCAGCGCGTAGGCGAACGCCGTGTTCTTCTGCGAGTCGGTGGGCAGCACCGCCGACTGGTCGCCGGCCAGGTGGGCCTGGCTGAAGTCGCCGCGCAGGGCCGTCGTCACGCTCAGGTCGCGGATCTGGTGCCACTCGTCATCACGGCGGACCCGCACCACCCGCGTCTCCGCCTTGCCGTACTGCTGCGGCCCGAGCACGATTCCCACATTCAGCTCCCGCGGTAGGTGGAGTAGCCGTACGGGCTGAGCAGCAGCGGCAGGTGGTAATGCTCGCCGGGCTGCCCGGCCACGGTGAACAAGACGCTGACCTCGGGGTAGAACGCCGGCTCGTGGCCGGCCGCGGCCAGGTAGGCAGCGGTGTCGAAGACCAGGCGGTAGCGGCCGGGCGGCAGCTGGGCCGGGCCGAGCCGCGCGACCCGCCCGTCTGGGCCGGTGACGCCCTCGCCGAGCTGCGCCGCGCCGCTGCCGGTGACGTGCTCGAGCCGCACCGGCACGCCGGCCGCCGGGCGTCCCGCGGCGGTGTCCAGGACATGCGTGGTGATCACGCTGGCATGGCCGGTCACGAGGCGCCCGCCAGGAGCTTGCCCAGGCGCAGGCGGTTGATCTGAGCCAGCTCGGACCGGACGACATGGCGCTCGGCCACGGGGTCGTTGCCGAGCCGCCCGCGCAGCAGGTCCAGCAGCTCAGCGGCGCTGCGGCCGGTCGCGCAGACCAGGTAGATGTGCCCGAAGCGGTCCTCGTAGGCCCGGTTCAGCTCGGCCATGGCCTGGCTGGCCTGCTGGCCGGCGGTGCGCATCCCGGCCTGCTCCTGGCTCGACCACGAAGCAGCCTGCCGACCTGGCCCGGCCGGCTCGCGGCGGCGCTCGCCGATGCGCGGGTGCCCGGCCAGCGCGTCGGCCAGGTCCGCGTCGGTCATCTGGGTTACTGCCTCATCGGAGGATGCCAGCACGCCGTCCAGGGACCGGTAAGGGCGGCCCGCCGCCACCTGCCGGGCCCAGGCCGGGGCGGCGCAGCAGGCCAGCAGCTCCGCGAGCGCGTCCGGCTCCGGCAGGGCGTTGAACCGGGCCAGCGGGTCGGCGGCGCCGTCCGCCGCTGGCTGTGCTGGCGCACTCATGGAGATCAGGTTCTCGCGCCGCCGCAGGCCGGGGCAAGCCCCCGCGCGGCGGCGGGCCGGGCGTCAGCTGGTATCAGCAGTGATACCATATTGTCATGGCGATGACACTGCGGCTGGACGATGCGGAGACCGCAGCCCTGCGGCGGCGTGCTGACCTGGAGCAGCGGTCCATGCAGGACGTCGCCCGGCAGGCGATCCGCGACTACATCGAGGAGCATAGCCGCGCGGAACTCCTGGATCGCGTCCTGGATGACGAGCTGCCCCGGTACGCCGAGGCCCTGGAGCGGCTCGGGCAGTGATCTACCTGAGCCTGCCGGAGCTTGTGCACATCGCTGAGCGAGCAACGGGCGGCAAGGTCATCGTTCGCGATCCCGGGCTGCTGGAGTCCGCCGCCGCCCGCCCCCAAGCCACCGCGTTCGGCAGGGATGCCTACCAGGGGCTCGACGCCAAGGCGGCGGCCCTAGTGCATTCCCTGGCCCGCAACCATGCGCTCGCTGACGGCAACAAGCGGCTGGCGCTGGGCGCCTTGGTTGCCTTCTACGGTGTCAACGGCCGCCGGCTCACGCTCACGAATGCCGCAGCCTATGACCTGATCATGCAGATAGCCGCCGGGGAGCTGGATTCCGCCGACGAGATCGCTGCTGTCCTGGAGAAGGTGACCGAACCGCGCATCTAGCGGCGGCGCCACCACCGGCGGCGGGGCGGCCGGGCTGGTGACCGGCCGGCAACGGATGCCTCGGCGTCGGGCCGGCCGGCCGGCCGGGCTTCGGTCCAGCGGGTGAGCATGGCCTCCTCGTCGACGAGCGCGACGAAGATGGGCGGGCCGTCGAGCGGGATGCGCCGCCACTTCATGATCCGCTCGTTGAGCTCGGCGACCGCCTCGCGGACATGCTGCTCGGAGGCGAGCAGGTGCACCGTGTCGGCCAGCCGCTCGGCTTCCTTGCGCAGCCGCAGCGGCGTGGGCAGCATCTCCTCGGTGCTGACGCCCTCGCGGCGCAGATAGTCGCGCAGCCAGGCCTGCCCCTCGTCGGCCTCGTCGCTCTTGGGCAGCGGCTTGCCCGCGCCGGGCAGGTTGTCGAAAGCGCCGCGCTCTTCCGCGTCGTGGATCTGCTTCTCCACCCAGGTGGGGAAGCTCATGTCCGCGGGCTTGCGCTCGGTCATGATGGCTCCTCCTCCCGGGCAGCCTCCGGGGCGCTCTGGTTGCCCCTGCGGCTGCCGCTACCGAGGGGCGTCTCCCATCCGGTACTCGTGGGTGGCTTCGTCCAGCTGCCGCTTGAGGTCAGCGTCGATCGTGTAGTCGAGAGCGGCCAGGCTGGCGTCGAGCTGGTCCGGGCGGCTGGCGCCGATGATGGGCGCGGTGACCGCCGGGTGCGCCAGGACCCAGGCCACCGACAGCGTCACCAGGCTGACCCCGGCCTTGTCGGCGAGCTGGCGCAGCGTCTCGACGGTGTCGAACTCGCGGTCGTGCCAGTACCGGTCCTGGTAGTTCTGCGCGGCGGTGCCGAGAGTGAACCGGCTGCCCTCCGGCGGCGGGCTGGTGCGCACGTGCTTGCCCGACAGCAGGCCGCCGGCGATCGGGTTATACGGGATCACGCCGATGCCCTCCTCGCCGCAGAACGGCAGCATCTCCCGCTCGATCTGGCGGAACAGCAGGTTGTACCGGGGCTGGACGCAGTCCATCCGGGTCAGCCGCAGGGTCTCGGTCCGGCCGACGGCGCGCACCAGCTGGTAGGTGAGGAAGTTGGAGCAGCCGATGTAGCGGACCTTGCCGGAGTGGACCAGGTCGTCCAGGGCGCCGAGGGTCTCGTCGATCGGCGTGGCCGGGTCGTAGCCGTGCAGCTGGTACAGGTCGATGTAGTCGGTCTGCAGCCGGCGCAGCGACGCCTCGACGGCGGACATGATGTGCTTGCGCGAGTTGCCGCCGTCGAACGGCGCGGGCCCGGTCGGCGCGAAGCACTTGGTGGCGACGATGAACCGGTCCCGCCGGCCGCGCAGCCAGCGGCCGAGGATCTCCTCGGTCACGCCGCGGGTGGACAGGTCGCCGCCGAGCGGATAGGCGTCGGAGGTATCGAGGAAGTCGATGCCGCCCTCGGCCGCGTGGTCCAGGATGGCCGCCGAGGCGGGCTCGTCGCACTGCAGTCCGAAGGTCATCGTGCCCAGGCACAGCCGGGACACCTGAAGGCCGGTCCGGCCCAGTCTGGTGTGCTCCACACCCCGCACGTTACCTGCCGCCTGCCGGAGCGCCGGGTCGCGGGGTGAGGCCGTGCTGGCCCGGGGCGCCACCCCTGGAACCCCAGTAACCGGGGGGGAGAGCCGGCGCCCGGATGGCCCGTTACTGCTGATCTTTGGCGGCCAGCAGGACCCACAGGAAATCCTCGCCGAAGTGCGGCCCGCCGCCGCCGGTCTTGGCCATCTGGCGCAGCACCTGCACCGAGAACGGGGCCCGGTCCCAGAGGTGCCGCAGCTGGTCCTCGGTGTAGCCGAGGCCGCCGCCCAGGGTGACCCGCTCGTAGACCTGCTGGTCGGTAAGGCCGCTGCCGCCCTCGGGCCGGAAGCAGGTCAGCCCGAAGTGGCCGCCGGGCTTCAGTGCCCGGTTCACCAGGCTGACGTAGGACTGGCGGCGGTGCGGCGGCAGGTGGTGCAGGCAGCCGGAGTCGTAGACCAGGTCGTAGGCCGCCGGCTCGATCACCGCGTCGAAGATGGAGCAGTTCTGGAAGGTCACCATGGCACCGGCGGCCTCAGCCCGCTGCCGGGCCCAGCCGAGCGCCTCGGCGGACAGGTCCACCGCGTCGACCGTGCAGCCCTGGCTGGCCAGGTACAGCGCGTTGCGGCCGTGCCCGCAGCCCAGCTCGAGGACCCGGCCGGGGTGCAGCCGCCCGCCGGCGAGCCAGCCGGCCAGGCTCTCGTCCGGGTAGTCAACGAAGAACGGGATCGGCCGGGCGCGGTCGGCGAAGAACTCATTCCACCGGGTGGCGTCATCCCCGACTAGAACCTCGTCCAGCACGTCCAGCAGGTCGTCGGTGGTGTAGATGAACGGGCTGGGCAACAGGAGCGCTCCTTCGGGTGACGGCAGCGGGCTGCGGCGCGGTCTGGCCCGCGGCGCGGGCTAGCTCGCGGGGGCCTGGCGGCCGGGCACGTCGGTCTCGTGGTCCGGCGCGGGCGCGCGGGCGACGGCGGCGAGCGCCTCGGGCCCCAGTTGCTGCTCGGCGGCCTCGACGACGCCGAGGTCGGCGCGGACGTGCAGCTCGGCCGCGGTGACCAGCAGCGCGTCCACCGGGGAGGAGGCAGCCTCCTGCCGGGCCCGGGCGAGGCTGCGCAGTTCGCGCAGCAGGTAGGTGCGCTGGCGGGCCAGCACCCCGGCGAGCGCGTCGGCGTCGCCGGCCTGCACGGTCGCCATGACCTTGAGGAAGAAGTCGTCCCGGAAGCCGCCCGGGCGGCGGCTCGGCTCGCCGAGCCAGCGGGCCAGCTCGGCCCGGCCCGCGGGGGTGATGCGGTGCACGAGCCGGTCGGGCTTGACGGCCTGCGGCTGGCGCTGGGACTCGATGAGCCCGTCGCGGCCCAGCCGCTCCAGGATCTGGTAGAGGTGGCCGATGTTCAGGCCGCCCCACTGGTCTCCGACGGCCTGCTCGAAGCTGCCCTTGAGCTCGTAGCCGTGCGCCGGGCGCTCGGCTAGCAGCGCGAGCACCGCGTGCTGCAGTGGCATCCCCGCACCCTCATCCGGTTGCCGACAGGCTCTTACATTGCTACTAGGTAACAATAGAGATTGCTTTGTTGCCTAGCAACCAGGCAGGCTCCGCCTGATACCGCCGAGGCGGCTGGTCCGGGCTGGCGCGTTCGTGCGGGTGAGCGCATCCTCCGTTCACGGGCCACGTTGCGGAGGTTGCCATGGCGTCGCGGATCACGCGGTCGGTGCCGGTCTCGATCAGCGATGTGCTGGACGGGCATATGCGACTGGACCTGGACTGCCTGGACCGGCTTTACCTGCACGGCTACCTGGCCCGGCTGCAGGTCGGCGGGCAGGTCATCCAGTTCCTGGGCCATCGCGGCTACCGGGTGCCGTCCCCGGCGTGCCTGCAGCAGATCGGTGACGCGTTCCGCCGGAGGGTGGCCTCGTTTGCTGAGGCCAATCACATCCCGGTCGTGCCGCTGCGTGCTGCTGACCGCAATATCGAGGTAATGAAGCCCCACCTGGACCGGGCTGCTGCCGCCGGCCGGTCGCAGGTCGCAGCGATCGGGGTCGCGCAGGAGCCGCAGCGGGTGTTCATCTCCCGCAAGCGGGCCACCGATCCGGGCAAGTGCCCGCAGTTCTCCTTCGATAAGAAGGACCGGCGGGTCACGGTCTACTACTTCTACCTGTGGGACGCCGGATTCGGGCCGGCGTTCATCAAGGTCTGCACCTACTGCCCGTGGCCGGTGAAGGTCTGGGTCAACGGCCATGAGTGGGCCAAGCAGCAAGCCCGGAAGCTGGGCCTGGGCTTCACCGAACTGTCCAACGGGTTCGCCGGCTGTGATGACCCGGCGCTGCTGCAGCGGGTCTGCGACAGCCTCCAGCCCGGCACCATCGAGGTGTTCTTCCAGCGGTGGCTGCACCGGCTGCCGATGCCGTTAGGGCCGGCTGACCGGGATGCCGGCTGGTGGTGGGAACTGTCCATGGCCCAGGTCGAGGTGTCCCGCACTATCGTGTTCACCCAGCCCCGGTATGCCCGCGGCTTCTTCGACGCGCTGGTCACCGACAACCTGGACCTCGGCCGCCCCGACACCATGGAGATCGTCTTCGACCGGCAGGTCCGCCACGGGCCACAGCGCTCCACCGGCGGGGAGTTCAAGACCAAGGTCGTCACCCGCGGCACCGAGGTCACCGTCAACGCCTTCTACAAGCACTCCCGCATCAAGCAGTACCTCAAAGGCGGCCGCGCCCTGCGGATTGAGACCGTCGTCAATGCGCCCGGTGACCTGGGCTGCCAGCGTCGCCTGCACAACCTCGGTGAACTCCAGGCCCGGGCGCGTGCGGTCAACGCCCGGCTGCTGCAAACTGAACGTGCCGGCCAGGCCTGCGTCCTCGCGAATCCAGTCTTCGAGCGGATCGCGCACCCCACCGTCGATGCGGAGGGGCGGAGAGCTACAGCCATGCGTTTCGGCGACTCTCGGGTCCAGGCCCTGGCCGGCGCCTTGTGCGTCACGCTGTGCGCCGTCACCGGCATCACCAACAGGAGCCTGCGCGCCCTGATGACCGGACTGCTCGGCGCCCCCTACTCCATGACCCAGGCCTCCTACGACCTGGCCCGGCTCCGCCGCAACCAGCTGATCACCCGCCGCCCCCACACCAACACCTACCACCTCACCGCCGACGGACTAGCCTTCGCGATCTTCTACACCAAGGTCCACGACCGCGTTCTGTCGCCGCTGTTCAGCGTCGGCCAGCCTCAGGCACCACCAGCGCTCAACGCGGCGCTCCGCTCAATCGAACAACTAATCGACGACCGCCTCGCCAGCTCAAGGCTGCCCGCCGCAGCCTGAAAACTCGGCTCAACTGTCAAACCCCTAGCGACAAAGGGTCGCTAGGTAGGGCGCACAGTGACGGCAGGCCGGGGGCACGGCCGGAGGACCTGGCCCGCCTGCTGAGCACAGGCTGTCCCGTCCTCCGGCCGGCCCGGCCGCGCGCAGCGCTCGCTGCCCGCGGCTCGCCTGCTCAGTGAGGAGTAAGGGATATGCCCGACCAGCCTGGCCGGCCCGGACAGACTGGCCAGC
>DASUBV010000319.1:0-12522 GCA_035763085.1 Streptosporangiaceae bacterium | reverse complement strand
GGTAATGACACACTGGTCCTCCAACGGGACTCCTCATGATCGGCTCTTGGTCGAACCGGATCATCGAGGAGTCCCGTTGCCAGATCCGGGACCGACACGCCCTTGACACGTCCAAACCGGACGTTAACTACGTGGCCTTGGGCTTAGCCCGGGATCGCGGTGGATAGACCGACTAGGGCAGCCAGCGCGGCGTCCGCGGGCTGGCCGGGCCGACTGCGGGCGCGCCAGGATCACGCCGGCTGATGAGCACAGGGGGCATCGATGACCGTTACTGACCTGCCTGCCGGGAACCAGGCCGGGCCAGGCTCCGGGACTCGCGCGGCCGCTCGCGCGCTGCTGGGCGGCCGGCGGTTCCGGCCGTCGCGGCTGCTGCCGGGCGACGTCATGACCTTCCGGGGACCCGGCTGGACGGCCGGGATGCTGGCGGCGGTGAACGCCGCCGGGTCGATCCGCAGCCTGATCCACGTCCTCGCCCCGGACAGCGGCGCCCAGTCGATTGCCTCGATGGACACCCGGGTGAAGGGCGGCGGCAACATCGTCTCCCTGCTGGGGCAGTGGGGCGGCGCCCAGCTGCTGGAAGCGGGCGTGATCTGGGTGGCGCTGTGGCGGTACCGGGGGCTGGTCCCGCTGATGCTCGGCATGGTGACGGCCGAGCAGGTGCTGCGCCTCGGGATCGGCACGGCCAAGCCCCTGACGACCGCGCACACCCCGCCGGGAGCGCTCAGCAAAGTGCTGCTGCCAGCCGCCGCCGTCGCGCTGGCCATGTCGCTGACCGAGCAGCCGGCCGATACCGGCGCGCAGCGGCCGGCCTCGCAGGGCTAGCCGGGAACTCCCGGCCTACCTGGGGGGCGCCAGTACTGTGGCGGGTCGGACTCACCCCGTCCGGCCGGGACCGCCTGGCTTACCTGGGGGCGCTCTGCCGCGGCGGGCTGGCTCGCCGCGTCCAGCCGGGGACTCCTGGCTTACCTGAGGGCTAGTGCCGCGGTGGGTTGATCTCGCCGCGTGCGGCTACCTGGCGATCGAGCTGCGGCGGCCCGGTAATGACGAGGGCCCGGGCCGGCTCCGCGCTGGTGACCGTGAAGCCGTGCACCCGATCACGCGGCACGAACACGAAGCTGCCCGCAGCCGCCGTCCAGCGGGTGTCCTCGCAGAATCCGGTGAGCTCGCCCGCCAGCAGGTAGAACATCTCGTCCTCGCCGCCGTGCACGTGGGGGTGAACAGCCAGCCCGGCCGGGTAGGCCGCCTCCATCACGGCCAGCTGGCCGAGCGTGTCCTGCCCCGACGCCTTGATCACCACGCTGGACCCGTGGAAGTCATAGACCGGCCCCTCCTCCGGCCCGAGTGCGAACCCGCTCATATCTGCCCCCGTTCGTCGGCTCCTGGTCCCTTCAGTGTCTCCGCTGGCTGGCCGGTGTATCTGGCCGGTGCCCCTATCCGGGATCGTGACCGGCCGCCCTGGCCAGGGCGGCGGCCGCGTCCGCGGCGAGCTGCGGCACCATGTCGGCGGCCGACCCGATGCTGGTGATCAGGTCGAGGGCCTCGCCGGCCCACACCGACACCGCGTTCAGGTCGTGGCGCCTGGCTGCCTCCTTGTAGGCCTGCCGGACCTCAGGGCTGGCGGTCAGCTCGTCTTCGCGGCCCCGCCACTCCTCCAGGAAGGCGTTGCGCAGCACCCGGGCGGTGTAGCGCTCCGGCCAGGCGGAGCCGCGGGCGATGTCCAGGATCCGGGTCCGCTCGGTATCACTGCCGCGGCCGTCGACCAGTGCCTTGCTCAGCTCGGCCGGCACCAGGGCCTCGCGGCAGGCCTGGAAGCGGGTGCCGATCAGAGCGCCGGCCGCGCCCAGGGCCAGCGCCGCAGCCACGCCGCGCCCGTCGGCGATCCCGCCCGCCGCCAGCACCGGGATCGGTGCGACCAGGTCCGCCACGGCCGGCACGAAGGGCAGGGTGGCGCGGCGGCCGCCGTGCCCGCCGGCTTCGCTGCCCTGCGCGATGATGATGTCAACGCCCAGGTCAGCGGCCTGCCGTGCCTCATCCAGGTCGGTGACCTGGATGAGTAGCGCAACGCCGGCGTCCTTGATGCGGGCCGCGAACGGCGCCGGGTCCCCGAACGACAGCATGATCGCGTGCGGCTGGCGGGTCAGCGTCCACTCGACGGTCGCCACCTCGACTGCCCAGGCCAGGAAGCCGACGCCCCAGGGCTGCGTGGTGCTGGCCGCGACCAGCCCCAGTTCTCGCTCGAGCCACGCCCGGCCGCCCAGGCCGCCGCCGAGCAGGCCCAGGCCGCCGCCATTGGAGACCGCGGCGGCCAGGGCACCGCCGGCTGAGCCGCCCATCGGGGCGAGCGCGATCGGGTGCTGGATTCCGAGCAGGGAGGTGAAGGGCGTCGGGGGCAGCATGCCTGTGACGCTACCGCCGAGCGCGCAGTAAGCCAGCAGGACGGCCTGTCTGGCAGCCGTCGTGAGCGGACCCGGCGGCACTCGCCGGCAGCAGCGCCCGCCGCCGCAGGTGCGTCAGCCGCCCAGCAGGCGTCGCAGGACGGCCGGGTCGGCGCCGGGGACCTCGACGATCTTCGTCCGGCTGGCTGCCCCGGTGACCAGCGTGACCGCCCGGGCCCGGAGGCCGAAGGCCGCGGCCACCGCCGCCAGGGCCGCAGCCGTAGCCCGGCCGTCGACGGCCCGCTCGCTGACCCGCACCACCAGCGCGCCGTCCAGTTCCCCGCCGACACCCGGCCGCGCCGAGCCCGGCTTGACGCGAATGGTCACCCGCACCGCACCAGTGTCCTCTGCGGTGTCCCGCGGCCAGCGCCCGGGCCAGCGAACGGCATCGGGATCATCGCGATCCAGGCCGGCGCGGGGTCGCTGGTCATCGGGGAGCAGCGGGGCCACGGCCGGCCGGGTGCCGCCGGGCTAATCCCGGCCGAGCATGGCCGCCTGCGCCGCCAGCACCGCCCTGGCCTGCTCACGGAACAGACCCATCTCCTGGACGACCAGGTCCAGGTCGCTGTCGCTGGCGGCCAGGACCGCGAGCACCGCGGTCTCGCCGGCCGGCGTCAGCAGCAGCATGCGCTGCTCCATCATGATGGCCACCCGGTCAACCTGCCCGCCGCTGAAGATCCGGGCTGCCCCGCGCACCAGGCTGACGATCCCTGACGTCACGGCGGCCAGCTGGTCCGTCTGGTCCGTCTGCAGGCTGCGAGAGCCCGCCAGGGGCAGGCCATCGGCCGACACCACCGCCGCGTGCTCGACACCGGGAACCTGACGGGCGAATGCCACGACCAGCCGGCTCATGCCGGCAGCGGGACCCACGGTCTCGTCCAGGACTCAGCCTTCCCTTCCGCCGGGCACCTGCCCGGCTGACAGCAACCGGCACTCGCTGGCGATCATGAGGCCAGGGCCGCGGCGCCCATAGGTAAGCGGCCGCGAGGAACGGGCCGTTACGCGGCCAGCTCGGCGGCGGTGATCGTGCCCGGCGCCCGCCGCTCGCGCGCGAACTGGTTGGCCAGCCGCTGGAGCAGTTCATTAGCCGGGGTCGGGATGCCGCTCACCCGGCCGATCATAACGACCTCCCCGTTGAGATAGTCGGCCTCGATCGATCCGGTGCCGCGGGTCAGGCTCTGCCACGAGGAGCCGCCGCGGCGCGTCCCGTTCACCGGCTCGATCCGGACCTGATCAGCGCGCATCTCGTCGATCTCGGCGGCGGTCGCGTAGCCGATGCCGGCCGCCTCCAGCACGGCCGCTCCCTCCGCCTGCGCACGCCTGCGCAGCTCGGCCGCCGCTGCGGCCACCGCCGCCGCGGGCTCGGGGCCGCACACCGCCTGCACCGCGTTGCCGAGATTGGTCAGCAGCTTGCCGTACTTGTACCGCATCACGTCCGGGCTGACCGGGGCCAGGAACATGCTGCCCGCCAGGTCAGCGGCCACCGCCCGGGCGGTGTCGTCCAGGCCGGACGGGTACCGGCCCGTCGGCAGCATCCCCGTCATCGGAGCGCACGGCGCCTCGACCACCCCTGGCTCCAGGTGCGTCGCCGGCAGCCAGACGCACATCCCGTAGACGTGCCGGAACCGCCGCAGCGCAAGCCGCTCGCCGGCCGTCCCGTTCTGCGCGCAGAAGACGGGCAGCGAGTCGGCCGCCACGCCGCCGCCGGCCACCGGCTGCCAGGCCCAGGCGTCCAGCGCGGCCGCGGCATCCTGCACCTTGACCGCGACGATCAGCACGTCCCCGGCCTGCAGGGCTACCTCAGCCGGGCCGGAAGCCACGGGAATCGAGAACGAAACGGCCCCGGCCGGCGTGACGAACCGCAGCCCGGCCTGGCGCAGTGCGGCGTGATGCGCGCCCCGCGCGACCAGGATCACCTCGTGCCCGCTGGCGTGCAGCCGGGCCCCGATCGTCCCGCCGATCGCGCCGGCGCCGATGATGACGTAGCGCATGCCTCACGCGCCGTCCTGGCCGCTGAGCGCCCGGTGCAGGAAATCCACCTGCAGCAGCAGGAGGTTCTCCGCGACCACCTCCTGGGTGGCCATGTGGGTGACGCCGGACAGCGGCAGCACGGTGTGCGGCCGCCCGGCCGCCATCAGCGCGGCCGACAGCCGCAGCGTGTTCGCCACCACGACGTTGTCGTCGGCCAGCCCGTGAATCAGCATCAGCGGGCGGCTCAGGCCGGGCGCGTCGGCGATGATCGAGTTGCGCTCGTAGGCCTCCGGGTGCTCATCGGGGTGCCCCAGGTAGCGCTCGTTATAGAAGGTGTCATACAGCCGCCGGTCAGTCACCGGTGCGCCGGCGACCGCGGCGTGGAAGACGTCCGGCCGGCGCAGCACCGCGAGCGCCGCCAGGAAGCCGCCGTGCGACCAGCCGCGGATCCCGACCCGGGACAGGTCCAGGTCGGGGTGCGCGGCGGCGGCCGCCTCCAGGGCCGCGACCTGGTCCTCCAGGTTGAGCCGGGCCTCGTCGTAGTGAATCGTGCGGTCCCAGGCCGGCCCGCGGCCCGGCGTGCCGCGGCCGTCGGCGATCAGGACGGCGAATCCCTGGTCGGCCAGCCACTGCGAGGTGAGGTAGTAATGGCCGGCGCTGAGCACGCGCTGGGCGGCCGGCCCGCCGTAGGGATCGCACAGCACCGGCAGCCGCGCCGACCCGGCCTGGTGCCCGCGAGGCAGCAGCAGCGCGCACCTGACCTGGTGCGGGCCGGCCGCCAGGAACGTGACCTCGGGGGCGAACGGCGGTGCATCGGCGACCGACCGGATCTGCGCGCCCGGCGTGCCGCCGCGGCGGACCTGCGACCTGGCCCCCGCAAAGGCCAGGGACTGCGTGGTGATCACCGCGGTGTCGGCGGCACGGGCGGCGCGGTGCAGGCCGGCCTCGCTGGTCAGCCGGGTTGCGCCCGTCGTGCTGGCCGTGAACACGTGAATCTGCGCCGGGTCCGCGTCGCTGGCCGTCAGCAGGACGTCCGCGCCGACGTCCAGCACCTCGCGCACGTTCAGCCCCGGGCCAGTCACCGGGCGGTCGCCGATCAGCAGCTGGTAGGCGCCGTCCCGGACCGCGACGCGGACCAGCTCCCCGGAGCTCGTCCAGGCCGGCACCCCGGCGAACACGTCGACCCAGTCCGGGTCGGTGTCCTCGCACAGCCGGGTGACGCTGCCGTCGTCAGCCACCGCCAGCACCTGCATGGTCTTCTGGTCGCGGCTGCATACCTGCAGCAGCGGCGGCCCGCCAGCCGACCAGTGCGCGGTGATCAGGTACGGCATGGCCGCCGCATCCCAGGCCACCGGCGCGCGGGAGCCGTCCACGCCGATCATGCTGACGCTGACGGCAGCATTGTCGGTGCCGGCGACCGGGTAGGCGACCACCACCGGCGGCCGCTGCGGGTTGGCCGGGTCGGACAGGTGCCAGCGGGTGACCGGCGAGTTGTCCACCCGGGCGACGAGCAGCCGCTGCCCGTCGGGAGCCCACCAGAAGCCCCGGGTCCTGGCCATCTCCTCGGCCGCCACGAACTCCGCCAGGCCGTAGGTCACCTCCGGGTCTTCGGGCACCGCCAAAGCGCGGTCGCCTGTCCCGTCGGCCCCCACGACGCGCAGCGACCCGGCGGTGACGTAGCCGACGGATGTCCCGGTCGGGTCGGGATGCGGGTCAGCCACCGGCCCTGGCACCGCCAGCTCGCGGACGCCGCCGCTGATCAGGTCGGCGGTGAACAGCCGCCCGGACAGCGCGAACACCGCCAGCCGCACCTGCTTGTCGGTCGCGAACGCCACCACGCCGGCGGCCGCCTGCCGGCTGCGCTCGCGGCGGGCCAGCTCCTCGGGCGACAGCACTTCCTGGCCGCCGGCCAGCAGCTCCCGCGGGTCAGCGACCAGCCGCTCCTCGCCGGTCCCGGTGTCCAGCACCCACAGGCCGTGCTGCGGGTCGGTGCCGGACGGGGCGCGCAGGAACGCGATCCGGCTGCCGTCGGGCGAAATCGCGAAGTCGTGCGGCTGGCCGAGGGTGAATCGCTGGGTCCGGGCGGAATGGCGGGGGAAGCTGAGCTCGGGGGAAGTCACGAGCTCGATGCTGCCAGACGGGGCTGCTGCCGCGCACGGTCCGCCCCGGGCAGTCCCGGGCCGTCCCGGATCCCGGCGCCGCCGATCGCGCTGGAACGGGCGGTCCCGGTCAGAGTCCGCCGCTGCGGCCTGGTGCTAACAGCTCGGCGCCGCTCAGCAGCAGCGCGCAGCGGATCAGGCCCAGGTGGCTGTAGGCCTGCGGGTGGTTGCCCAGCGACCGCTCCGCGACCGGGTCATACTCCTCGGGGAGCAGGCCGGTCGGCCCGGCCGTCCCGGTGAACTGGGCGAACAGCTCCTCAGCCTCGGCGCGGCGGCCCGACAGCAGGTAGGCCTCGATCAGCCACGTGGTGCACAGGTGGAAGCCGCCCTCGCCGCCGGGCAGCCCGTCGTCGCGGCGGTACCGGTAGACGGTCCGGCCGGAGCGCAGCTCCGCCTCCACGGCGGTCACCGTGGCCTGGAACCGCTCGTCGGCCGGGTCGAGCAGCCCGGACAGCCCGACATGCAGGCTGGCCGAGTCGAGGTCGCCGCCGCCGTAGGCAGCAGTGAAAGACCGGGCCTGCTCATTCCAGCCGCGGTCCACGACATCGGCCGCGATGGCGTCGCGCAGCGCCGCCCAGCCGGGTCCGGCCGGGCGCCCGTAGGCGCGCGCCATCCGCAGCGCCCGGTCGACGGCCACCCAGCACATGACCTTGGAGTGGACGTGGTGACGTGGCGCCCGGCGCTCCTCCCAGATGCCGTGGTCGGGCTCGTGCCAGCGCCGCTCGACCGCCGCGCACATGGCGCAGACCAGGTTCCAGTCGGCGTCGCTGAGGTGGCCGCGGCGCCGGGCCAGGGTCTCGATGAGTTCCACGACGGGGCCGAAGACGTCGAGCTGGACCTGCTGGTCGGCGAGGTTCCCGATGCGGACCGGCCGGGAGCCGGCATAGCCGGGCAGCGTGTCGATGACCGCCTCCGGGCCGAGGGCGCTGCCGTCGAGCGCGTACACCGGGTGCAGCCGCTCGGGGCCGGGCAGGGCGGCCACGACCGCGTGCACCCACTCCAGGAACGCCGCGGCCTCGGCCGTCGAGCCCAGCCACACCAGCGCCTGGGCGGTCAGCGCCCCGTCCCGCAGCCAGCAGTGCCGGTAGTCCCAGTTGCGGGTGCCGCCGAGGTCCTCGGGCAGCGACGTGGTGGCCGCGGCCATGATGCCGCCGGTGTCGGCGTGACACAGCGCGCGCAGCGTCAGGGCGGACCGGGCGACCAGGTCGGGCTCGGTGGCCGGGAGATCCAGGCCGTCCTGCCACTGCGACCAGTACGCGCCCGACAGCGCCTGGCGCTGCTCCTCGGGCAGGTCGTGCGGGGCCAGGTCGCTGGTGCCGCAGCGCAGCTCCAGCACCACCGGCCGGCCGGGGGCGGGCCCGACCACGGCCCGGGCGATCTGGTGCCGCCCGTCCTTGATGATCTCCCAGGTCGTGCCGGGCGAGCGCAGCACCATCGGCTCGGCGGTGCCGGCCACGACCAGCCCGTCAGCGGTCGGCTCCAGCCGGGCCGCGACCTGCCCGAAGTCGGGCCGGGGGGCGAACTCGACGACCGCCGGGACCGAGCCGCTGATCACCCGGATCAGGTCGGTGCGGTGCGGCTCGGTGTGATGATCCAGGTAGTCGGTGACCTGCAGCTGCGACCAGCGGGTCTGCAGGGTCATGGTGCCGGGCACGTAGTGCTGGCCGAGCGGCAGCGTGTCGCGCTGCGGCCGGATCGCGAAGTAACCCGCGGGCGGCCCGCCCAGCAGGTCGGCGAATACCGCGCCCGAGGCCGGGCCGGGCACGCACTGCCAGCACACCTTCCCGTCGGGCGTGAGCAGGGCGACTGCCCGGCTGTTGCCCAGCATCGACAGCCGCTCGATCGGCGGCGCCTGCCCGCCGTACAGCCAGGTCGACCGCTGCTCGGACAGGAACGACAGCATCGCGGCGACCTCGTCCGGGCCCGTGAGCCGGAACCGGGCCAGGGTGTCGCCCGCGCCGACCTTGACGCCCACATCCGGACCGGACAGCCGGATGAACACCTCCTCGGCGCTCACGTCGTCGCCGACGAAGACGGCGGCCGAGGCGCCGCACCGGTGCCGGACGACATCCAGCGCCTCGCCCTTGTCGGTGGGCACCACCGACAGCTCCACCACCGCGTCGCCCTCGGTGACCTGCACGCCGGGCCACTCGCACGGCCCCGAGCGCAGCCTGGCCAGCACCTGCCCGGCGACCTCAGGCGTGGCCTGCCGGACGTGCACCGCCACGCTGGCCGGCTTGACCTCCAGCAGCACGCCGTCCGCGCTGCGGGCCAGCCGCCGCAGCGTGGCCACGATCCTGGTGTGCAGCAGCCGCGCCTGCTGGTCCAGCTCGTGCACGAAGCCGATGTCGAACTCGCAGCCGTGGCTGCCGACCAGGTGCACCTCGGCGGGCAGCCGGGACAGCACGGCCAGCTCGCGCAGCGCCCGGCCGGAGATCACCGCGGCCGTCGTCTCCGGCATGCCGGCCAGCGACCGCAGCGCCGACACCGCCTCCGGCAGCGGGTGCACGGTCCGGGGGTCAGCGCCGATCGGGGCCAGCGTCCCGTCGTAGTCGCAGCCGACCAGCAGCCGGGCGGTCCGGGCAACCTCGGCCAGCGTGCGGCGCAGGGCCGGATCCAGCGCCGCGGCCCCGGGGCCGCGCAGCAGCGGGCCGGGCGCGCTCGCCGGGGCAGCCGCGGATGCCAGGCCTGGCGCTACCGTCATGGTTACCTCTCACCGGTTCGGTCGGCTGCATCGGGCAGGCTCCGACGGCATCGCAGGCCAGCTCACGGCCACTATGCCTACGTGTTATACATTTCAGGTAAGTAGGCGTCAATACCAGGCGCAGTGCCCGGTATCGGCAGGACCGCCGGCGGAGGATGGCAGCACCTTAGTGGTCACCGCCCGGGCGGGCGCGGTGACCCCGGGCAGTTTCCTGACCTGGCCTGCTGCCCCCTCAGCCGGCGCCGGCACAGCCGGGCGCCGGGCAGGCCGGCCGGTCAGCCGCGGCCGGCGGGCGCTGCCGCGGCCACGGCGTCCTGGTAGTCCCGCAGCAGGCCAGGGTCGTCGATGGAGCCGTGGTGGTGGACCAGCCGCCACCCGGTGCCGGGCTGGTAAATGAACACCCGGCTGGTACGGATGGCCAGCGGCACGGTGGCGCTTCCGGCCGTGAACTCGCCGCGCTCGCGGCCGGCGAAGATCACCGCGTCGGCGGCGGTGAATACCACGATGTCGCCGAACTCGACCCAGACCCGCGCCGGGCCGGTGAAGATGCGCTCATACAGGTCGCGGACCGCCGGCGCCCCGGACAGGACGCCGCCGAGCGGATTGCTGAGCTGCACGAGGTCGTCGTCCAGCCAGACTGCGGCCAGCGCGTCCAGGTCACGGTGATTGAAGGCGTAGTAAAACGTCTCCAGCGCCGCCAGCGCGCCCTCGGGACCGGGCTGCCGCGCCTCGGCCAGCCGGCTGCGCGCATCCCGGCCGAATACCTCGTCCAGCTTCGCGATCATCATTTAGCTGCTCTCTCCCTGTGTGTCACGGACTGCGCTGCGCAGCAGCGCGGCGGCGCCGGTCTGCGCCTGGCGCATCATCTCCGGGTCGCCGGTCGCGCGGGCCAGCACGTAGCCGCCCTGAATGACAGCCAGCAGGCTGGCCGCCACCGCACCGGCGCTCGCGCTCGTGCTCAGCCGGCCTGCGGCGGCCGCCTCGGCCAGCCGGGCGGTCAGCCGGTCCTGCACGTGCCGGAAGTACGCCGCGATCGGCGCGGCGATGACCGGCTCGCTGACCGCCGGCTCGGCGGCCAGACGGCCCAGCCGGCACCCGCGCAGTGCGGCACGCGAGGCCTGCAGCCAGCCCAGCACCGCCGCCAGCGGGTCGGCCTCGCCGTCCAGCACCTCGTCCGCCTCCGTGCACATCTGCGCGCTGACCTCCCGCAGCGCCGTGGCTGCCAGGTCGGCCTTGCCGCGGAAGTGGTGGTACAGGCTGCCCTGTCCGGCGCCGCTGCGGGCCAGGACGTCGCGCGGGCTGGTGGCGCCGTAGCCGTCCTCGGCCAGCAACTGCTTGGCCGCCTCGATCAGCGACTCTCGTGCGTTGCCCATGTTGTACATACTAGTAGGTACAAAATTAGAGCGGACGGCGGGATCCCGGACGGCTGCGCCACCGTCGTGCCTGGCTCCGCGCTCTCGGCGGCGCCCGCCCGGGCCCGGACCGCGCTGCGGACGATGACTCAGAGGATCTGGTGCTCGAAGGCGAAGGCCGCCGCCGCGGTCCGGGAGCCGACACCGAGCTTGGCGAAGATGTTGCTCAGGTGCCGGGCAACGGTCTTCTCGCTGACCACCAGCAGCGCGGCGATCTCGGGGTTGGTGTGCCCGGCGGCGACCAGCCGCAGCACCGCCACCTCACGCTCGGTGAGCCCGGCCGGGAAGGCGCGGGTGAGCAGGGCGGCCGCCGCGCGCTCGGCGGGCACCGCCCGCAGGTCCGCGAAGCTGTCCCGCGCGGCGGCCAGCTCGGCGACGGCGGACTCCTCATCGCCGAGGGCGCGCAGCGCCCGGCCGAGGTCCAGGCGGCACTGCGCGATCTCATACCGCCCCCCGAGCCGGTCCCACACCGCGCGGGCGCGGCGCAGCAGGGGCATCGCGGCGGCCGGGTCGCCGGCTTCCAGGGCCACCCGCGCGGCGGCACGCCAGGACTGAGCCTGCAGCGACGAGCAGCCGAACGAGGCCGCGATGGAGTACAGCTCGGCGGCGATGGCGGTGGCCTCATCCAGCTGGCCCGCGGCCAGCAGCACCTCCATCGCGGCCGGCAGCAGCTGCGACCGGCGCACCGGGTCGCTGGCCTCGCCGAGCAGCCGCCGGACCGCGGCGAGCGCCGCCTCGGTGCGGCCCTGAGCCAGCCAGAGCAGCGCCAGGCCCGGCTGCGGCTCGTAGCCGTAGCCGGCTGCCCGGTCATAGGCAGCCCGCGCCCCGGCCAGCTCGCCGCGGATGCGCAGCACGTCGCCGCGCCCGGCCAGGGCGAGGCCGGCCGCGTCCGGCGTCTGGTCGGCGACGTAGCGCTGGACGGCCAGGTCGAACTCATCCAGGGCCTCGCTGAAGGCCCCCTGCGCCGCCATGATCTGCCCCCGGTGCACCGCGCACTGGCCGGTGAACGGCACCAGCCCCGGCTGCTCGGCACACCAGGTGGTCAGCGCCGAGGTCCAGCGTGCGGCCCGGTCGAAGTCGGCGATCTCCTGGCACGCCTCGATCATGGAGCAGTAGACGTGCCCCGCGAAGATCACCGACACCTGGCCCGCCAGGACGCCGACCATCGACTCATCGAGCAGCGCGAGGCCGTCGGGCACCCGCCCGCCGTACAGCAGCAGTCGGCCCTGGCCGGACAGCCCCATCGCGATCAGGTCCGGGTCACCGAAACGATGGCCGTAGCCGGTGACCTGCTCGGCGACCGGGTAGGCGGAGTCGAGCTCACCGGCCCCGATGAGCCGGTACATCTCGTGGATGAGCAGGTAGCCCCGCTCCACGACATCGCTGTCCAGGCCGGCCAGCAGCCGCTGTGACCGGGCGACCCAGCCGCCGCCGATCGCCGTCTCCCCGCCGGTCATCAGCACCAGCGCCAGCCAGAAGGCGCTGCGCACCGCGGCCAGGGTGTCGCCGGCATCGAGACTGAGCTGGTGGGCACGCTGCAGCGCCTGCACGCAGTCGTTGCGCCGGCCGAGCAGGAAGGCCGCGGTCGCCAGCCGGACGAAGTCATCGGCCGTGAGCTCACCGGGCGCAGTGTCAGACAGCCCGCCGTAGGCCGCCAGCCACTCGCGGCGGTCATATGCCTCGCGGGCCCGGACCAGCTCCTCGACGACGCCCATCGCTACCTTCCCGACCAGCGTACGTCCGAAATCCCTGGTCAGGCGGCGGCCGGCTGCTCCTGCCCGGCTCGTGCCACGATCTGGCGGGCGACGAAGTCCGCGTCCCGGCTGACGCCGGGGAAGATC
>DASUBV010000318.1:0-16992 GCA_035763085.1 Streptosporangiaceae bacterium | reverse complement strand
CCCACCCTATAGGCCCCAGCCCGCCCGGCGCCGGCGCCGCGACGCCGCCCGCCGGTCCGCCCGCCGGTCACCTCCCGCCCGCCACCGCCGGCGACCGTCATCGCCTGCCGGTCACTGGCCGGCGACCGTCACCGCGACCTGATCGTCAGCGAACCGGACAGTGAGGTCCTCGCCCGCGCTCAGGCCGGCGGCCGCGCGCACCACGCTGGCGTCCGGTCGCTGCACGATCGCATAACCCCGGCGCAACGTTGAGGCAGGCGACAGCGACTCCAGCCGGGCCCGGGTATGCGCGAGGTCATCGCCGGCCCTGGCCAGGCGCCCGGAGACAGCCAGCCGGGCTCGCTCGGTTAGCGCCAGGACCTGCTCCTGCTGCCGGTCGAGTTCGCGCGCCGGGCTGGCCAACGACGGCCGCGACCGGACCGCGGCCAGCCAGGAGTGCTCGCGGTCGATGCGCCCGGCCAGGCTGCGCCGGGCCCGGCCGCGCAGCTGGTCGATAAGGGCCAGCTGCTCGGCCACGTCGGGCACGGCCCGCCGCGCCGCGTCGGTCGGGGTGGAAGCGCGGACGTCCGCGACCAGGTCCAGCAGCGGGACATCCTGCTCGTGGCCGATCGCGCTGATCACCGGGGTGCGGGTGGCCGCGGCGGCCCGGACCAGCTCCTCGTCGGAGAACGGCAGCAGGTCCTCGATCGAGCCGCCGCCGCGGGCGACGATGATCACCTCGACGGCCGGGTCGGTATCCAGCCGCTGCAGGGCCGCGATCACGTCCGCCGCGGCATGCGCGCCCTGAACGGCCACCTGCTCGATCCGGAACTGCACGGCGGCCCAGCGCCGGGCCGCGTTCCGGAGCACGTCGCGCTCGGCTGCCGACTCCCGGCCGCAGATCAGGCCGATCTTCTCGGGCAGGAAGGGCAGCGGCCGCTTGCGCGCCGCCGCGAACAGCCCCTCGGCGGCCAGCTCCGTGCGCAGTCGCTCCAGCCGGGCCAGCAGCTCGCCGATGCCCACCGCGCGCATCTCGGTGGCGACCAGGGCGAAGCTGCCGCGTGCGGTGTTGAACTCGGGCTTGCACCAGATCACCACCCGCGCGCCCTCCTCGGGCGCCGGGACGGTGGCCTCCAGCACGGCGCGGGTGCAGATCACCCGGACCGAGACCGCGGCCAGCGGATCGCGCAGGGTCAGGAACGCGGTGGATCCGCGCCGGCTCAGCTCGGCGATCTGGCCCTCCACCCAGACCCGGCCCAGCCGGCCGATCCAGTCGCCGACCAGCCGCATGACGGTCCGGACCGGAACGGGCGCGTCGGCGCTGGTCTCTAGCGGCATGCCAGGCCCCGGTCGCGCGCTGGCCGGCTCACTGGCCCGCCAGCTTCGCGATCCGCCGCTCGAACATGGCCACGACGTCAGCGCGGCCGCCGTGCTCTCGCTCGTAAGTGATGAGCACCTGGAGCTGGCTGGCGTCCAGGTGGCGCAGCCGGGCCCGCAGCGAGGGCAGCGTGAGCGAGTCGTAACCGGGTACCGGCAGGTCGGCAGCGGCCGTCTCGATGACATTGGCGGGACGGGCAGCCGTAGGGGGCTTGGCTGCCGTGGTGGGCTCGGCGGCGGCGGTGGGCTCGGCTGGCGTGGCGGGCTCCGCCGCGGTGGCGGGCTCAGCCGCGGTGATGGGTTCGGCTGCTGTGATGGGCTCAGCCGCGGTGGCGGGCTCGGCTGGCGTGATGGGCTCGGCGTCGGTGGCGGGCTCCGTGGCATCGGGCGGCCCGGCCGGCCGGGCCGCTGCTGGTGCTTCCGGGGCCTGCGGGGTCAGGCGCGAGTCCTCGGCCGGGTCGTCGGGGGACAGGATCCGGACGTTGCCGGTCCGGTCGAGCGAGCGCCAGCGCGCGCTGGCCGGGTCAGCTGCACGCTCGGCAGGGCCAGTCTGGCCAGCCGGGCTCGCCGTGCCTGCCGGACCCGTGCCTGCCGGACCCGTGCCTGCCGGAGCTGAGCCTGCCGGACCTGGGCCTGCCGGAGCTGAGCCTGCCGGACCTGGGCCCGCCGGGGCCGCCAGGGCTTCAGCCGCTCCGGCGTCCGGGTGGCGGGCCGGGCCGCCTGCCTGGCCGCGCAGCCGCTCGGCGGCGAGCAGCAGCTGGCCGAACCCGGAGAAAACCGCGCGCAGCGCATGCGCAGGCGCCTCCTTGATGCGGTCAGTGACCTGCGGGATGCCCATCCTGATCTCCCTCGGCTGTGCCCGGCGCCATTCCGTCCTGGCAGCTCGCGATTGTGCTCGTGCCCCGTCCCCGCGTCCTGCCCAACCTGGCAACATTCTCGTCCCCCCGGCAACCCGCGCAAGGCCGGGCCGGCGCGGCGCGCCCTCCGACGGGCCGGGCGGCGCCCTGGCACCGCCCGGGAGCCGTGGCGCCTCGCCGGGCCACGGGACCGATCACCTAACATGGATGGCATGTCTGCGCCAACCCGCAAAGTGCTTCTTCTGCGGCCCCGTGGCTACTGCGCCGGAGTCGAGCGAGCCGTTCATGCGGTCGAGAAAGCACTGGAGCAATTCGGCGCTCCGGTCTACGTGCGCAAGCAGATCGTGCATAACACTCATGTCGTAGCAAGCCTGGAGAAGCGCGGCGCGATTTTCGTCGATGAGACCGCGGAGGTCCCCGAGGGATCCGTGGTCGTGTTCTCCGCGCACGGCATCGCGCCGCAGGTCCGCGACGACGCCAAGAACCGCGGCCTGCGCACCATCGACGCCACCTGCCCGCTGGTCACCAAGGTGCACAGCGAGGCGCGCCGGTTCGCCGCGCAGGGCTACGACATCCTGCTCATCGGCCACGACGGCCATGAGGAGGTCATCGGGACAACCGGCGAGGCGCCGACCAACATCCACCTCGTGGACGGGCCGCAGGGCAGCGAGTCGGTACACGTCCGCGATCCCTCGAAGGTCGCCTGGCTGTCCCAGACCACCCTGTCGGTGGACGAGACCAAGGAGACCGTGGCCGCCTTGCGCGAGCGGTTCCCGCAGCTGCTGGATCCGCCCAGCGATGACATCTGCTACGCGACGCAGAACCGGCAGACGGCTGTCAAGCAGATCGCGGCTGACTGCGATGTCCTCATTGTCGTCGGCTCGGCCAACTCCTCGAACTCGGTCCGCCTGGTCGAGGTCGCGCTCGACTCCGGGGCCAAGGCCGCGCACCTGGTCGACGATGCCTCAGCGATCGACGCGGACTGGCTCACCGACGCGTCGACAATCGGCGTCAGCAGCGGCGCGTCGGTACCCGAGGTCCTGGTTGACGGCGTGCTGAGCCGGCTGAGCGAGCTGGGCTTCAGCGACGTAGAGGAGATCGAGGCGGTCAAGGAGCGGATGGTGTTCGCGCTGCCGCGCGAGCTGCGCCAGGCCGCCGACAGCTAGCCGCTAGCTGTCGGCCGCGCCGCGGCCGCCGATATCCGCCCGCAGCTCGCGGACGCAGCGCGGCAGCCCGCGCAGCCACGCGAGGACCACGCAGGCCGCCGTTCCGCAGAACAGCCACGGCGCGACCGCGGCCAGTACCAGGATCGTGCCCTCGGCGGTCGCGAGCAGCGTGCTGCCGCCCGCGGTGACCAGCTCGGCCGCGATGAGCGTCATCGCGAAGATGACCGGCGGGGCGATGACGACCAGCAGCAGTGCCTCGCGCCGGGCGTAGCCGGCGGCCAGCAGGGCGCCCGCGAGATACCCCAGCCCGGCCGGCCAGTTGTGGCCCGACCACGCCGCGATCAGGCAGCCGGCCAGGAAGAGCAGGACCATCACCAGCACCGAGCCGCGTCCGGTGAGCCGGGCCTGGCCGCCGCGCCCGGAGCGGGACGACCGGGCGCCCTGGCTTCCCGCCGGGGCCCGGGCCGCGGACCGGGTTCCGCTGGGCACGCTCATGGTCCCCCTGGTCTGATGCGTCACGCTGGTCAGGTGCTGCTCGCGACGGCCGCCGGCCGCCCGGTCAGCTGGCCGCACTCGCCTGCCGGGCGACGAGCTCGGGCACGGGCTCGACGACCAATTCCGGCGCGGACAGGGCCCGGACGGTTTCCTCCGCCGGCCGCGGCGGATCCAGCTCGCCGTCGACCACGCCGAGCTCAGCTAGCTTACGTGCGGTGACCAGGACCCGGCTCTCCAGGGAGCCGACTGCCTTGTTATAGGCCGTTACGGCCCTGCCCAGCGACTTGCCGAGCTCATCGGCGTGCCGGCCCAGGCCCGACAGCCGCTCGTACAGCTCGCGGCCCAGGTCGAACACCGCGCGGGCGTTGGCCGACAGCGCCTCCTGCTGCCAGGCGTACTGCGCCGTGCGCAGCATCGTCACCAGCGTGGTCGGGGTGGCGATGTGCACCCTGCGGGCCATCGCGTACTCCAGCAGGCCGGGATCGTGCTCGAGCCCCGGCGCCAGGAACGCCTCGCCGGGGATGAACAGCACGACGAACTCCGGGGCCGGGCTGAGCGCGGCCCAGTACGACTTCGCCGCCAGCCGGTCCACGTGCTCGCGCAGGTGCCGGGCGTGCGCGTCCAGCCGTCCCGAGCGGACCTGGTCGTCGGCGGCCTCGGCCGCTTCCAGGTAAGCCGCCAGGGAGACCTTGGAATCGACCACGATGTTCTTGCCGCCGGCCAGCCGGACCACCATGTCCGGGCGCAGCGCCCCGTCCGCAGCCTGGACGCTGACCTGCTCCTCGAAGTCGCAGCGCGCGCTCATCCCGGCCAGCTCGACCACCCGGCGCAGCTGCATCTCGCCCCACCGGCCGCGCGCCTCGGGCCGCCGCAGGGCGGTGACCAGCGCCTGGGTCTGGACTCGCAGCTGCTCGGAGCTCTGCCGGGCGATGGTGAACTGCTCGGTGAGGGCGGCGTGCGAGCGCTGCCGCTCCGCGTCGGTCTCGCGCAGCTGGGCTTCCACCCGGGCCAGGGTCTCGCGCAGCGGCTGGACCAGGTGCTCGACGGCCGCCCGCCGGGTCTCCAGCTCGCCGGCCGCCCGGGCATTGGCCGCGCCCAGCCGGCCCTCGGCGATCTCCAGGAAGGTCGTGGCGCTGCGCTCCAGAGCCTGCGCCGACATCGCCTGGAAGCGCTCGGCGAGCTGGCCGTCCAGCAGCGCGGCCTTTTCCTGCGCAGCCCGCTCCAGGATGGCCGCCCGGTCCTGGGCCGCGCGCTCGCGCTCCTGCGCGGCGCGGGCCTGCCCGGTCAGGTCGGCGGTCACCGCCGCCAGCCTGGACCGCGCGTACAGGTAGCCGATCGCGGCCCCGAGCGCGAGGGCGGCTAGCAGCCCGGCAAACAGCGAGATGCCATCCATATCGGCCATGCTGGCAGCCGCGGCGGACAGTTTCCGCCCGACACGCCCGCGTGCCGGGCATCGCCCGCGAACTGCTGGCGCGGCTGCCGCTGACAACAGCGATGTCCGGCGCCCGCCGCCAGGCCCGCGGCATGGGGGAGCGCCCGCCGGGAATCGCGGCTAGTGCCGGGGGCTGCCGCGACCCGGATGCCGCCGCCGGCCCCCTAGACTCGCGCAGGTGAGTCTCTCGATCGGCATCGTCGGCCTGCCCAACGTGGGCAAGTCCACGCTCTTCAACGCCCTGACCCGGGCCAGCGCGCTGGCCTCGAACTACCCGTTCGCCACCATCGAGCCCAATGTCGGGATCGTCGGCATCCCCGATGCCCGGCTGAGCGCCCTGGCCGGGCTGTACGACTCGGCCAAGATCATCGAGGCGACGGTCCGGTTCGTGGACATCGCCGGGCTGGTCCGGGGCGCCTCGCAGGGGCAGGGCCTGGGCAACCAGTTCCTCGCGCACATCCGGGAGACCGACGCGATCTGCCAGGTGGTGCGCGTCTTCGCCGATCCCGACGTCAGCCATGTCGACGGCGACGTGTCGCCCGGGCGCGACATCGAGACCATCGCCACCGAGCTGATCCTGGCCGACCTGCAGACGCTGGAGAAGGCGACGCCGCGGCTGGCCAAGGAGGCCAAGTTCGCCAAGGACCCGGACAAGGTCCGGGTCGCGGCCGCGGCGGCGGCCGCCCAGCAGCTGCTCGACGGCGGGACCACGCTGTTCGCGGGCGCTGCCCAGGCCGGCATCGACCTGGCCGACCTTCGCGAGCTTCAGCTGCTCACGGCCAAGCCGTTCTTGTATGTCTTCAATGTCGATGAGGGCGAGCTCGCCGACAAAGAGCTGCGGGACCGGCTGGCGGCGCTGGTCGCCCCGGCCGAGTCGATCTTCCTGGACGCCAAGACCGAGGCCGAGCTGGCCGAGCTGTCCCCGGAAGACGCGGCCGAGATGCTCACCGGGCTGGGCATGGGCGAGCCGGGCCTGGCTCAGCTGGCCCGGGCCGGCTTCGCGGCGCTGGGCCTGTCGACGTTCCTGACGGCCGGCCCGAAGGAGTCCCGGGCCTGGACCATCCCGGCCGGCGCCACGGCGCCGGAGGCCGCCGGCGTGATCCACACCGACTTCCAGCGCGGGTTCATCAAGGCCGAGATCGTTTCGTTTGACGACCTGATGGCCGCCGGCTCGATCGCCGCCGCCCGCGCCGCGGGCAAGGCTCGCATCGAAGGCAAGGACTACGTGATGCGCGACGGCGACGTAGTGGAATTCCGCTTCAACGTCTGAGACCCAGGAATGTGTGTCAGGCGGGTGACCATCTGCGGGATTGCGGGTGCTGCCTCCCCCCTGTAAGATGTAGTTACATATACTACTTCAAGGGAGGTGGATGTGGTTACCGTTACCGCGGCTGAGTTCAATCAGCGCCCTAGCCAGGTCAAGCGCGCGGCCGAGGGAGAACCGGTGGTGATCACCGAGCACAGCCGCCCGTCCTTCGTGCTGTTGACCTACGCCGAGTATCAGCGACTGCTTCGCACGCCAGCTGATCTTGCCGATTGGCTGGAGATGGACGAGGAGGTCGAGTTCGAGATCGAGCCGGCCGGCTTGGACATCCGACCCGCGAACGTCTGATGTACCTGCTCGACACCAATGTCGTCAGCGAGCTCCGAAAGCGGCGCGGCGACTCCGGGGTCAAGAAGTGGGTGGCCGGGCAGAGCGCGGCGGACCTTGCCATTAGCGTCGTGACCATCATCGAGATCGAGACCGGGATCCTGCGGAAACAGCGAACCGACCCCGACCAGGCCCGCATCCTTACCCGATGGTTCGAAAACAACGTGCTCACCGGCTTCGCCGACCGCATCCTGCCACTCGATCTCGCGGCCGCCCGCCGTGTCGCATCGCTGCACGTACCAGACCAGGCGCCCCAGCACGACGCGCTCATCGCGGGCACCGCGCTTGCCCGGGGCCTGACCGTCGTCACCCGGAACACCCGCGACTTCGAACGCTCCGGCGTTGAGTACCTCAACCCCTGGTCAGATGGTTGATTTCCGGCAGGCGCTGCGTCGAGCAGCGTGCGACGATGGGCTCTCAGAAGGCTGCGGTCGACGCTGAGTTCGGCGGCCACGCACATGCGTATCGGTGACGGAACTTCGTGGAATTCCGCTTCAACGTATAGCGGGGGGCGTGCCTAGACTGCGGCCATGAGCCCTCAGCAGGAGACTGCCGTGACCGCCCGGCCGCCCGCCGTCCGGCGCGAGCCGAGCAAGCGGACCCACCATGGTGACACCGTCGTCGACGAGTACGCCTGGCTGGCCGATAAGACCAATGCCGACACCATCGCCTACCTCGAGGCCCAGAACGCCTACACCGAGGCGCTGACCGCCGGCCAGGCTGGCCTGCGGGACGAGATCTTCGGCGAGATCAAGGCCAGGACCAAGGAAACCGACCTCTCGGTGCCCGCCCGCAAGGGCGGCTGGTGGTACTACAGCCGGACGGTCGAGGGCCAGCAGTACGCTCTGCACTGCCGGCGTCCGGTAACGCCCGGCGAGTCCGGCCCGCCCGCCGCCCCGGCCGACGGCGAGCCTGCCGAGGGCGAGGAAGTGCTGCTCGACGGCAACGAGCTCGCCGGGGAGCACGCGTTCTTCTCGCTCGGCGCCTACGAGCTCAGTCCCGGCGGCGGCCTGCTGGCCTACTCCACCGACTTCGAGGGCAGCGAGCGCTTCACCGTGCGGGTCAAGAACCTGGCCACCGGGCAGGTCGCCGCCGATGAGATCCCCGGCGCGTTCTACGGGTGCGCCTGGTCGGCCGACGCGTCGGCGCTGTTCTACGTCACCGTCGACGACGCGTGGCGGCCCTACCGGGTCTGGCGGCACCTGATCGGCACCCCCGCAGCGAGCGACGTCATCGTCTTCGAGGAGTCGGATGAGCGGTTCTGGGTCGGCGTCGGGCTCACCCGTAGCGAGCGCTACCTGGTCATCGCCAGCTCCAGCAAACTGACCAGCGAGGCCTGGCTGCTGGACGCCGCCACCCCGGCCGGCGAGTTCCGCGTCGTGACGCCGCGCCGGCACGGCCTGGAGTACTCAGTCGAGCACCAGGTGACCGCCGACGGCACCGACCGGCTGCTGGTCCTGCACAACGACCACGCCGAGAACTTCGAGCTGGCGCAGGCCCCGGTCACCGACCCGGCGGCGTGGACGTCGCTGATCCCGCACCGCGCCGACACCCGGCTGCTGGGCGTCGACGCGTTCGCCGGGCACCTGGTGGTGCACCAGCGCCGGGACGGCCTGACGGGGCTGCGCGTGCTGCGCGGCGACGGCAGCGACTACGAGATCGACTTCCCCGAGCCGGTCTACACCGTGGCGCCCGGCCAGAACCTGGAGTACGACACCGCCACGTTCCGGCTCGGCTTTGCCTCGCTGGTGACGCCGGACTCGGTCTACGACTGCGATACCGGCACGGGCGAGCTCACCCTGCTGCGGCGCAAGCCGGTGCTGCCGCTGCCCGGCGGCCCCGACTACGACCCGGCCGTCTACGTCCAGCACCGCGAGTGGGCGACCGCGGAGGACGGCACGCGCGTCCCGGTGTCCATGGTCTGGCGAGACGGCACGCCGCGGGACGGCAGCGCGCCGGTCCTGCTCTACGGTTACGGCAGCTACGAGATCTCCATCGACCCGACGTTCTCCATCGCCCGGCTGTCGCTGCTGGACCGCGGGTTCGTCTACGCCATCGCGCACATCCGCGGCGGCGGCGAGATGGGCCGGCACTGGTACGACGACGGGAAGATGCTCCGCAAGAAGAACACCTTCACGGACTTCGTGGCGTGCGCCCGGCACCTGGTGACGGCCGGATGGACCAGGCCAGAACGGGTTATCGCGCGGGGCGGCTCGGCTGGCGGGCTGCTCATGGGGGCGGCGGTGAACATCGACCCCGGGGCCTTCGGCGGCATCGTGGCGCACGTGCCCTTCGTGGATGCCCTGACCACCATCCTGGACCCGTCCCTGCCGCTGACGGTGACCGAGTGGGAAGAGTGGGGCGACCCGCTGCACGACCCGGATGTCTACCGCTACATGAAGTCCTACACGCCCTACGAGAACATCGACTCCGCTGCGGCGTACCCGCCCATCTTCGCGCTGACCAGCCTGAACGACACGCGCGTGCTGTACAGCGAGCCCGCCAAGTGGATAGCGCGGCTGCAGGCGGCGGCCCGCGGCGGCCCGTTCCTGCTGAAGACCGAGATGATCGCCGGACACGGCGGCCGCAGCGGGCGCTATGACGCCTGGCATGAGGAGGCCCTGGTGCTGGCGTGGATCATCGAGGCCGCCGGTGCCGAAGGTGGCCCAGTGACGCAACGTGCTGCTGGCACTGGCGGTACTGGCAGCTAAGGCGGCACGTCCGCATTGGGCTGGCGGCAAATTCTTTTGTCCGCGGCGTCGAACGTCGGCCGCGGTCGCGACGCCAGTTGCGCGCGGCACCGCGCATCGGACGGCACGGCCGAGCCGGCGCGCGGTGCCGCACCGGGAATCCAGGCGCCCGGCGCCAGTTGCCCCCCGCGGGCCGAGTGCAACGCGCTGACCAGCCATTATGCGGCAATCCCTGGCGTCTTCCCGTGACCGTTGTCACAGCCATCGTCACACCCGCCGTGGTCTGATGCCGGCCACCAGCAGATAGCGGCGCAAGCTGCGCAGATGATGCGGAGTCAGATTTCTTATGAGCCGGAAAGCCGCAAATGCGGCAACATTCGGGAAGTATGCGGCGCGCCGGCTGAGTCAATGACTGGGATGCCTGGGCGTTTTGCCGCAGAATGGTGGCCGACGCGGGATGGGCGCGCCGCGACTGGATGCTGGCTGGACGCGGGTCAGCGGACGGAGGTGTGATGGTTCGCAGGGCAACCCTCGACCGCGGCATGCCCCAGGCCGCGGACGACGAGGCCCTGCCCGCTGACCCGGCGTCGGCGCGGGCCAGCCGGGCTGGCCAGCAATCCGGGGGTCGGCCCTGGCGCGGGGGCGGTGGCCGCTGGCTGATCTGGGTGGCGCGCGTGGTCGCCTGGCTGGTGCTGCTGCTCATCGGCTACCGGGGCGTCATGGCGATCATCACCGGGGAGACCAGCACGAACGCCCCGGCCACCGCACCTACTGCCCAGCCGCACAGCTCGTTCCCCAGCACGCAGGCGCAGGCCTACGCGCTGGAATTCGGCGAGGTGTACCTGAACTTCGCCCCGTCCGTCGCCGACCGGCGGGCGGCCCTGCTGGCGCAGTTCCTGCCGCCGGGCTCCGATTCCCAGCTGGGCTGGAACGGCGCCGGGTCGCAGCGGCTGCGGTCCGAGCAGGTGTCCTCCATCCAGGTGCACAGCGCCCATTCGGCGACCGTCACCCTCCTGGCGATCGTCGACAAGGACCGCCTGATCCAGCTCGGCGTGCCGATCTACGCGGCGCACGGCCGGCTGGTCGTGACCGGCCAGCCGGCGCTGCTCGCGCCGCCCGGCCGGGCCGCAGTGCCGCAGGCCGCGCCGGTTAACTCCGACACGGTGGCCCAGGCTGAGCTGCAGTCCCAGCTGCCGGCGTTCTTCCGCGCGTACGCCGGCGGCGGCCAGGACACGCTGAGCAGGTTCCTCACCTCGGGCGCGCGGGTCGCGGGCCTGAACGGGATGGTGACCCTCGGCCAGGTGCAGAGCGTGACGGTGCCCGCCGGCGGCAGCACCCGCGACATCACCGTGGTCGTCATCTGGCATCTTGCCTCGGGCCCGGCCAAGTCCAGCCCGCCCCCCACCTCCAGCGCCCCCGCCAGCCTGACCGTCACTTACCGCATGACCGTCGTGCGGCAGGACGCGAGCTGGTACGTGCAGTCCATCGGCACCTCGACGCAGACGCCGGGGCCGCCCTAATGCCACATCCCCGATCGCACGGACCCCCGAAAGCCGCGTTCACTCACCCCCGGAGTACCGATGTCGGCGCATCTATTCATCTCGGCATCCACCACCGCGCTCAGCACGACCGGCCTTGTTAACTACCTGCAGGGCCTGTTCGGACCGCTGTTCCTCGGGATTGTCGGTATTGTTGCCATCTTCTTCCTGTTCACCCGCGAGATCATTCGCTTCGTTCAGTTCCTCGTTCTCGCGGTGGCCATCGCGGTCATCTTCTACACGCCGAGCATCGTGCAGACGATCGCCACCGGGATCGCCAACGCGCTGGGCGTGCACTGAGCTGGCCATCCGGAGCGGGGTGCGCCAGAGCCCGCCGGGAGCGGGCCTGACCACGATGAGGCCGCGCGAAGCGGCCGCAGGAGGAAGGAGGACAGCGCGTGGACCTGCCGACCTATACCAATATCTGGCGGATTGAGAAACGGCTCTACAAGCTGTATGACTTCCGGTTGCCCATGCCGCTGCCGGTCGGCCAGATCGCGGTCTTCATGGTCATCGCGGTCCCGTACGTCCTGATCCTCTCCCTGCTCGGCCTGCCGTTCAGCCACACCCTGGTCTGGGTCTACGTGCTGCCGCCGGGGGTGCTGGCCTGGCTCACGACCCGGCCGGTCCTGGAAGGCAAGAGGCTGCCCGAGCTGGTCACCTCCCAGGTGCGCTACCTGCTGGAACCCCGCACGTGGGCCCGGATGAGCCCGCTGGCCGAGCAGGACGAGATCCTCGTCGTCTGCCGGGTCTGGCGCGCCGCGCCCGGGCCGGCGGCCGAGGCGATCCCGGCGGCCGGCGCGCCGGAGACCAAGACTCCCGAGCCGGAGGCCGGGACCGCGAGGGTCCCGCGCGCGGTCACCCGCCGCCCGGTCCGCCAGCCGCGCCCGGCCCCGCGGCCGCTGGCCCTCCCGGCCCGCGCGGCCCCGCCCCGGGCGCTATCCGCCGAGACTTCCGCCGCCACGGCTGCTGCCCCCGGCGGCACCACCCCCGGCCAGCTGCCCCGCCGCCGGCCGGCTCGCGGGCTCCCCGTGCAGGTGCAGGCGGCGCACGCACCGGCGGCTCCGGGCCGGGCCGCCGAGAGCCCGGCCAGTCCGGGGCAGCCGGCTCGCGGTCACCCTGGTCCGGGCTGGCGGGTGCCGGGCCCGGCCGCCTACGGCCCGGCGGCGCCGGGCCTTCCCGGCCACGGCCATCCCGGCCACGGTCCCATGGGTCCCGGCTGGCCGGTGCAGGACCCGGCTGACCCGACCCGGGCCGCTCCCGGTACTGCTGAGGCGGCCAGCGCGGCCGCGCCGGGCCACCCGGGCCCGGATCTGGTGTCGCCGGCCCGGCCGGCCGCGGACCGGGCGGCTCCGGGCTGGCCCGCGCATGATCCTTCGGCGCACCGCCGGCCCGGCCAGGACCAGCCCGGTCCTGAGCGGTCCGGGCCGGGCTGGCCGGTGCACGACCCGTCAGCGCCGGACAGCGGCCAGAGAGGGGAGCCGCCGCAGTGGCTGCACCCCCGCCACCCGGAGCCTGATCAGCCCGCGGCCGGCCTGGCGGCTGCGCAGCCCGCTCTGGCCCACTCTGATCAGGCTCGCCTTGACCAGGCCCGGCCACCGCAGACAGGGCCTCAGCAGGCAGGACCTCAGCAGGTTCGCGCTGACCAGGTCCGCGCCCAGGCGCCGAGCGCCCCGGTGATCCCCGGCGAGGTGGTCCGGCCGCGTGCACCCGAGGCGCCGGCAGCCAAGGCTCCGGCCCCCGATGTGCCGGCAGCCGAAGCCAGGCCGCGGCTTCAGCCAGATCCAGGCCAGCCCCCGCGGGCCGAGGCTGCCTCCGCACCGGAGCAGCCGGCTGCGGCGCACGATCGGTCCGCCATGGCCGGGCCGGCGGCGGCGCGGGGGGCTGGCGCGCAGCCGCCGCAGGGCCCGCCGGCTCAGGTTCAGCCCGGCCGGCCAGATCCTGCCGACGCGCCCGGTGAGCCCGAGGTTCGCGAGGACTCGGAGGACCCCGAGGCGAGCGATGGCCCGGCGTCCGGCCGGGCTGCGGGCGCGCCACCGCAGCATCCGCAGCGGCCGGTCGTCCGGGTGACCGGCGATCGCCATCCCGAGCGGCCGCTGCGGGTGGTGGAGCGGGCGCTGCGCAGCCAGCCCGGCAAGCGGCACGACGGCTGGCGCGAGCGGGTCGTCATCGTGCCCGGCGGGCACCGGCCGGGCAAGCCTGATCAGCTCCAGCGCGACCGGGCGCGGGCCCGGCTGCCGATCAGCGGACCGCGGCGCATCGTCATCCTCGGCTGCACCCGGGGCGCCGGCCAGACCATGACCGCGCTGCTGGCGGCCGACATGCTGGCCGCGCTGCGGGCCGAGGCCGTCGCCGTCCTCGACCTCAACCCCGGCCGCGGCTCGCTGACCGAGAGGGCCTCGGCCATCCCGGGGCTCGTCCAGGAAGCGGACGGTGCCCCGGCACCGCCCGGTCTCCGGCAGGGCGGGCCCGGCGGCGAGCCGGCCGGGGGCCCCGGCCTGCAGGTGATCAGCGCCGGCACGGCCGCCCGCGGCGGTGACGAAGCCGGCCGCCTCCTGGACCTGGTGGCCGCGCGGTACCCGCTCACGCTGGCCGACCCGGCGGCGGGCTGCGTCCCGCGGACCCTGGAGGCCGCCGATCAGCTGCTCATCGTGGCCCCGGCCAGCGCGGAGGCGGCGAACGCCCTGGCGATGACCTTTGAGTGGCTGGAGGCCCATGGCCACCGCCGGCTGGCGGACGGGGCCATCACCGTGGTGAACGGTGTCAGCAAGGCGACCGCGGCGCATGCCGAGCATGCGGTGACCGTGGCCAGCGGGCGCTGCCGGGCGATCGTCAAGGTGCCCTGGGACAGCCAGCTGAAGAGCATGTCCGCGCGCCCGGCCCGGCCCGCCGCGGGAGCCGCGGCTCACGACGCCGCGGTGCCGGGCCAGCCCGCCCTGGCCGCGCCGGTCGACCCGCGCGGCGCCAGCGCCCTGAGCCCGGCACTGGCCCACGCGTACACCGCCCTGGCCGGCGTGCTGGTCGCCAGCCTGGCCGATCCCGGCGAGCTGCGGAGCGCACGGGGATGAGCTCGCGCACGGCACGCCGCAACCGGATCCCCGTCCGGTACTTCGACGACCGGATCCTGCTGACCGAGGCTCACGCCTGGGCGTATTACCGCGTCCCTACCGTCTCCTACGAGTTCACCACGCCCGCCGACCGCGAGGCGCTGGCCACCAACGTCACCGTGGCGCTGGCCGCGATCCGGATGGCCGACGCCGAGGTGCACCTGCGCATCGCGCACCGCTCCTACCCGGCGGCTGAGTGGGCCACCAAGCTGGACGCCACCTCCGACGGCGGCCCCGGCTGGCTGCCCTACCTGGACGAGATGTACCGGCACGTGTGGGCCAAGGACTTCTGGGCCAAGGAGGTCTACATCGGGGTCCGGCTCGGCCAGCGGGGCATGCGCGCCCAGCTGTCGGGCGGCGTGCTCGCCTCGTTCATCGGCGCCTACAAGGCCGGCGAGCAGGTCCTGGGCCTGGAGGACGAGGCCGTCTCGGCGAGCGAGATCGCGCGGTGGCGCGAGCAGTCCGAGCGGCTGGGCCGGGCCCTGGGCGCCGGCGCCCTGGCCGCCCGGCATGCCAGCTCCGACGACATCGCGTGGCTGTTCCGCCACACCCTGACCGGCACGCTGGCCGACCCGCCGCCGTCGGCCGCCGGGCGCCGCACCTGGGGCGCGGGCGAGATCGAGGCCCTGCTGGAGGGCCAGGTGCACAACGGCCGGACGATGCTGCGCCTTGAGCACCCGGCCGGGGAGTCGCATGCCGCCTTCCTGTCCTTCGCCCGCTTCCCCGACGTCATGTACTTCCCCGAGGGCGAGCCGTGGCTGCATTACGCCGACGCCCTCCCGTTCCCGGTCGAGGCCAGCCTGCGGATGAAGCTGATCGCGCCGGCCCGGGCCAGCAAGGACGTGAGCCGGCGGCTGGCCCACGCCCGGGATATGGACGCCCATATCCGGGAGGCCGGCGCGGAGATGCCCATCGCGCTGGCCGAGCAGATCGAGGCGGCGCGGCTGCTGGAGCACGGCATCACCAAGGAGCGCCTGCCCTTCGTGTACGGCTGGCACCGGCTGATGGTGGCCGCGCCCACGCGCGAGCTGTGCGTCAACCGCGCCGAGGCGGTCATCGAGCACTACCGCGACGCCGGGATCGACATCGTGAACTCCACCGGCGACCAGTTCTCGCTGCTGTGCGAGTCGCTGCCGGGCGACCACGTCCGGCTGAACTCCTACCTGCAGCGCCAGCCGCTGTACACGATCGCCGGCGGCATGCCTACCGCGACCGTGGACCTCGGTGACCGGGTCGCGCCCGACGCCGGGTGGATCGGCCCCTACATCGGCGAGACGCTCGGCCGGGCTCGCTCGGTCGTCCATTTCGACCCGCTGGTAGCTGCTGCCCGTAACCGCCCCACGGCGGTCGCCATCACCGGCGAGCCCGGCGGCGGCAAGACGACGCTGGCCCTGCTGCTCATCCTGCAGCTCGCGCTGCGCGGCACCACGGTCGCCGTGATCGACCCCAAGGGCGACGCGGAGTCGCTCGTCGCGCTGCTGCAGCAGCACGGCAGGCCGGCCCGGGTGCTGCCGCTGGGCAGCGCAGCGGCGGGCCTGCTCGACCCGTTCTCCTTCGGCGACGACCTGGCCGAGCGCCGCACCATGGCGACCGAGACGCTCCGGCTGCTGCTGCCGCGGATGAGCGAGGAGCGGGAGAGCGCGATGATCCAGGCGGTCGCTGCCATCGCGGCCGGCGAGCAGCCCAGCCTGGGCAAGGTGGTCACGCACCTGGAGGAGTCCGCGGACCCGGCGTCGGTGAACCTGGGCGCGGTGCTGCGGTCGATGTCGGAGATGCGGCTGGCCAAGCTGTGCTTCGCGCCGTCCGGCGGGCAGGGCATCGACGCGGCGGGCTGGACGACGGTCTTCACCCTGGCCGGGCTGACCCTGCCGGACGTGGCCGTCAAGCGCGATGACTACTCCTACGAGCAGCGGCTGTCGGTGGCGCTGCTGTACCTGGTGTCGCAGTTCGCCCGGCGGCTGCTCAACGGAATGGACCGGCGGCTGCCCAAGGCGATCTTCCTGGACGAGGCGTGGGCCATCACCTCCACGCCGCAGGGCGCCAAGCTCATCCCGGAGGTCTCGCGGATGGGCCGGTCCCGCAACACCGCGCTGATCATGGTCTCGCAGAACGCCGGCGACCTGCTGAACGAGCAGGTGACCAACTGCATCTCCAGTGTCTTCGCGTTCCGCTCCTCCGAGCGCACCGAGGTCGCGAACGTGCTGTCGCTGCTCGGCGTCGAGCGGTCCGAGGAGCACATGGCCCTGCTGCGCACGCTCGGCAACGGCGAGTGCATCTTCCGCGACCTGGACGGGCGGGCCGGCCGGGTCGGGATCGACCTGATCTCCGATGAGATCCGGCGCAGCCTGGACACCAACCCGACGCGGGCCCGGCCCGGCGAGGTGCCGGTCAGCGCGCAGCAGCACGCCGTCCGGCCGGGCGCCGGCCAGGGCGGTACCAGCAACGGCGAGGATGCGCACGGGGGCGAGCCAGCGCAGCCGGGTGCTGGCTAGGCAGGCAGCAAGCAGCGACGACAACCCCAGGAGCCCCCCCACGATGCTCAGAGCCCTCCGCGTCCCCCGCAAGGCCGCAGTCGTCCTGGCCCTGCTCATCACCGCGCTGGCGGTCCCGGGCAGCGCGCAGGCCGCCGCGGGGCATGCTGGCGCGGCCCGCGCGGCCGCGGGCAGCGCCACCACGGCAGCCCCCCCCTCGGCCGCCCGC
>DASUBV010000317.1:0-20224 GCA_035763085.1 Streptosporangiaceae bacterium | reverse complement strand
CGGTGCCGTCGGCGCTGCAGCAGGCCCAGCAGACGGTCGCCAGCGTCCCGAAGGTCAGCGGCTGATCAGGAGGTAACCAGCTGACGCGACGTGCCGGCCTGGTGGCGGTCTCCCCCCGGATCGCCACCAGGCCAGCGCCAGCTCTTGACAGCCCGCCATCGGGCGCAGCCGGGCAAGGGCCAGTGCCGGCACCTACACTGCCGGCATGAGCGAGTCAGCGCCTTCGGGTGAGGCAAGGGCCGAGCAGGACGATGCACCTGAGCTGCCCAGGCATCTTGCCGCGCTCGTAGGATCCCTGCTTGGCCCAGCAGATATGGGCCGAAATCATGATAAATACTGACCTATGCGGACCGCGAGGAGACTGCTGGCGGAGCCGCGTCAGCGTGATCCTGTGTAACACAGGCCCGCTGGTCGGTCAGCTGTCCAGGCGGAGGTAGCGGGGCGGGACGCTGGCCGGCGGCGGCAGGACCAGGGGACCGGCGCCGGGCTGGACCGAGCCCAGGATCGCCGGGTGCCGCGCCCCCGTGGCGGCTGTTACCGAGCCCGGCAGCCCGTTCCAGGTCAGGAACCCCAGCACGGCGAACGCCACTGCCTCCTTGGCCTGCGCAGGCACGCCGAGGTCGTCGGTGGTGAGCACGCTGACGCCGGGCAGGGCCTCGCGCAGCCAGGCCATCGTGACCGGGTTCGCGCTGCCGCCGCCCGACAGCACCAGCTCGGTCAGGCCGTGCTGCTCCGCCGCGCCGGCCAGCAGGTCCACCAGCAGCCGGGTCACCGTCGCGGACACGTCCCGCGGCGGCGGCACCGGGTCCAGCCCGGCGACCATCGCGCGCAGGTAGGCGGCGTTGAACAGCTCCCTGCCGCTGCTGCGCGGCGGCGTCAGCCGGTAGTACGGCTCGGCCTTCAGCCGGCTCAGTAGCGGCGCGCAGACCGTCCCGCTGGCGGCGATGAGCCCGCCGGCGTCGTACTGCCTGGCGCCGTCACTGGCCCAGCTGGCGGCCGGGTCCATCAGCGCGCCGGCCGGCCCGAGGTCATAGGCGATCAGCACCCGGCCCCCGGCCACGATCGTCAGGTTGGCGATCCCGCCCAGGTTGACCGCCGCAGCCGGGCCGGGCCGCCCGGCCAGCAGCAGTTGGTCGAACACCGGCACCAGGGGCGCGGCCTGGCCGCCCGCCGCCAGGTCGCGGCTGCGCAGATCGCAGATCACCGGCAGCCCGGTCCGCTCGGCCACCTCGGCCGCGTTGCCGAGCTGCAGCGTGCCGAGCGCCCGCCCGGCCGGGTCGACCCAGTGGAAGAAGGTCTGCCCGTGCAGGACCGCGAAATCGGCCTGGCCGCCGGCTAGCTCGGCGGCCGCGGTGCTGAACGCGCTGGCATAAGCGCGGCCCAGCCCGGCGTGCAGCTGGCACAGCTCGCCTGCGCCGGGCAGGCCGGGCGGCAGCGCGGCGACGATCCGCTCGCGCAGCCGGGCCTCGAACGGGACACTGAGCACGCCACGGTACGCGCAGCTCAGCGCGTCGCCATCCAGGTCCAGGTCCGCGCAGGCGACATCGATGCCGTCGACGGAGGTGCCGGACATGCAGCCGAGCACCCGGGCCCGGCGGCTGCCCGCCGGCGCGCCCGGTTCCGCTGCATGTGAATATGCAACCAAACTGGACCTCCAGACGGAAAACAGTAACATGGTGACGGCGTGCGTGAGCAGTGATCCGATCCCGTGAGCAGCAATCTGAGGAGGGCGGCGGGTGCCAGCAGAACCGCAGCCGCAGCAGCCTGGCCTGGCGGCATGGCCGGCGCGGTCCAGCACCGAGATGCGCAATCCGCGCACCACCGACATCGACACCGTGGGCACGCTGGAGCTGCTCGGGCTGCTCAATGCCGAGGACGCCGTGGTGGCCGGCGCGGTGGCCGCGGTCCTGCCGGTGCTGGCCGACGTGGTGGACCTGACCGTGCAGCGGCTGCGGGCCGGCGGTCACGTGCACTACTTCGGGGCCGGCTCGTCCGGGCGGATCGGCGTGCTGGACGCGGCCGAGGTCGTGCCCACCTTCGGGGTGCCGCCCGGCGTGTTCGTGGCGCACCACGCCGGCGGCGAGGAAGCCGTCGCCAACGCCGTCGAGGGCGCGGAGGACCGCGAGTCGCTGGGCAGCCGCGCCGCCGCCGGACTCACCGCGGCCGATGTCGCCATCGGGCTGTCGGCCAGCGGCCGGACCCCGTACGTCGGCGGCGCGCTGCGCGCCGCGCTGGCCGCCGGAGCGCCGACCGTGCTAGTCAGCAGCAACCTGTCGGCCCCGCTGGCCGAGCTGGCCGACTACCGGCTGCTGGCCGACACCGGTCCCGAGGCAATCGCTGGGTCGACCCGGCTCAAGGCCTCGACGGCGCAGAAGATGATCCTTAATGCGCTGTCCACCGCCGTCATGGTCAGGCTCGGCCGGACCTACTCCAACCTCATGGTGTCGCTGTCGGGCACCAATGAGAAGCTGCGCCAGCGCCAGGTCGCCATACTGATGGAGACATCCGGCGCGAGCGAGGCAGCCTGCCGTGCCGAGCTGGGCCGCTGCGGCGGTGACCTCCAGCTCGCCATGCTCTGCCTGCTGGCCGGGCTGACCCCCGACTCGGCTGCCCGGGCGCTGGCCGAGGCGGGCGGCAGTGTCCGCGCGGCGCTGACCGCGAACGCCGCCGGGGCCGCCGGCGGCGCCGAGCGATAGGCCGGCCGGCCAGGGCCGGGGACCGAGGAGGCTGTCGTGGACGCTGCGAGCGAGCTGCCGCCGGGTGACGCCGGCGACGACATCCTGGTCCGGATCCGGGCGCTGCTGCCCAGCCTCGCGCCCGTCGAGCAGCGCGTCGCCAGGCAGGTGCTGGCCGACCCGTTCGGCACCGCGATGCAGGCGATCTCCGAGCTGGCCGGGCTGTGCGAGACCTCGGCCACCACGGTCGTCAGGTTCTGCCGCGCCGTCGGGCTGCGCGGCTATCCCGAGCTGCGGATCGCCCTGGCCGCCGCGGCCGCGCAGGCCGGCCGGACCGCCGGCGTCGAGCCCTCCTACGACATCCTGCCCGGCGACAACGCGGCCGCCATCGCCGGCAAGATCGCCCGCGCCGATGCCCTGGCCGTCACCGACACCGTCAAGCACCTGGACATCGACGTGCTGGTCAAGGTCGTGGACGCACTGGCCGGCGCCCGCCGGATCGACCTGTACGGCGTCGGCGCCAGCGGCTATGTCGCCCTCGACCTGCAGCAGAAGCTGCAGCGGATCGGCAAGCCCGCCTTCGCCTGGCCCGACCCGCACATGGCCATCACCTCCGCGGCGCTGCTCGGCCCCGGCGACGTCGTGGTCGCCCTGTCACACACCGGGACCACCGCCGACACCATCGACGCCATGCGCGAGGCCGGCCGGCACGGCGCTCGCACCGTCGCGATCACCAACTTCCCGCGCTCGCCCGTCGCCGCCGAGGCCGACCACGTGCTGCTGACCGCCGCTCGCGAGACCGCGTTCCGGTCCGGCGCGATGACTAGCCGGATCGCCCAGCTCACCGTCGTCGACTGCCTGTTCGTCGTGCTCGCCCAGCACGACCTGCCGGCCAGCCGGGAGGCCCTGGAGCGGACCTACGAGGCGGCCCAGGCCAAGCGGACCCGCCGCGGCCGGCGGCGCGCCCCGGCGAGTTAAGCAAAAACGGGACGCGCAGCGACCCTGCCGGGCTGTCGTGCCGGCTGGCCGGGCGGACCGCGACGCGATGGCCGAGGTCTTCGTCCCGGCCTGGCGGCAGGCCTACCCTGGCCTGGGGCCAGACGCCGTGCTCGCCGGGCCCGAGCACGACCCGGCAGCGCGCAGGCTGGCCGGCCAGATCGAGCGGCGGCCGGAGGGGGAGACCGATGTGGCGGTACAGGACGGTCAGGTGACCGGCTACGCGGCCCGGCACGTGTTCGCCGGCCATCAGCGCGCCCGGTGGTTGTGCACGCGGGTCGGCTGCCGGCCCGACGGCAGCACCCGGGTCGGGGCCCAGTACCAGGCACGTGAGGGTCGCCTGGTCCAGGCACTGCCGTGAGCACGAGCCCGCCGCCCGGCAGCCCGTCGTCTGGCAGCCCGGCATCCGGTAGCCCGTCGTCTGGCGGCCCGCCCTGCCCGGCCAGCCCGCCGCCCGCGCTGGCCGCGACCTACCAGGCGCTGCCCGGTGCCCAGGCCGGCGGCTACCCGGCCGTCAGCCAGGTGCTGGCGCACCACCTGGCCAGCGGGTTCCCGGCTGCCGTCGCGCAGGTGGTCACCCCCGGCGGCAGCCCCTACGCCGCCGCGGGCGGCTGGGCCCGGCTGCCGCTGCCGGACGCCACCGGCGCACCCGGGCCGGCGATCGCGGCCGACCTGGGCACCTTGTTCGACCTGGCCTCGCTGACCAAGGTCGTCGCCACCCTGCCCCTGGTCCTGCTGCTGCACCAGCGCGGCCAGTGGAGCATCGACGACCCGATCGGGCGCTGGCTGCCCGGCGCCCCGGTTTCGCCGGTCACCATCAGCGACTGCCTGCTGCACGCCTCCGGGCTTCTGCCGCACCGGCCGTACTACGAGACCTGCGATAGCCCGGCCGTGATCCGCCGCGCGGTGATCGCCGAGCTGGCCAGGGCCACGCCCGGCGAGGTCAGCTACAGCGACCTGGGCTTCATGCTGCTGGGCTGGGCCGCCGAGACCTGCGCGGGCGAGCCGCTGGCCGGCCTGGTCGGCCGCGAGGTGCTCGGCCCGCTCGGGATGACCACGGCGACCTACCGGCCGGACGCGCCGCGCGAGCGCATCGCCGCTACCGAGGCCGACGGCGATCAGCGGCTGGTGCCCGGCCTGGCCTGGGGCGAGGTGCATGACGGCAACGCCTTCGCCCTCGGCGGCATCAGCGGGCACGCCGGGCTGTTCGGCACGGCCGCCGACCTGGCCCGGTACGCCGCCGCGCTGCTGACCCCCGGCCAGCACCCGTTCCTCAGCCCCGAGACGATCGCGCTGATGACCGCGCGGCAGGCGGGCGGCGGCGACGAGCCGCGGACACTGGGCTGGCGGATCCGGCCAGACGCGTGGGGTGACTGGCCGGCCGGGACGATCTGGCATACCGGCTTCACCGGCACGTCCCTGCTCATCTGCCCGCCGCTGCGCGCGGCCGTGGTGCTGCTGACCAACGCCGTCCACCCGGTGCGCCGGCCCGCGGAGACTGCTGAGCTGCGGGCCGGCGTGCACCAGGCGGTCCTGGACGCGCTCAGGGCGGGCGGCTAGAGCCGGGCCCCGGCAGTCAGCACGGAGCGGGCGGCGTCAGAGCCGGCAGCACGCCGCCTCGGCCAGGTCATTGCCCGGGCTTGCGTCGGTCTCGGCAGGCGCGTTGCAGGGTCCAGATGATGATGCGGCTGCCGGAGCCACCCCGTAAGGGAAAGGCACATGGCGGGCTGCCAGTGCAGCGCCGGCATGCTGACCCTCGCGCCCGTCCGCCGGCCCCGCCGCCGCGGCCGGGGACGCCAGGAAAGATGGGGCGGCTGCCCCATGCGGCGCGCAGGCGCCGGGCGCCATCCTCAGGAGCAGGCGGCAGGACTCGACGGTGCTGCCAGCCCGCTTCGGAGGGGAGTAGGCGTGAGCGGCAAAGCGGTTATCAGCCTGACGACGGGCTGGAGGATCCTGAGAAAATCACCGTGGCCCTGCTGGTGGCCGTCGCGGCCGCCGAGCAGCGGCGGCCGGCCCTGATGTTCTTGACCAAGGAAGCCGTGCGGCTCGCCGTCGACGGCGTTGCCCAGGGCGTGGCCTGCGACGGCTGCCCGTCGCTGCCGGAACTGACCCGGCGCTTCCAGGAGGCCGGCGGCCGTTACCTCGTCTGCCCCATCTGCTTCCACGCGCGCAAGCTCGGCGCGGACGCCCTGGTCAGCAACGCCGAGCTCGGCGGCACCGTGCCGCTGTGGGACTGGATCGGCGACGAGCCGGCGACCACCTTCAGCTACTAGTCACCACACAGACGGGATTCCTGCCATGACCACCACTGCCGGAGAGCGCTTCGCGCAGGCTGTCGCCGCCAAGGACGCCGCGGCCCTGCGTGGCCTGCTGGCCGACGCGGTCAGCTTCACCGCCCTGACGCCCGGCCGGCCCTGGCAGGCCGCCAGCGCCGGCGAGGTGATCGACGAGATCATCCTGGGCCGCTGGTTCGCCGGAGCGCTGGCCATGGAACTGGAGTCGGTCAGCGCCGGCCGCGTGGCCGACTGCCAGCACGTCGCCTACCGGCTCGGCGTGCGCACGGCCGACGGCGACTACCTCGTCGAGCAGCAGGCTTATTACGGCACCGAGGATCAGCGCATCGCCTGGATGCGCGTCCTGTGCTCTGGCTACCAGCCGGTCCGCAAGCCCGAAGACCCGGTGCAGGAACTGGCGAAGACCAGCTGGGACTTCAGCACGGCGCTCGGCACGGTTCCGGCGCGGCGCGCGCCGCGACTGCCGGACACCGAGAAGGACCTGGAGCGCGCCGAGCAGCAGCCACGGTCTCGGTCATCAGCGCGGCGGCCGGCCAGGTCACCCGCACGGTCCGGGTGACCGGCGGGCCCGCCACCCTGGGCGTGGCCCCGGACGGGTCGCGGCTGTGGGTCGGCGGGATCATCTCGGCCGACGTGACGGTGCTGGACACCTCGGATTACTCGGTGACCGGCAGCTTCAACCTGGGCGGCGATGGGGCCAACTCCGGTGACGGCTTCGAGCCGACCGGGATGGTCCTGACCTCGACCCCGACGCCGGGCAGCAACGCGAGGAAGGCGGCGGTGCAGAACCCGGCGGTCAAGGCGGCCCTGCACGGGGCCTCCCGGCACTAGGAATCCCAGATCGAGTCCGGGGCCGGCGCGAAGCAGCCGCTTCGCGCCGGCCCCGGATGGCCTGGCAGCCGGGTTCTTCTCGCGGCAGGCATCCGGGTCCGGGTACGTCGAGCCCGTCCGGAATTACGCGGCCGGACGATGTGCGACGGGGCCGATACCGGGGATGATGTCCCGTGCGGCGGCACGAGGGGGGAAGTTGCGTGGCCGGCCAGATGCGGATGATCATGCTGCCCTCCGGGGACCGGATGCCGGTGCTCGGGCAGGGCACCTGGTTCCTCGCCGAGGACAGCGCGCGCCGGGACTCGGAGATTGCCGCCCTGCGCCAGGGCCTGGATCTCGGCATGACGCTCATCGACACCGCTGAGTCCTATGCCGACGGCGAGGGGGAGATGCTGGTCGGCGAGGCCATCGCGGGCCGGCGTGACGAGGTGTTCCTGGTCACCAAGGTGATGCCGCACCATGCCACGCTGACGGGCACGGTGCTGGCCTGCGAGGCCAGCCTGCGGCGGCTGAGCACGGACTGGATCGATCTGTACCTGCTGCACTGGCGCGGGGACGTGCCACTGGCCGAGACGGTGGAGGCGTTCCATGCCCTGCAGGCCGTGGGCATGATCAGGAACTGGGGAGTCAGCAACTTCGACAGCCCTGACCTTGCGGAACTGACATCGGCCGGCCGCGGCCGCGAGGTCGCCACCGATCAGGTGCTCTACAACCTGAGCAGGCGCGGCCCGGAGTACAGCCTGTTTCCCGCCTGCCGTGATCTGGCCATTCCCGTCATGGCGTACTCGCCGGTGGAGCAGCGCCGGATCCTCGACAACCCGGTGCTGAGCGACATTGCCGCCCGGCACGACGCCTCACCGGCCCAGATCGCGCTGGCCTGGGTGCTGCTGGACGACGACGTGTGCGCGATCCCGCGGTCATCCCGGCCCGACCACACCCGGGAGAACCGAGGTGCGCTGGATATCGACCTGGACAACGACGACCTGGCCGCCCTCAGCGCGGAGTTTCCGCCGCCGCGGCAGGCGCAGCCGCTGGAGGTGCTCTGAGCGAGATCGGCCCGGCGCGCCAGTGACAGGCAGCGGAGCCTCGTTCTTGCTCATCCCGGCCCGCCCGCGCCTGGCTCAGGAGGGTCATATCTCTCAGCTGGGTACAAGAAGGGCATGGCGAAGGCGGCTCATCAGGTCAGCATCGAACGGCGGTCCATCGACTACATCCCGGCGGCAGAGCGATTCGGCAGCGTGCGCAGCCTGTTCACGGTCTGGTTCGCCGCCAACATGCAGATCACGACCGTGGTCACGGGGGCGCTCGGGGTCATCCTGGGCCTGCCGCTGCCGTGGGCGATCGTGGCGCTGGTCATCGGGAACCTGATCGGCGCGGTGTTCATGGCGCTGCACTCGGCGCAGGGCCCCAGGCTGGGCATCCCGCAGATGATCCAGAGCCGGGCTCAGTTCGGCTACTACGGAGCGATCCTGCCGCTGGTGCTGGTCGTGCTCATGTATGTCGGCTTCTTCGCGGCCAGCGCCGTGCTCGGCGGATCCGCGCTGGCCGACTGGTGGGGGATCGGCACCACGCCGGCGACCATCATCGTCGCCGCGCTGTGCACCGCGCTGGCCGTGTACGGGTACCGGCTGATCCACCACTACGAGCGCTGGATCAGCCTGATCAGCGGGCTCGGCTTCGTGTACCTGACGATCCGGCTGCTGACCCGCCACGACGCCGGAGCGGTCTGGCACTCCGGGCACGTCGCGGCGGGCACCTTCATCCTGGTCATCGCGATCGCCGCTACCTGGCAGATCACCTACGCGCCCTACGTCGCGGACTACTCGCGCTACCTGCCCGAGGACACCCCGGTGCCGGCCGCGTTCTGGTGGACCTACGCCGGGTCGGTCATCGGCACGATCTGGATGATGGCGTTCGGCTCGATCGCGGTTGCCATCGCGGCCGGCGCCTTCGACTCGGGCTCCACCGCGTTCGTCGCCGGCCTGGGCAACTCCGGCACCCACTGGCTGATCTCGCTGATCATCGTGCTCGGCATCATCGCGGTCAACGTGCTGAACCTCTACGGCATGTTCATGTGCGTGACAACCACGGTCACCGCGCTGCGCCCGCTGCAGGTCCGGCAGTCCGTGCGGGCCGCGTTCGTGATTGTCTCCGCGGTCGCGGGCACCGTGCTCGCGATCGCCGCGACGTCGAACTTCCTGACCAATTTCCAGGACTTCATCTTGTTCCTGGCCTACTTCCTGATCCCGTGGACGGCGATCAACCTGACCGACTTCTACGTGGTCCGCAAGGAGCAATACGACATCGGCTCGATTTTCCGGCCGGACGGCATCTACGGCCGCTTCAACCTGCGGGCCATCACCGCCTACGTGGTGGCGGTGCTGGTGGAGGTCCCGTTCATGAATACGACGTTCTACGTCGGGCCGATGGTCAGCCATCTCGGCGGCGCCGACATTTCCTGGATCCTCGGCCTGGTGGTCGCGGTCGCCTTGTACTACCTGCTGATGCGCCCGGCCGCCCAGCGACAGCAGTCACCGGCGGGCGTCTCGGCAAGCTGACCTGCCGGACTCTTCTCCGCATACCATGGGTGCCGCGTTTCTCCGGCGCGGAGACAGAGCGTGCCATCTGCGGCGATCTCCTCGGGCCAGCGTGGGTGTCGAGGCGATAGATCATGACCTGCAGCCGGAGTGGAGGGCAGCGAGGTCATCATGCGGAAAGCGAATGACCGGTACGACATCTCGCCTGTGGCTCGCCCTACTCCTCGTCCTGCGCCGCGTATTCGAGGCTCGATAGCGAGGCTCTCACGTCCCAAGACAACTTGGCGCTTCCGGTCGCTATCCCTTCCTACTGGCTGCGGCATCCTGGGTGAACCTGGCTGTCGTGAGCAGGGTCTTACCGAAAACGGAACGGCTCTCGATCGCCGCGTGAGCAGCGGCGGCCTGCTCGAGGCTGAAGACCTGGCCGATGACGGGGGCGAGGTGGCCAGCAGCTGCCTCGGTGAGGGCTTGCTCGGTATAGCGCTTCAGCTGCTCTCCGGAGAGCTGGACGGCCTCGATGCCGGTCACGGTGATGCCGCGGCTCCGAGCGGCTTCCCGGCCGATCTGAGCGAAGCGCCCGGCCGGAGTTCCGTGGCCGGAGAACCGCCCGCCGTCGGCAGTCAGCGCGAAGCTTGCCTCACCCAGGGCCCCGCCGATGTTGTCGAGCACGACATCGGCCCCGGCCTCGGGCAGCGCGGCCCGGGCCTGGTCGAGCCAGTCCGGGCGCCCCGAGTCGATGACCGCGTCGGGCCGCAGTTCGCGCACCTGGTCCAGCTTGGCTCCGCGGGCGACCGCGATGACCGCGGCGGCGCGAGCCCGGCCGAGCTGCAGGGACAGCACGCCCAGACCGCCGCTTGCCCCGACGATGAGCACCGTGTCGCCGGCGCTGATCTTGGTGGCGCCGAACAGCGCCAGGGCGGTCGCGCCATCGTGCAGGAGCGCGGCGGCAGCGTCCAGGCCTAGCCCGTCCGGGATAGCCGATACCTCGCTGGCCGCGACCACGGCCCGGTCGGCGTAGCCGCCCTCGCCGCCGGTGTGCGCGACGACCCGCCGGCCCAGCAGGGCGCTATCGGCGCCGTCGCCGGCCTGGATGATCCGCCCGGCGACGCCGTTGCCCGGAATGTAGGGCGGCCGCATCGGCCAGTAGTCCTGCCCGGCCCCGGACCGCACCCCGGTTTCCAGGAACAGCGTGTCCGCGAACTCAACCGCGATCACGACCTGGCCGTCACCAGGCACCGGGTCGGGACGCTCGGCGAGCTTGAGCACGTCGGGGCCGCCGAAGCGGGTCACCACAGCCGCGCGCATGATCCATCACTCCCTCTAATCTGATGCTGACCTCGTGCGGTACCGATCGTGCAATCTCAAGCGGGCTTGAGGTCAACTGCGGGCCAGGCAGCGCGGCAGCCGCCCCGGCCCTGTCCGGGCGGGAACCAGCGGCGCTCAGTTACTGTGGCTGGATGGAGGTGGAGCCGCGTCCTGGCCAGCCTCCTGCTGAGGTGTCGCAGGGGGACCGGGAAGCCGCGGTCGTGACGCTGCAGCACGCGGCCGGGGACGGGCGGCTGCCACTGGATCAGTTCAGCGAGCGGGTCGGCCTGGCGCTGGCGGCGGAAAGCCCGGCTCAGCTGGAGACGGCCACGGCGGGACTGGCGGTGGCCCCGCTGGCGGGCACCGCGCGGCCGGTCTCATCCCTCGTCACGCTCTTCGGCAACCGCCGGCAGGTCGGCCGCTGGCGGCTGGCCGGCGCGCTGCGCGCCCGCGCGCTGTTCGGCGATCTCTACCTCGACCTGCGCGAAGTCGTCGTAGCGGACGAGGTAGTGGAGATCTCCGCGGTCACCTTGTTCGGCAACCTGTGCATCGACGTGCCCGAGGGCGTTGAAGTCGAGCTCGAGGGATTTGACCTGCTGGGCGACCGGGAGCTGCGGCTCGCGGCCGTTCCCCGGCGCCCCGGCACCCCGCTGATCCGGGTCCGGGCGCACGGCCTGCTGGGTGACGTCTACGTGCGCACGCCCGCGGCGGGCGAGCAGCCGCCAAGCTGGTGGAGCTGGTTCCGGCCCAGCCGGTGGTAGCGCATGGCGGCGCGGCTGGCCGCCGGGCCGGGGCCGGGCATAAGGCGAGGTAAGCGCACAAGACGGCGGTGTCGTCGTCGCGCCCGTTGCGGGCTACTGACTGGCGGACCAGGGACTCGCACAGGTGCGCCGGGTCCGGCGGGAGATCGTTCCTGAGCTCAGCGGCAAGCCAGGCGATCCCGGCGTCCACGCCCTCGTCGCGGCGCTCGATGAGGCCGTCGGTGAATAGCACCAGGCTGCTGCCGGGAGTGAACCGGATGACCTGCTCGGGGCGGTCGCGGGTGTCCAGGCCCAGCAGTACCCCGCTCGCCTCGCCCAGCGTGGTGACTGAGCCGTCCGGCTCGCGCAGCAGCGGCGGCGGATGGCCGGCCAGGCAGTACCGCAGTGTCCGGCTGGCCGGATCAATGATCACTGCCGCGGCGGTGGCCAGCGGCTCCCGGATCGTGCTGCAGATGAACTGATCGAGTGATGCCAGCAGGCTGGCTGGCTGGTGGGCCAGGGCGAGAGCCCGGGCGGCGCTGCGCACCTGCCCCATGGAGATCGCGGCGTCCAGGCCGTGCCCGGCGACGTCGCCCACAATCAGCATCAGCCGGCCATCGGGCAGCGGGATGGCGTCATACCAGTCCCCGCCGACGCCGTAACGCGCCTCAGCCGGCAGGTACTGGGCGCCCAGGCGCAGCCCCGGCTGCTCGGGCAGCGAGCTGGCCAGCAGGCTGCGCTGCATCGACGCAACGAGGTCCCGGTCGCTGTCGTGCTGGGCGGCCCGGCTGAGCGCATCGGCGATGGCCGACCCGAGCGCGGTCAGGGCGAGCTGGTCGCGGCCTTCGTCCAGCGGGTGCGGCCGGGCGAAGATCAGCGTGAACACGCCCAGGGTGCGCCCGCCGCTGCTCAGCGGCACGGCGGCCCAGGCTCGCTGGGCGGGCCCGGCGAAGGACAGCTGCGCTACCGGGAACTCCCGCTGCAGGTCGGCGCGGCTGGGCACGTACACGATCGTCCCCGTGGCCAGCGCCTTCCGGGACGGCGAATGTGCGGACAGCGGAAACTCCCGCCACTCGCTCAGGGCGGGCTCGGGCAGCCCGACGGCGTTCACGGTCATCAGGCGGCCCGGCTGGCGCTGATCAGCCAGGACCAGCCGGGCCGCCGACGCTCCGAACGGGAGCAGGCCGTGCTGGAAGACCGATGCCTTCACCTCGTCCAGCGATGCCGAGGCCACCAGCGCGGTCATCATCCGCTGCAGCCGCTCGGTCCGCTGCCGGGCCGCGCGCTCGGCCTCCAGCTGCTGCGCCCGGCTCAGGGCGTCGGCCGCCAGCTGGGCGACAACCCGGATCTCGCTCTTCTGCCCCTCGGTGAACGCCTGGGCCTGTGCCCAGGCCAGGCCCATCGCGCCGATCACCCGCTGCTGGCGGTCCGTCAGCGCCAGCGCGGCCGTGGCCGCGGCCCTGACCTGGATGGTGTCCTCGAGCAGGTCCGGGTAACTGACCGCGATCTCGGTCAGCGAGGGCTGCCAGACCTCGCCCCCCGACTTCAGGACGGCGCCCAGCGGGGAGGACTCGTCCGCCGGGATGAACGTGTACCGGTCAGCGATGTCCTTGCTCATGCTGGACCCGTGGTACAGCCGGGCCGGCGCATCCGCCGCCGGGTCGGCGACGGCGATGTTGGCGAACTCAGCGCCGGCAGTGGCGCCTTTCTCCGCGATGACGCTGGCGACCTCGTCAGCGCTGTCCGCCTGCGACAGGGCCTGCACCAGCTGGCCCAGCTGGGCAGCCGACGGCGCCAGCCGCCCGCTCGGCGCGGGCTGGGTCCACCGGCGCAGGTGGCGCGCGCAGATGCTGGCCAGCTCGAGCAGGAAATCCTGCTCGGCGCCGGAGAAGTCGTGCCGGCCGGCGAATTTCACGCCGAGGATCCCGACGGACTCGCCGTCGGCGCGCAGCGGGAGCACGGCGCAGGCCAGCTCGCCGGGGTCAGCGCGCTCGGCCAGCCGCGGGAACCGGCTGGCCAGCTCAGCGCGGGAGGCCAGCCACTCCGGGCGGCCGGTAGTCGCCGACCGGGTCACCGGCAGCGACAAGTCCCCGATCGTGAGCCGGCCGGTCAGCGGGCAGCGGCCCGTCGACTGCCGCTCCCGGGCGAGCTCCATGATCCGGTCGCCGAAAACCCCGCACAGCACGCCGCCGTCAGCCCCGGCCGCCGCGACCGCCTGAGACACCACCAGCTGGGGCAGCCCGGCGTCGAGCAGCGCGGTGCCGAGGGCATGCCGCACCGGGCCCAGCGACCGGTGCCCGCTGGCCGCATGGCCGCCTGGTGCGGCAGGTGAGCCTGGCTGTTCCTCAATGTCCGGCACGGCATCCCCCGGTTCGTGCTGGCCACCCTGGTGTCCTGGCTGCCCGGTAACGCCGCTGGTAGCGGCCCCTCAGGCCGGAACAAAGCTGATAGTAACGAGGTAAATACTACCAGTGGGAACCGCCGTGAGCCCTGGGCGGGAGAGGGCAGTGAGACGCCTGGCGTGACCGGAGCCAGCGCCGGGGCCCGGGTGTCCGGCGCCGCCGAGGAAGACGCTGATGATGGCGGCGTCATCAGATCAACCCCAGGGCCGCGCGAGGAATCCCGGCGGCGTTCGCCTCCGGCACCCGGAGCGCCAGCGCCGCCGTGCGGGCCGACGTCAGCGATAAGAACCGGAACCGGAAGACGCCGAGAATAAGAAAAGAATTGACATTCATGGCGGTGGCCGAAATAGTTAGCTACGCGCACGCCAAAAAAGACTCGCCATTTAGTTCAACACTGTCACGAAAAAGCGGAAGCGCGCAACTCGATGTCCTGGCTGGTCAGCCACGGACTGATTCCCCGCACCCGGCCGCAGCGCCTGATCGCGCTCCTGAGTTTCATCAACATGGCAGGCAGCGGCGTATTCATGGTCAGCGCCGCGCTTTTCTACACCCGGGTGGTCGGGCTGTCAGTGGCGAAGGTCGGCGTGGGCATGGGAATCGCTGCCACTGTGGGCCTGCTCGCCGGGATCCCGATCGGCCATGTCGCTGACCGGCGCGGACCGCGGGAGACCTACCGGCTGACGCTGCTTGCCCAGGCCGTCGCGATGGCGGTGCTGGTGCTCGTCCGCAGTTTCGGGTTCTTCGTCCTGGTCGTCGCCCTCACGGAGCTCGCCGTCTCCGCCAGCAAGGCCGCCCGGTCGCCGATCGTGCGCGGCTTCGGCGGCCCGGAGCTGACCAGGTACCGGGCCTACCTGCGATCAGTCGCCAACCTGGCCGGGTGCCTCGGCGGCATCGCGGCCGGGCTGGCCATCCAGGTCAACACGCGCAGCGTGTATGAGGCGCTGGTGCTCGCCAACGCCCTGAGCTACGCGATCTGCGCGGCCATCGTGAACTGGCTGCCCCCGCTGCCGCCGGTCGCCAGGCCTGCGGGGGTGACCGGGCGCTGGATCGCGCTGCGGGACAAGGCCTCCATCACGGTGACCCTGCTCGACAGCATCATGTGGATCCAGGGGACTGTCCTGGTCTTCGCCCTGCCGCTGTGGATCGTCGGTCACACGCATGCGCCGCGCTGGGTCGTCGGGGCAGCCGTGGTGATCAACACGGCCATGGTGGTGACCCTGCAGGTCAGAGCGAGCCGGGGGATCGACAGCAACCCGGCTGCCGCGGTGGCCGTGCGCCGCTCCGGGGTGGCGTTCCTGATCGGCATGGCGCTGATCGCCATGGCGGCGGGGTTGCCGGGCTGGGTCGCTGTCGTGGTGCTGGTAGCCGGGGTCGCCCTGCACACTATCGGCGAGCTGTGGCACGCGGCGGGCTCGCTGGAACTGCGCGTCCGCCTGGCGCCCGCGCACGCCCAGGGTCAGTACTCGGGCGTCTTCGGGTTCGGCCGCGGCCTGGGCAACGTCGTCGCGCCCGCGATCCTGGGCCTGCTGTGCATTACCTGGGGTGTGCGGGGCTGGCTGATGATGGGCGGGATCTTCGTCGCGATCGGGCTGGCGATGCCGTTCGCCGCCCGGTGGGCCGAGCGGACCCGCCCGGCGGTCATGGAAGCCGAGGGCGCAGTGCCTGCATCAGTGGCCCCAGTCAGCGGATGACGGGCCAGCGGGTGATGAACAGCAAGTAGCACCGAGGCTCGGGCGGAACTGGAAGATCGCGTGCTGCTGGGCCGCCGTGGCAAGCGCGTTCTCCGGCACAGCTGCCAGGCGTAAGCCATCTCGCCTGCGGGTATTTCCGTAGCCTGGCATGGCCAGAGAGTTATCGCGGGATGGGCACGGGACTGTCTGCGTCACTGGCCTCGATGGGACGCCGCTCGGGCCGTCCTGAACCAGCAACAGCCTCTGCAACTTTGCCTCGGGGGTGGCAACGATGACAGGGATGATCCGCAAGAGCCTCGACTCGCCGGAGGAGACGCGTCCGTTCGAGGCCGGAATGGGCAAAGTCGAACTTGTCAACATCGAGGAAGGCCCGGTCGGCCGGGCGACGTTCGAGCCTGGCTGGCGATGGTCGGAGCACGTCGGGCCGATCGCGCAGACCGACAGCTGCCAGGCGGCGCACCTGGGCTATTTCATATCCGGCCGGATGCGTGTGGTCATGGACGACGGGCAGGAGATGGAATTCGGCCCGGGCGACTTCGGCGTGATCCCGCCGGGTCACGACGCCTGGGTCGTTGGCGACCAGCCCTGCGTGGTGATCGACTGGCAGGGTTTCGCCGACTACGCCAAGCGCTGAGGCCGGCCGCGCGCCTCCGCCCTGAGTGGCGACTATCTAGCCGTGCGGGGCAGGTAGCGGCCCCGCCGGCACAGGTCCGCCGCGAAGCGCAGCGGCTCGCCGCCGCCCTGGAGCACCAAGCCGGATTGCGCTGGCCCCCTTGACAGGCAACCGGGGCTGACTGAGGCTCACATTTGTGAGCGCTAACAAGTCCAGCGGCCGGCCGGTCGCCGAAGTCCGCGCTGGCTTACCCCCGAGCCCGCGGCTCGTGACCGGCTGGCACCGGGCAGGCGCGGTCAGCGGACGACGATCGCGCGGCCCGCCCGCTCTGCCAGCGATGCACAGATCGGCCTTCCGCAGGATCCTGGAACGCAGGCACCCTGGCTGGTCGGTCTCCGTGGTTCGCCGCCGGGAAGCGGCACGGCCGCCGGGCACCCCTGCCAGGTGCATCTGAGTACGTAGCGGCCCCGCGCGCCCACACCTGATCGCACGCGTGACTGCCTGCCGCCGGCGGGCTGCCCTCTCGCGGTCAGCTCACGCGCTCTCCCCGGCGGATTCTCGTTCCGCCTGACGGACCACCCTGCCGCGGTCCGGACTGCCCAGCGCGTGTCCGCTCACCCCGGGCCGGAGACCCCTATCCGCCAGCGCTATCGAATCCCTGAACGCAGGGCGCACAACTGGCTGGCTTCTTCGCCAGGCCAGGTGCTGCTCAGCCAGCATTGGAGCTGATCCCGCATGTTCCGACCGCGTATACCGCGCGCCCGCCTGAGAGTGCTCGCCGCAGCTACGGCGCTGGCGCTCGTGCCACTGGGCGTCACGTTCGCCACGGCCGCAGCGCCCCACGCGGCCGAGGCGGCGCAGGTGGCGCCGACAACGCCGAGCCCTCCGCCCCGGCCGCAGGGCCCCTGTGACATCTACGCCGCCGGCGGGACCCCCTGCGTGGCCGCCCACAGCACCACCCGGGCGCTGTACGCCTCCTACAACGGCCCGCTCTACCAGGTCGAGCGCCTGACGGACGGCGCAGTCAAGAACATCGGCGTCGTCCAGCCTCATGCATTTCCGTCCCCGGATCCGGGCGGCTACGCCGACGCCGCCGCGCAGGACGCGTTCTGCGCGAACACGACCTGCCTGATCACCAAGATCTACGACCAGTCGGGCCACGGCAACAACCTCACCCAGGCGCCGCGCGGCGGATTCAGCGGGCCAGCGATGGGCGGGTATGACAACCTCCCGGTCGCGGACATGGCGCCGGTTTCGCTCGGCGCCCACAAGGTCTACGGCGTGTTCATCGAGCCGGGCATGGGCCTGCGCGACAACGACACCAGCGGCATCGCCACCGGTGACCAGCCGGAGGGCATGTACTGGGTGATTAACGGCCAGCACTACAACGACGGCTGCTGCTTCGACTACGGCAACGCCGAGATCGACAGTCGCGATGACGGCAACGGCACCATGGAAACCTCCTACTACGGCAACGCGACCGCCTGGTATCACGGGAACCCGCCCGGCCCGTGGATCATGACCGACCAGGAGAACAACCTCGTTGGCTGCGTCAATCCCGGTAGCACGTCCAAGCTCTGCGCCGACCTGCCGAGCATCAGCTGGCGGTTCGTGACCGCCATGGCCGAGGGCGAGCCCCACCAGTGGGCCTCGCTGGGCGGCAACGCGCAGCAGGGCGACCTGTCGACCATGTTCAGCGGGCCGCGCGTCGACTCCAGCTATGACCCCATGCGCAAGCAGGGGGCGATTGTCCTGGGTAACGGCGGCGACAACAGCAACGGGTCGCAGGGCACCTTCTATGAAGGCGTGATGACGGCCGGCTACCCGACGGCCGGCACCGAGGCTGCGGTGCAGGCGAACGTCGTGGCTGCCAGGTACGACGTGCAGGGGCTGAGCCTGACGCCGGCCTCGGCAGCGGCCGCTCCGCCAGGACTGCAGACCTTCACCCCGGGTTCTTCGCAGGACTCCACCGTGACGTACACGAATACCACCGGGTCGCGCGCGGCGGGCGTGAAGCTGAGCATCACCGTGCCCAGCAGGCAGTGGACCTCGGTCGTCGCGGGCACCACCGACACCTCGCGGACGTTCAGCTCGGTCGCGCCCGGCGCGAGCGTCAGCGCGACCTTCAAGGTCAGCTCCGGGCCGGCGGACTTCAACGGCAACCTGACCGGCAACGCCTCCTGGACGAATCCGGCAGACGGCGCGAGGCAGTCCGAGACAGCCACTGAGCAGGTGCGGAACGTCAGCCCCGTCAAGATCAACGAGTTCCGCGCGGGCACCGGCAGCAACCCGACCAACGCGTTCATCGAGCTCTACAACGCCGGCGACAGCCCCGTCGACCTGTCGGACTGGTCCGTGACTGAGCACCAGACCCGGCAGGCCATCTCCTCGGCGGTGCGGGTTCCGGCCGGGACGACCGTCGCGGGTCACGGCTTCTACCTGCTCGGCCTGTCCAGTTCCGGGCTGGCGGCCCCCGCCAGCGCCGGCGCCACCACCGTCAGCGTCAGTAACTCTGCCGGCCTCGCTCCCGGCCAGCAGGTGCAGATCGGCACTGGCTCCGCCGCGGAGACCCGCACCATCACCGCCGTCACCAGCACCGGCGCGACCGGGCCCCGGGTGCCGGGCAAGATCGGCAATGCCGTCAAGCTGTCGGGCAACGGCGAGTACGTCGGCCTGCCAGACGACATCGCCAGCAGCCTGCACGATTTCACCATCTCGGCGTGGGTCAACCCGTCGCAGAACAGCGCCTGGTCGCGGATATTCGACTTCGGGACTGGCGCCGGCGACTACATGTTCCTGACGCTCAGCGCGGGCGGCGGGCCGCTGCGCTTCGCCATCACCACCAGCGGCAACGGCGCCGAACAGCAGATCAACGCCCCCAGCACCCTGCCACTGAACACCTGGTCGCAGGTAACGGTGACACTGTCCGGCACCACCGGCACCCTGTATGTCAACGGCCAGCCGGCCGGCACCAACACGAACATGACGCTCAACCCGGCCGCCCTGGGCCGAACCAGCCAGGACTGGATCGGCCGCTCGCAGTTCTCTGCCGACCCTTACATGAACGGGATGGTCGACGACTTCAACATCTACAGCCGGGCCCTGTCCGCCGCCGAGGTCGCGGCCCTTGCCTCGGGGCAGCCGGGCGCGGGCGACGTCGCGGACTACGCGTTCGATGAGAACTCCGGCGCCACCGCGGTGGACTCCTCGGGCAACGGCCGCGACGGGACGATCGTCAGCCCGCCCAGCGCCAGCACCCCGCTCTGGCAGCCGGTGCCTGACGGTCCCATCACGGTCCCGGCCGGCTCGACCAGCGTGCCCGTCACGAGCACGTCAGGCTTCACGGTCGGTCAGAAACTGGCCATCGGCTACGGCAGCGGGCTGGAAACAGCCACGGTGACCGCCGTCGGCACCCCCGGTACCCAGAGCCGGCTCGCGGCCGCGGCGCCCGCCGGCGCGACCAGCATCAAGGTCGGCTCGACCGCCAACATCACCGCCGGCGACACGATCCGGCTCGACATCGGCTCGAATGCCGAGAAGGTCACCGTGGCATCGGTGGGCACCGCAGGCCCCGGCGGCACCGGCCTCACCCTGACCGCCCCGCTGAAGTTCAGCCATGCATCCAACCTGCCCTTCAGCGACCGGGGCACCGGCATCAGCTTCAGCCCGGCGACCCGCTTCGCGCACTCCAGCAACGAGCCGGTCCAGCCGCTGGGCGCCACCATCACCCTCAGCAAGCCGCTCGGCCAGAGCCACGCGATTAACGCGCCGGTGGTCGACGCCGCCGTGACGACCGCGGGCTACCAGGGATCGCCGGCGCCAGACCAGTGGTTCGGCGGCCCCGCCCTGTCCGCCGGCGCCGGCAGCATCGTGCTGCGCGACGCCCGCGGCCTGGTGGCCGACAGCCTGAACTACGGGAGCCTGGTCGACCCGTGGGCCGCTGAGGGATATCAGGGCACCTCCGGAACCGGGCAGGGCGGCTGCATGGCACCCTCACCCGGCACGGGACGCAGTGACATCCGCTTCCCCGACGGCGCCGACACCGACAGCAACTGCACCGATTTCACGACGTCCAGCAGTCCCTCGCCTGGCGGCGCCAACCAGCAGTAACCCGATCAGCCCACCGGTGGTGGGCGCCCC
>DASUBV010000316.1:0-24344 GCA_035763085.1 Streptosporangiaceae bacterium | reverse complement strand
CGGCTGATGTCCCTGCGTCCCGGCGACCGCAGCCGCACGATCCCGGCGAGCACATTCGCCGCCGAGCACCAGTGCGCGTTCTGGAACGCCCAGCCTGCCGGGTAGCCGTTCCCCGGCAGCAGGCGAAGCCCAGACCATCGTGTCACGGGTGCCGTAACCGGTAGGCGCCCCGGCGCGGCGGCTGCGCCGGGGCACCCCCGGATTCAGGACTGGCCCAGCCCGGACGACACGCCCGCAGCGCGGGCCGCGGAGCCTCCGGGGGGACCCGTTGCCCATGTCACGTACGCGCGGCCCGGCGGGTTCACCAGCCCGCCGGGCCTTGCCAGCATCGCCGGGCCTACCAGCCTTGCCAGGCTGGCCGGCCGGGCGAGTTCGCTGACCCGGCTGCGCCGCCGACCCCTCGCGTGCGCTTCCGGAGTCGCGCGGACGGCCGCCGGGTAGGACACCACAATGCTTGCCAACGACCTGATCGCGACCTTCCTGGCCGCCCAGCGCGCGTTCTCCGACCGAGTACACGCTGTCTCCGGCGACCAGTGGACCCTGCCCACGCCGGACCGGGAGTGGACCGTCGCCGACCTGGTCTGGCACCTGGTGGAAGAGCACCGCTGGGCGGCGCCGCTGCTGAGCGGCGTGGACATGGATGCCGCCGGGGCCGTCGTAGCTGACCTCTACCCGGCCGGCCCAGGGCGGGGCGGCGCCGGGGAAGGCGACACAGGGAAATGCAGCCCGGGGCCGGGCGGCCCAGGCCAGCGTGACTCAGCGCCGGCCGGGCCAGGGCTGGTGCGCGACTGGGACATCGCGGCGACCCGGTCGGCGGACGCCTTCCGCGCCTACGGCGCGCTGGCCGGCTCGGTCCACATCGGCCGGGGCCGGGCTCCCGCGCCCGAGTACCTGGCGGAGATGAACCTCGACCTGGTCGTGCATGCCTGGGACCTCGGCACCGCCATTGGCTACCCGGACCCGCTGCCGGGCGATGCGGTCGCGGCCGTTTACCCCGGTGCCCGGGCGATCGTCGACCGCACGCCGGCTGGCATGTTCGCCGCCCCGGTCGAGGTGCCCGCAGACGCGCCGGTACTCGACCGGCTGCTGGCGCTGACCGGCCGCACACGCGGCTAGAGGGCCGCACACGCGGATAGCCGACCGCACACGCGGCTGACGGCCCGCAGCCCGCCGGTCCGGCCGCGACGCCTGCCCCTCTGACCTGCGCAGGTGCCGATCACGGGGCACGCATGGCTGCCGTGTGGCGCGCGGCGCCCAGGGCTGTGCCGGCGTAGGGTCGTGCCGCGTCCGGGGCGTAACCGCGGCGGCAGGGACATCGGGGGCAGGGACATGGACGACATCACTCGCCGGGCGGCGCTCGGCATGACCGGCCGGGCCGTCCTGGGGGCCAGCGCCGGCGGGGCGCTGCTGGCCCGGCCGGGCCAGCAGGCGACCGGCCCGCGGCTGTCCCGTCCGCGCCCGGCCCGGCGGGCGCCGGACTGGGCCGCGCTGGCCCGGCAGTTACGTGGTCCGCTGCTGCGGCCGGGTGACCGCGGCTACGCGGGGGCCAGCCTGCCCTATAACAAGCGGTACGCCAGCATCCGGCCCGAGGGCGTGGCACTGTGCGCGGACACCGCCGACGTGCAGGCGGCACTGCGCTGGGCGCGCAGGTCCGGAGTCCCGTTCGCGGCCCGGTCCGGCGGGCACAGCTACGGCGGCTACAGCACCAGCCACGGCCTGGTCATCTCGCTGGCCCGGATGAACCAGGTCCAGGTGGACACGCGGTCGATGATCATCCGGACCGGGGCGGGGGCGCGCAACCACGACCTGTACGCCGCCCTGGCCGGGACCAGCGTCGCCGTGCCAAGCGGCCGGTGCCCGACGGTGGCTGTCAGCGGGCTGCTGCTGGGCGGCGGCTTCGGGTTCAGCAGCCGTCATCTGGGGCTGACCTGCGATCACTTGCTGCACACCGAGGTCGTCACGGCGTCCGGCGAGGTGCTGCAGGTCAGCGCGCAGTCCCACCCCGACCTGTTCTGGGCCTGCCGGGGCGGGGGCGGCGGCAACTTCGGCATCAACACCCGCTACGCGCTGCGGGCGGAGCAGGTCGGCAGCGTCTCGGTCTACAAGCTCGAATGGGCCTGGAAGGACGCCCGGGCCGCGCTGAGCAGCATGCTCGGGCTGATGTCGCAGGCCCCGGACACGCTGTCGTGCCGGCTGGGCCTGGACGTGCGCGGCGGCGGCCGGGTCACCGGCGGTGCGCCCGAGCGCGGGGTCTCGGCGCTGGGCCTGTACTTCGGCCCGGGTCGCGAGCTGGCCGGGCTGCTGGAGCCGGTGCTCGCCGCGGCCTGGCCCGCCCGGCAGCAGATCGAGGACCGCAGCTACACCCGGGCTCAGGCCTTCCTCGCGCACAGCGCGCCGACCGGCAAGTTCGCTTCCAAGTCCCGCTACCTGGCGCAGGCACTGCCAGACGCCGGCCTCGACACCGCCCTGGGCTGGATCGAGCGCTGGCCCGGCAGCGCTAACCCGGGCGGCGGCGGCCTCACCATGTTCGCCTGGGGCGGCGCTATCAGCCGGGTCGGCCCGGCCGCCACCGCCTTCGTGCACCGGGACGCCGCGTTCCTCACCGACCAGGAGTTCACCTGGACCGCCCGCGACGATGACCGCGTCGTGTCCGCCGGGCTGGAGTGGCTGGCCGAGGGCTACCACCAGCTTGCCCCCTTCGGCACCCGGCAGGCCTACCAGAACTTCATCGACCCGTCCCTGCCGGACTGGCGCACGGCCTACTACGGCGCCAATCTGCCGCGGCTGACGCGGGTCAAGCACCGGTACGATCCCGACGACGTCTTCCGGTTCCCGCAGTCGGTCCCCGAGCCACCCCGGTAGTGGGCGGTCAGCGCTCCCCGGCGTGCGTGCTGAGCAGCCGATACGGGTTGGTGATCACCTGGTCCAGGATGTCGATGGCGGCGCCTCGGGCCGCGGCCATGAACCCCAGGTCCGACGTAGTCAGCTCGCAGCCAGCCGGGCCGGGGGCCAGCAGTCCGGCGCGCAGTGACGCGCGGGCGGGCGGCAGGACCCACTCAGCGAAGGCGGTGAAGTAGCCGCCGAGGATGATGACCTCCGGGTTGACGATCTTGGCGATGTTCGCCGCGCCGATGCCGAGGTAGCGGCCTAGGCCGGCCAGGGCGGTCAGCGCCCGGCGGTCCCCGGCGCGCGCCGCGGCGGCGATCGACATGATCTTGTCCTCCGGCGAGCCCGGCCCGGCGCCGGCCGGCCCGGAGACGGCCGGGTCCGGCAGCGGGCCGGCGGCCCGCAGCAGCGCGTCGAGGCCGACGTAGGCCTCCCAGCAGCCGCGGCGGCCGCAGCCGCAGGGCGGGCCATCCGGGTCGAGCGTCATGTGCCCGAACTCGCCGCCGTACCCGCGCGAGCCGAGCAGGGACCGGCCGGCCACGATCATGCCGCCGCCGATGCCGACCTCGCCGGTCACGTAGACCAGGTTCTGGGTGCCGGCCCGGCCGCCCACCCGGTACTCGGCGATCGCGGCGCGGTTGGCGTCGTTGCCGATGGTGACGACCGCGGCCCCTGGCTCGCCGCCGAGGACCGGGCCCAGCTCGGGCAGCACCGGGAAGTCATCCCAGCCGAGGTTGGGCGCGCAGCTAACCGTCGCGCTCGCTTCATCAATCAGGCCGGGGATGGCGATGCCCAGGCCGGCGATGACCCGGCCCCGGCCGCCGATCGCAGCCGGGACGGCGGCCAGGCAGTCCGCGCACATCGCCGCCAGCGCGCGGACGCTGGCCGCTGGCCCGGCCTGCCGGGCGTCGAAGGCCTGCCGCTGCGCGTACATCTCGCGGTTGCCGAGGTCCACGGCAAGCACCGCCAGGTAATCGACGTTGATCTCCGCGCCGATGGCCAGCACGTGCCGGCCGGCCACCGTCAGCTGGGTGGCCGGCCGGCCCTGGCCCTGGCCGGCCGCCATCCCGGTCTCGGCCACCAGCCCGAGGCCGATCAGCTCACCGACCAGCCGCGACACCGTCGCCCTGGTCAGCCCGGCGCGCGCCGCGATGCCGGCCCGCGACGCATGCCCGGCGGCCCACAGGTGGCGCAGCACGACCTCGAGGTTGTTGCGGCGGATGTCGGTATGCCCGGCCCGGGCCGGGATGGTGAAGGAGCCCCTGTCCGGCACGTGCGCCCACCTTCTCTGGCCCCGGTCACCCGGCCGGCAGGCACCTTCCGCGCCGTCCCGGCCAGCCTGCGCCCGCTGCCCACCGGACCGGGAACGCCGGTCGAGGCATATGGGGCCTTGACAGCATAATCGGGCAAGTTATGTTTTGTATTGAATCAATACAAAACGGTGGTAACTAGCTTCATCACCGCCAATGGCTCATGGAGGAGAAATGGCGACGAGGTCACGGTCCTGGCGGATCCTCACCGCATCGGTCTGCGCCGCGCTAGGCGCGATCGGCTTAGCCGCCGCCCCGCCCGCCGCCCTGGCCGCCGGGCAGGCCCGGACTCCGGCCGCCGGCCAGGCCCGGGTCGCGGCAGCCGGGCCCGCCAGCCAGAGCAGCGTTCCCGTCTACCTGAACCCGGACTACTCCCCCGCCGAGCGCGCCGCGGACCTGGTGTCCCGCATGACGCTGCCCGAGAAGATCGCCCAGCTGCACACCAACAACGCGCCCGCCATCCCGCGCCTGGGCGTGCAGCAGTACACCTACTGGAGCGAGGGCCAGCACGGGATCAACACTCTCGGCGCGGACACCAACTCCGGCAGCGCCTCGGGCGGGGTGCACGCGACCAGCTTCCCGAGCAACTTCGCATCCACGATGACCTGGGACCCGGCGCTGACCTACGCCGAGACCACCGACATCTCCGACGAGGCGCGCGGCTTCCTGGACAAGTCGCTGTGGGGCACCGGCCAGAATAACATCGGCCCGGCCAGGAGCGACTATGGCTCGCTCACCTACTGGGCGCCCACCGTCAACCTGGACCGCGACCCGCGCTGGGGCCGCACCGACGAGGCGTTCGGCGAGGACCCCTACCTGTCCTCGCGGATGGCCGGCGCGTTCGTGGACGGCTACCAGGGCGAGACGATGAGCGGCAAGCCCATGACCGGATTCCTCAAGGTAGCCGCCACGGCCAAGCACTACGCGCTCAACAACGTCGACGACAACCGCGACTCGGGCAGCTCCAACACCACCGACGCCAACATCCGCGACTACTACACCGCCCAGTTCGGCAGCCTCATCGAGAACTCGCACGTCTCCGGGCTAATGACCTCCTACAACGCGATTAACGGAACCCCGTCGCCGGCCGACACCTACACGGCTAACGAGCTCGCCCAGCGCACCTACGGCTTCGACGGCTATATCACCTCCGACTGCGGGGCGGTCGGCGACGTCTACGGCAGCCACCACTGGGCGCCGCCCGGCTGGACTACTGCCGCCTCGGGCGGGACCACCACATGGACCAGCACCGCCACCGGCCAGCAGATCGCCGGCGCGGCCGGCGGGCAGGCTTACGCACTGCGCGCGGGCACGGACCTCAACTGCACCGGCGCCGAGGACACCGTGCAGAACATCGAGCAGGCCATCAACGCCGGCGCCCTCAGCGAGGGCGTCATTGACACTGACCTGGTGCACCTGTTCACGATCCGGATGGAGACCGGCGAGTTCGATCCCCCGTCCATGGTTCCTTACACCAAGATCACCAAGGACGTCATCCAGAGCCCTGCGCACCAGTCCCTGGCCGCCAAGATCGCGGAGAACGACCTGGTGCTGCTCAAGAACGACAACGTCAGCGGTTCATCCGCGCCGCTGCTGCCCGCCGACCCAGCCCAGCTGAACAGGGTCGTCATCCTCGGCAACCTGGCTAACACCGTCACCCTCGGCGGCTACTCCGGGGCCCCGTCGCTGCAGGTGAACGCCGTCCAGGGCATCACCAGTGCCGTCCGCGCGGCCAGCCCCGGCGCCTCGGTGGTCTTCGACGCGGCGGGCACCTCGACCACGGCCTCCGGGCCGGCCGTGCTGTCGGCCCAGACCCAGGCCGACATCAAGAGCGCCGACCTGGTGATCGTGTTCGTCGGTACCGACGAGACGGTGGCCAGCGAGGGGCATGACCGCAGCAGCCTGGCGATGCCCGGCAACTACGACTCGCTGATCAGCCAGGTCGCCGCGCTCGGCAACCCGAGGACGGCGCTGGTCATCCAGTCCGACGGCCCGGTGGACCTGGGCAGCGTGCAGGGCGACTTCCCGTCCATCGTGTTCAGCGGGTACAACGGCGAGAGCCAGGGCACCGCGCTGGCCGACGTGCTGTTCGGGCGGCACGACCCCAGCGGGCACCTGGACTTCACCTGGTACGCCGGCGACTCCCAGCTGCCGGACATGCAGAACTACGGCCTGACGCCGGACCAGACTGGCGGGCTGGGCCGCACCTACCAGTACTTCACCGGCACGCCCACCTACCCGTTCGGCTACGGGCTGAGCTACACCACGTTCAAGTACTCCGCCATCCAGGCCACGCCCCTGGCGGTGTCGGCCAACGGGACAGTCAACGTCAACTTCAACGTGACCAACACCGGGAGCACCGCAGGCTCGACCGTCGCCCAGCTTTATGTCGGGACCCCGTTCAGCGCCCCCGGCGTCCAGCTGCCGGCCCGGAGGCTGGCGGGATTCCGCCGGACCGCCGTGCTGCAGCCGGGCCAGACCCAGCACATCAGCCTGGCGGTCAAGGTCAGCAGCCTCAGCTTCTGGGACGAGCAGAAACTGCGCCAGGTGGTGTACGACGGTCCCTACCAGTTCGAGGTCGGGCCGGACTCGGGGGACATCGTGGCCTCGCCGCAGGTCCAGGTGACCGGCGCGATCATGCCGCGGGTCCAGTACGTCACCGTGCAGCCCGACCGGGTGGTCTTCCAGCCCGGCGACACCCTGAACCTGGCCGCGAAGAACCCGTGGATCGGCAACGACACCAACCCCGCGCTGGAGCAGCCGCACGCCAGCGCCGACAACATCATCGAGGCGGTCAGCAACGACCAGGCCTTCGTCGACCTCAGCCACGCGCGGGTCAGCTACCACAGCAGCAACCCCGACGTGGCGTCGGTCAGCCCGGACGGCCAGGTCACCATGGTCGCGCACGGCGTGGCCACGATCAGCGCCACCGTCAGCGGAGTGACCGGCTCGACGCCGGTCGTCGTCCAGCAGCCGTTCAGCATGAGCGCGCCACCGGTGGCGACAACGGGATCGTCGTTCACGGTCACCACGACGCTTCCCGCGGCCGGCACGGCACCGCTAAGCGACGTCAGCGTCGCGCTGACGGCCCCGTCGGGCTGGACCGTGACGGCGACCTCGCCGTCCAGCTTCAGCCAGGTTGCCCCCGGCGATAAGGCCACCACCACCTGGCTGGTGAGTGTCCCGGCTGGCGCGCAGTCCGGGCCCGGCGAGCTTGACGCGACCGCGACGTTCACCGACGCCAATGGCCAGGGTGACGTGACGGCGGCGGCCACGACGTCGGTGCCGTACCCGTCACTGGCCAGCGCCTTCAACAACGCCGGCATCAGCGACGATGCCAGCCCGGCCGCCGGGAACCTCGATGGCGGCGGGTACAGCTACTCGGCCCAGGCCCTGGCGGCGAAGGGGATCACTCCCAGCGCCACCATCACCCACGACGGCCTGACCTTCACCTGGCCGGACGCCGCGCCCGGCACGGCCGACAACGTGGCGGCCGGCGGTCAGACGATCACGATGTCCGGTTCGGGCCAGACGCTCGGCGTCCTGGGCACCGGCGACTACGGCACCGCCTCGGGCACCGGCACCATCGTCTACACCGACGGCACTACTCAGCAGTTCTCGCTCACGTTCTCCGACTGGTGGGCCAACCAGGCCTCACCCGGCGGGGACATCCTCACCACCGTTCCTTACATCAACACCTCCGGCGGGAAGCTGAACCAGAACGTCAGCATCTACTACGCCGGCGTCCCGCTGCAGGCAGGAAAGACCGTGCAGTACGTGACCCTGCCCGACGTCAGCAGCCCGGTCAGCTCCGGGACGACGGCGATGCACATCTTCGCCATGACCATCGGCTAAGCCCCCGCAGGCTGCGACGGGCCCGGCACCGCGGAAGCGGCGCCGGGCCCGTCCGGCTCCCGGCCGCTGTGATCTCGGATAATCCGATGTCGGAGTATCCGGGATCGTGCGGGTTACTGGCTGGCCAGATGGTCGGCCAGGATCTTGCCGATCACGTCCTTGCTGAAGGCGGCGTCCTGCGTATCGCCGCTTTTCAGCGACATGCCGAGCACCAGCATCGCCTTCCAGATCGCCCAGCCGCGGCCCCGGATCCAGGTGGCGGAGTCCACCGGGAGCCGCTGCGCGAACACCCGGCTCGCTTCCCCGGACAGGAAGGTCCAGGCGATCGTGGTGTCGCAGGACGGATCGCCGATGCCGGAGGTGCCGAAGTCGATGACGGCGCTCAGCCGCCCGCCGGTCAGCAGCAGGTTGCCGGGCTGGGCGTCGCCGTGGAACCAGACCGGCTTCTCCGGCAGTGGCGTGGCCAGCGCGGCCTGCCACACCTCGCCGGCCAGCTTGGTGTCGATATGCCCGCGCAGCGCCCGCAAGTCGTCGCGCACCTGACCGCCGTAAACGTCCAGCGGGCCGCCCCGCCAGAAGTTGTGCTGGCCGGGCGGCGGGCCGCCGGCCGGGTCCACCTCGTACAGCGCGCCGAGGAAGTCGGCCAGGTCCGCGGCGAACCGGACCGGATCGGTCAGCGTCTCCTCGGTCACCGGGTCCCCGTCGATCCACCGGTACACCGACCACGGCCGCGAGAAACCGCACCCCGGCTCCCCCACCCCCACCGGCTGCGGGATCGGCAGCGGCAGCTGCCGGGCCAGGACCGGCAGCCAGCGCTGCTCCTTGGCGATCGCGCCGACGTAATCCTCGGCGCTGGGCAGCCGGACCGACAGCTCCTCGCCGAGCCGGAACGTGGCGTTGTCCCAGCCGTCGACGTCGACCGGCCGGACCGGCAGGTCCGCCCACTGCGGGAACTGGCTCGCGATCAGCCGGGTGACGAGATCAGTCGTGATGTCAGCCTTGCGCACCAGCGGATCGTGCCACGCCAGGCCGGGACGGGCCACCGGTTAAATGCCCGGCGGCCCGGCGCCGCTGCAGCCCGCCGGCGCGCCGGCACCTGCCCGCCAGCACGGGACCCGCCGGGACGGGCCGGCCAGCACGTGGCCAGCCAGCACCCCTGCCAGCCGGCACGGGGCCAGCCAGCACGGGGCCAGCCAGCACGAGCCGGCCGGACCGCCGCTGGTTACCTCACCCCACGGTCATCGCGAAGATGTGCAGCGCCGGGTTGTAGCCGGCCACGTCGCCCAGCGACGGGAGCGTGACCGCCTCGATGGTCTTGCCCTGCTCCAGGCTGACCGACTGCTCGAAGATGTACACCTGATGGCCCGACGAGCCGGTCGGGTAGTTGGCGTAGTTCACTGCGGCGACCTGAGTCCTGGACGGGTTCCCGTTCTGCCCGGAGGCGTACCAGAAGTTGCCGACGCTGAGGGTGAAGGACTGCGTGCTGCCGTCGGTGTAGTAGATGGTGCCGGTGCCGGACTCGGCCGAGTTGTTGGCCGCGGCCAGGAACCCGAGCGTGGAGCCGGAGCCAGACACGGCGATCGTCTGGCCCTGCGCCATCGTGTTGTCGGGCTGGGCGACGGGCACATCGGGCCAGGTGAAGCTCAGCCCGCCGGCGGTCACCGTACCGCCGGGCGACAGGCCCGCCGCGGCCAGGCCCTGCGCCGAGAAGGTGGTGCCCTCTCCGTCGAAGCCCTCGAAGTCCGGCGACGGGGCCGGGTTGGAGTCGTCGGTGATCCCGGCGTTGTTATAGGTGGCTTTCAGGCTGGGCGCCGGGACGTTCACGTCGGCGGCGTTGATCAGCGTGTGACTGCCGCCCGCGTCGCTGTAGGTCGCCGTGGCCAGCAGCGCGACCAGGCCCGGACTCAGCCCGGAGGACGGCGCGGTGACCTGGAAGGTGGCCCGGCCGGACGCGCCTGGCGCGATCGTGCCCAGCGACGCGGCGCCAGACGGCGACTGGGCCCAGCCGGGCGGGACGCTGAGCGTCACGGACGCATTGCTCAGCGGCTGGCTGCCAGGATTGCGCAGGGTCGCGGTGACGGTGAAGGTGCCCGCGGCCAGCGCCGCGGACGGGACCGCTGCCAGGGTCGGCTGCGGGCTGGACGGCGTGCCGTAGACCGACGCCGAGTAGCCGGGGCTGGCCACCGGGCGCACCGGCAGGCCGCCGGCCTGATTGCCGGCCGCGACCAGGCTCACCTTGTCCAGGCCGCCGCCGGAGGCGGCCATTCCCCAGGCCGCGATGGCGAGGGTGTTGCTGCCCTGGTCACGCAGGATTCCGGCGGGCACGTAGAACTGGTGCTGCGGACCGAGGTTGTTCACGTAGCGGCCGATCAGCCAGCCGTTGACGTAGATGAAGGCGCGGTAGTCGGCGCTGCCGGCCCCCGGGCCGGGCCCGCCGACCTGAACGTCGATGGGCACGTAGCCCTGCTGGGGCAGGTCCAGCGAGAACGTGGTCCGGTACCAGCCGATGCCCGGCGGCACGCCGCGCGAGGACCAGCTGTCGGGCAGCGTGACCGGCTGCCAGCTGGTGTCGGGGTAGCCGGGCAGCGCCCAGCCGTGGTTGCTGCCGTACAGGCCGGCCGCATTCATCACGCCGCGCACCGGGTCCTGCAGCGTACCGCCCGCGCTGCCCATCAGCCGCCAGGTGACCGGCGCCGGCGACCCGACCAGCGACGCGCTGTACAGGCCGGTCTTCTGGCCGCTCGGGCCCTCGGGGTTGCCAGTGTTCTCGACCAGCACGGCGATCACGTTGTCCGAGCCGGACTGCACCGCGCCGGCGGGGAAGGTGAAGGTCTGCGTGGCCGGACCGGCGGCGGTGCCGGAGCCGAGGAACGCGCCGTTGAGCCACACGGAGAAGGCGCCGGTCGGGGCGATCCCGTCGGCGGTGAGCTTGATGCCGGTCTCGCTCCCGGTGCCGGTGAAGTGCCCGCGGTACCAGGTAAAGCCGTGCTGGTAGCCGTAGTCGGAGGCGTACAGCACTGGCGTGGACGGCGAGCTGGCGTTGGAGACGGGGTGGTCGGCGAGGGTCCAGTCGCTGTCGCTGAAGCCGGGCTGGGTCTCGGGCGCCTCGGCGCTGAACCGCCATCCGGACAGAGTCGGCAGGTGCACGGCGGCCGGGCCGGGCACCGTTCCGGTGATCGTTCCGTTCTGGCTATCTCTCGTGGTGAGCTGCTGCCCGTTCCAGGTCACCGCGCTGATCCCCGGCGGGGCCCAGACGGTGACCGGGCCGGACTGCGAGGTGTCGCCGGTCAGGGCGAGCACGGAGCCGTGGGTCACGGCGGTGCGCACCAGGTAGCCGCCCTCGACCAGGGCCTCGCCGGCCTGCGTGGACTCGGGCCACAGTTCCTGGGCGGTGCTGGTGGCGGCGATCAGCAGGCGCAGCGGCGGGCGGCCGCCGCCGCTGATGTCCACCTGCGCCAGGCCCTGGTGGGTGTAATCCAGCCGCAGGTCGCCGCGGCTGGGGTCCCAACTGGACTGGACGGAGCCGGAGGTCACGGTGACGGCGGGCTGGCTGGGGTAGCGCAGCACGGTCTCGCCGTCGGTGCCGGCCGGGTCGTAGAGCACCGCGGTGGCCGTGCCGCCGATGGAACCCTGGGTCATCAGCTCGGAGGTGGAGTAGATCAGGTGCTGGCCGCCGAAGGCGTAGTTGGCGACGAGCAGCCGGGAGTCGCGGCCGTTAAGGGTGATGGTGCCCTGCTGCGGTACGACGGGGTAGTAGTCGGCGAGCTGCGCGGCGGTCGGCACGTTGATGGCGTCGACCACGATGGTGTCCGCCGAGGAGGCCGGGTTCTGGTTGCCGGTGACGGTGATGGTCAGGGTGTGGCTGCCCGAGCTGAGCCCGGACTTGCTGAACAGAACCTGCTGGAACTGCTTGCCGGCGGCGGTGTAGGTGTCGACGGTGCCCTCGTCAGTGCCGTCGATGCTGACGTCGGCGATGCCGCCGTTGTTGTTCTTCGGCCCGATCCACTGCACGGCGGTGCCGGTGAAGGTGACCGACATGGTGGCCCCGGCCTGGGTGCTCCACGACTCGGTGCTGTCGTAGTCACCGGCGGTGTAGCTGACGCTCGGGCCGGCGTGGGTCCAGCTGCCGGCATAGGTCAGCGCGCCGGCGGCGTCGTCATAGCTGTAGCCGGCCGCCTGGACGGCGTTCAGCGCGAGGTGGGTGGTGGCGATGGCGGTGGAGGTGGCGTCGCCCTGGCGCACGTAGATGAACTGGGTGCCGTTGTCCGGGTTGGCCCGGGCCAGGGTGGTCACCTTGCTGTTATCAGCTGCGGGCGCGGCGGCCGGGGCGGTGTTCGTGAGCGGCGCGACGGAGGTCTCGAAGTCGTTGATCAGCTTGTTCTCGCCGAACTTGGACCCGGCGATCGAGTTGGGATTGGCCGGGGTGCCGATCTCGCCGGTCTCCCGGATGGCGGCGCCGTAGTCGTAGGAGGAGTAGACGCCCGGATCGGGCAGCCACCCCCAGTTGGTTCCGCCCACGCCCATGTAGTTGCTCTGCATGGTGACGCCCCGGGCGATGTTGTTCTTGTAATAGACATTCTCGAAGTTCGGCCCGGTCAGGCTGTAGCAGTTGTCGTAGCCGGAGCCGCCCCACCCGTCGAACGAGCCGCCCTGGTACTCGGGCAGGTAGACCGGCATGCCGGGGTAGCTGGGGTAACCGCCATTGGGCTGGCCGAAGCCGCCGGGGTTGGCGCAGTTGAAGCCGAGCGGGTAGTTGTCGGTGCCGCTGATGTTCACCGCGCCGGTGCCGGAGGTGAAGGTGTCAGAGCCGCAGCACTGGTTGAAGGTGAACGGCACGGTGATCCCGTCCGCGCGGGCCTGCTGCTCGAGGTCGGCCATGTACTGGACGTCGGCGGCGGACTTGCCGGTGTACTCGTTCTCGATCTGGTAGAGGATCACGTCGCCGCCCCGGGCGATCTGGTGCGCGGCGATGATCGCGTCGATCTGCGAGAACCACTGCAGGGCCGCGGACAGGTAGGGCTGGGCGTCGGACCGGTAGCCGCCGGGCACGTTCAGGACCCACGCGGGGATGCCGCCGCCGTCGGTCTCGGCGTTGATATAGGGGCCGGGGCGGGCGATCACGTACAGGCCGGCCTGCTGGGCCATGTTCAGGAACTCGTTCATGTCCCGCACGCCGCCGAAGTCGTAGACGCCGGGCGAGGGCGAGGAGTAATCCCAGTCGAAGTACACGGTGACGGCGTTGTAGCCGTCGGCCTTCATCTTCTGCAGGTCATCGAGCCACAGCGAGGGCGAGGGGGTGCGCCAGGGATCAAACTCGCCGGCGGTGATGAAGACCGGCTTGCCGCCGATGATCACCGAGTGCTGGTCGTAGCTGACCTGCTGCGGCTGGCCGAGGTCGACGTTCGCGGGCGGGACGATCTTCGCCGGCGTGACGGAGCTGGTCGTGGCGGTCGGGCCGGACGTCCCGCCCGAGGTGTTAGCGCTCACAGTAAACGTGTAAGCGGTGCCGTCACTCAGGCCGTCGACGATCGCCCAGTCGTTGGGCACCTTGGCGGTGACGCTCTGCCCGCCCGAGGAGGTCACGGTGTAGCTGACGACCGAGGCCGCCCCGGTCGCAGGCGGGCACCAGACGACTGTCGCGGAGGAGTCGCCGCCGATCACCTGCACGTCGGCGGGCGCGGCTACGGTGCCCGACCCGGCGGCGGAGGGCGCGGCCGCGGGGCAGGAGGAGTCACTGCCCGACGGGGCGGCGGTGTGCGTGACGGCGGCGCCCGCTGCGCTGGTTACCGTGCTGACCTCTGCGCTGGCCGCCGTCGTACCGAGCGCTAACTGGGGGATCGACAGCGCCGCCGTCACGGCGAGCACCGCCGTGAGGGCGGTTCGGGCCCGCGCCGTTCTGGCTCCCGCCGTTCTGGTCGTCGTTCCTGCTCGCCAGTAACCAGACATGCGCATGCGTTCCACCCAGAGCCAGACAGCCTTTTAACGGAGTCGTCGACCGGTTTACGGCACTTTCTCCCTCGTTCCATCAGATCAAATGGACGGAATCTGTCAAGACCGAACAGCACTTCTCAGATACAGGCCATTCTGGCGCGATACGCCCGCCCCCCTGCACATCTCGGCAAGCGTTCCCGTAGCGATCGTGACGTCGCGGCGCAGCCTCCGCTCCTCCTCCGTTGCCCGCCGGACGTTACGTTCCACTGGAGGCCGCCGGTCAAGCAAAGCGTTCACCGCTTCGGCGTGAGCACCAGTCACATCAGTCAGCCCTGAGCCCGCCAGGCTCTTCGGCCACGCCGCCGAGCAGGCCCATGAACCGCGCGATCTCCGCCTTGTCTTCTTTGGTATCCAGCCTGCCGCGCTCGTCAGCCAGGTGATCAAGGAGGTCAGCCAGGGCCTGATGACGCCTTCGCCTGGCGACCTCGGCACGCAGGGCCGTATTAAGCCCGGCCGACAGCGTCGTGGCTCTCTCGGCCTCCAGCGCCTCGACACGGTCCGCGTCGGGGGTCACCGAAACCTTCCGCCAAACCAGGGCGTCATACCATCATCCTGCCACTATCGCCTGACGGAGACGGCTGACGAAGCACGGCTCTCGCCCGCCAGGCGGCTGGCCGCCCGCTCATGCTTCATGCGTGGCTCGCCTGGCGGCCGTGTCGCGCTGATATTGGCCACGTTGGCAGCCACGATGGCGCCGATCGCCAGCCACTCGGCCAGGCCGAGGGCCTGGCGCAGTGCAGATGACCTGCTGGTGACACGACCCGCACCCGTTCACGCACGCGGCGGTCGCGCTGCTCACCGAGCTCTACAGCGGCTCGTCCTGACGCGGGCCTAGCGCCCCGGATCCAGCCCAGGCGTGCCGGAGCGTCGCGACCGCCTTTTAGGCTGGGGTCATGCTGGGACAGCGGCAGAAGGCAGCGCTCGCCGAGCTGGCGCAGTGGTGGGAGGGCATCCGCCACGGCGGCGTCGGCTCGCATGTCGTCTTGCTCACCGGGCCGTCAGGCTGGGGAAAGTCCACGGTCCTGGGCCAGCTGGCGGCACAGCTGAGCGAGGCCGGGTCACCGGCCAGCGTGGTGGCAAGCGTGAGCGCCGGGTCGCTGCCGGGCGAGCCCGTGGCGCAGGGTGCCGCGATCCGGAGCCGCCTGCTGGGAGCCGGAGTGCGGCGCCAGGCGGCGGGGCTGCTGTGCCGGAGCCGACTCGGCGGTGCCACCCGGCTGGGCAGGTTCGCGGGCCGCGGCGGGGCCGGAGGACTGGGCGCGGGCAGCCTGCTCGCTTCCGGGCTGGCCGGCACAATCTCGCTGCTGTGGGCGGGACTGGCCGCCGCTGCGGGCGGCGTCCCGGAGGAAGGCCCGGCCAGCGAGAACGGCGCGGCCGCCCGCGCTGCCCGGGTTGTCGCGGCGATCTCGGTAACGGCGCCGGTGGCGGTCATTATTGACGACGCTGATGTCCTGGATCCGGGCCTGGCCATCACCATGATCGAGAACCTGATCGACCATCACGACGGCCGCGTCCTGGTAGTGGCCGCGGTCGGCATCGGCAGTGATCTGGCGGCTGCCCTGACGTCCCGCGCCCGGCACGGCCGGACCGCGGGACGAGTGCACCGGGCGGACACCGACCCACGGATGGGCTTCACGTCCCGGGCCGAGCTGGCGAGCGAACTCAGCCCGCACCTGGGCGCAGCAGGAGCCCGGCATCTGGCCCGGCAGACCCAGACGTTTGCCGAGGTGTTCGCGGCGGCCCGGTCCCTGCGCCTGCCCGGCGCGATCGAGGGCACCCCGGGGATACAGCCCTAGTCGCTCGCTGCGCCGCACGATCGTGCACGACCGGGCCGACCGCATGTATGCCGCCTGCCAGGTATGACCGTTCCGGCCACATCTCCAGCGTCGGGCAGCTCGCCATCGTGCTCAGCAAGCCGGTCCGGGACAGCGTGTCCCGTCCCGCCCGTGCGTAGCCGGGCTGCCAGAACGAATCGCCCCGCCCAAGCGCGCAGCTGAGCTGCGTCCTCGCCGCCGCGACCGCTAGCGGACCGTGCTGTGCGGCAACTCACAGCCGTTTGCTGTAACGCGCCGCTGCTCTGCATCGCTTCGCAATCCCGAGATCAGCTAGACCGCTCCGCTGAGCGATAGGAGGCATGACCTGGACTGCTGCCTGTTGCAGGAGTCCCTGTCATGCCGGGGGGATCTTCGTGCCTGAACTACGTCCGGGAACTTCTGTGCCCGCGCGGCGGTCGGATGCTGGCATCACCGGGCCGCGCGGCCGACACGCGGCCCGGCCCCGCCACGATCCAGCCGAAGGGCTTCGGCTGCTGATGTCGCTCGCTGAGCGGTCCCGCGCTGGCCGGGTGGTCGTGCTTATTCCGGCCCACAACGAGGCCGCGTCGATCAAGGAGACGATCAGCTCGCTGCGCCGGCAGACTCACCCGCCCGACGAGATCATCGTGGTCAGCGACAACTCCTCCGACGCCACTGACGACCGGAGCATGCTGCACGGGGCTAAGGTCCTGGCTACCGTTGGCAACAGCGCACGCAAAGCAGGCGCGCTGAACCAGGCGCTGCGGCGCATCCTGCCTGGACTGGCCCGCGAGGACCTCGTGCTAGTCATGGACGCTGACTCGCAGCTCGCGCCCGGCTGGATTCAGTGCGCGGTCGATGCCCTGGTGCGTGATCCTCTGGTCGGCGGCGTGAGCGGCACCTACACCGGAGAGCCCGGGCCGGGGCTGCTGCGCCAGCTTCAGCGCAACGAGTTCGTCCGCGCGTCACGCCTGGTACAGCGCCGCTATGACCTCTGGGTGCTGTCCGGCACCGGCACCATGTTCCGGGTTCCCGTGCTGCGGGAGGTGGCCTGCGAGCGCGGCCGTCGCCTGCCTGGAACGCCAGGCGAGTACTACGACAGCTCATCCATTACCGAGGATTACGAGATCACGCTGGCCCTGAAGACGCTCGGCTACCGGTGCCTGTGCCCGTCCGGCTGCACGGCCGTGACTGAGCTGATGCCGACCTGGAAGCACCTGTTCCAGCAGCGCCTGCGGTGGCAGAGCGGCACTCTGACCTCCCTGCGCCGGTACGGCTTCACCCGGGCGACCTGGACCAACTGGGTGCGCCAGGGCTTCTTTTACGGGCGGTACTGCTCCCAGATTGCCTGCTGGGCGATCCTCATCTACTCGCTCGTCGCGCATTTCGGTTTCAGCATGCCGGGCTGGGTACTCGGAATGCTGCTGACCATCTACCTGGAGCGAGTCATCACGGCCCGAGGTGCTGGCCGGGGCGGCGTGCTCATCGCGGCCCTGCTGCTACCCGAGTGGTGGTACGGGCTGTTCGACGGCCTGTACCTCTTCCACGCGCTGAAGCATGAGTTCACCCGCCGCGACGTTTCCTGGAATCACGTGGAGAAGGAAAGCGCAGGCCATGCTGCACTCCATCATCACCGCCTTCCTGCAGCCGGGCGGCCCGTACTTGTACGTGAGGCTGGTCACCGCTAGCTTCGCGATCTCGGCGATCGCCCGGCTGATCCCGGTGAAGTCCAAGCAGGTACCGGGATACCGGCCACGGGTCCCCGCAGTCGTCTGGTACTGCGGCACTGGCGTCGTCGCGGTTGCTGTGCTGACGTGCGCCTTCGTGTTCTCGCAGGCCCCCGCCCCGGCCCCCGTCCAGCATCCCGTTGCGGCCCGTCATCCGGTCCGGGCCGGGTTCCACCTGGGGGTGTTCAAGCCTGGCGAGACAGAGAACTACCGGCCGGTGGAGAAATTCGCCGCGCGGGTAGGCCGCGAGCCTGACCTGGTGCTCTATTACAGCGGCTGGGGAGAGCCCTTCCTGACCAAGTTCGCCGAGACCGCCTACGCGCACGGCGCGGAGCCGTTCGTGCAGCTCTACCCCCCCGCCCACGTCGGACTGGCGAGGGTCTCCTCCGGAAAGGACGACCGGTTCCTGCGGTCCTACGCGGCCCAGGTGCGTGCCTTCGGCCACCCCGTCATCCTGAGCTTCGCACCCGAGCCCAACGGCCCGTGGTATCGCTGGGGCTGGACCCATACCCCCGCAGCCACCTGGGTGGCGGCCTGGCGGCATGTGGTGACCGTCTTCCGGGAAGCCGGCGCCACCAACGTGACCTGGCTCTGGACGCTGAATGTCGCGTTCAGTAATTCCGGGCCGCCTGCCGCCTACTGGCCGGGACCGTCCTATGTCGACTGGGTCGGCATCGACGGGTACTACGTCCGCTCCAGCGATACGTTCAAGAGCTTGTTCCTGCCCACAGTCCGGGCAGTGCGCAGGCTGACAGACAAGCCGCTGCTGGTATCAGAGGCGTCGGTCGGGCCCGCCGCCGGGCAGCTCCGCGGCATCCGCAACCTCTTCGCCGCTATCCGGCGGTACCACCTGACCGGGCTGGTCTGGTTCGATGAGCGGCAGCATCGCGGGATCTACCACCAGGACTGGCGGCTGGAGGACAACCCGGCCGCCGTGGCCTTGTTCCGCCAGGAGGCGAGATCCTACGGCCGACCACTCCCGCCAGCGGAAAGCGGCAAGTAAGCCGGCCAACGCGGTGCTGGCCCGCTCCCCGCTCACCGGCGCACACGCGTGGCCGGCCCGCCGGCACGAGCGCCGCGGCTCACCGCGCGCTGGTCAGGCCGGCGGCGGCGCGTGCAGGTGCCCGGTGGCCACGAGGCTGACCCGCCCGGCCACGACCACCCGGTCAACCAGCCTGGCGTCACCGAACGCGCTGATCTGGATCTGCGACGGCCGTCCGGCGAAGCGGCCCTGCCGGAGTGAGAGGGCTTCCCCGTCGCGGGCGCGACCGTGGCGCATCAGGTAGGCCGCCACGCAGCCTGCCGCGCTGCCGGTGGCCACGTCCTCGATGATGCCGTCGTTGTTCCAGTGCCGCCCCTCCAGGCCGGCGGCATCGAGCAGGTAGGCGAACTCGGCGCCCAGGCCGTCCAGGAAGCGGGCGAAGTCATCGCCGTGGATGCGCGCCCGCGCGAGCGCGTCCGCCGAGCGGACTGGGATGATCAGGTACCGCAGGCCGGTCGAGAGCACCTCGGCCGGCAGCTCGTCATCGAGGTCGCCGGCCGTCAGGCCGACGGCGGCCGCGATGGCCGGCCGCTGGGCGCGGGGCGGGGTCTCCAGGACGTCGGGCCGGCCCTGGTCCAGCGCGGCCAGCACGCCGGTGTCCAGGCTGCCCTCGGTCTCGACCGTGACCGTGCGCGCGGGCAGGGCGACCGAGGTGGTCAGGCGGACCCCCGGGCCGGGATCCTCGCGGCCGTGCAGTACCGCGGCCGCGCCGAGCACCGGATGCCCGGCGAACGCCAGCTCGCCGTCGAGGTCGAAGACGCGGGCCGTCACGCTGCCGGGGGCGGCGCCGGTGCTGACGAAGATCGTCTCGAAGTGCCGGAGCTCGCCGGTGATGGCCGCCAGCTGGCCGCTGGTCAGGTCCGGCGGATCGACGAAAACGGCGAGGCTGTTGCCGGTGTAGGGGCGGGGCGCGAAGACATCAACGTGGCTGTAGGGAATTGGCTGCACGACACGACGCTACCGGGCGCCGCCGGCAGCTGTCCGGGCTGCACTGCCGGGGAAGCGGCGGCCGCGCCAAGGACTGCCGGTCACCCGGCAGCGAGGGCCTGGGCGGCCGTGGTGAGCTCGATCCCCCCGGCCCGGATGTGGGCCGCCACCTCAGGATCAGTGAGCAGGTCCAGGTCGGAGATCCGGTATTCCTCGGCCCAGCGGTAGGGCACTGAGTCCGGCCCGGTCAGCGAGGCGAGCTCGGGCCCGGCCACCGCGGGATGCGTCACCAGCAGGTGCAGGCCCGGACCCAGCTCGGACAGGTACGTCATGAGCCAGTCCTTCTTGTCGCGGGCGTCCCGGTCGCTGAGGGTGCGGACCGAGGTGAGGCCGCAGGACCGGGCCAGCTCCGAGTACAGGTACACCGCGCCGAGCTGGTCCGCCACCTCGGTGTAGGCCTGCGGCACCGACTCCCCCATGTGGGCGTCGAGGTACCCGATGGCCAGGCCCTCGGCGGTAAACCGGCCGGCCTGGGCCAGCAGCTCGGCCACCGCCTCCTCGTGCGTGATCGCCGCGCAGGCCTCCTCGACGCTGCGGTAGAACGTGCCGTCGGGGCCGGCCAGCGACGAGCCGCTGGTCAGCGGGCGCCACCGCAGGTAGTCCCACTCGCAGGTCAGGGTCTGGTGAATGCCGACCGGAATGGCGCGGGTCCGGGCCAGATGCGCCGCCTCGGTGAACCACGGGCATGGCACCATGACCGAGGCCTGGGTCACGATCCCCTCGGTGAACGCGCGGACGATGCCCTCGTTAACGGAGTGGCACATGCCGAAGTCGTCACCGCGGACGATCAGCCGGGTTTCGGTAGCCAATGAAGCGTCTCCTTACCAGGGACAAGTACCACGACGAGGGACAAGCGGCACGGCGGGCACCGTATCAATCGCCCTGCCCCGCCGCCAGGCCCGCCGGCACGGCTACCACCGGACGCGCCTTCGGGAACAGGCAGGCGTGCTCCTGCGCCGTGCCGCCGAGCTGGCTGAGCGGCGGCTGCCGCTGCGCGCACTCCGGCGCGGCCAGCGGGCAGCGGGGCTCGAACAGGCAGCCCGGCGGCTCCTGCCGGTCATCCAGCGGAGCCGTGGGGGCCAGCCGGGCCGGCGCCGGGCTCTCGATGCCGCGCAGCACCGGGATCGCCGACAGCAGGCACTGCGTGTACGGATGCACCGGATGCTGGATGATCGTGTCCGTGCTGCCCTGCTCGATCACCGTGCCCCGGTAGATCACGTGCAGCCGGCCGCCGTCGCCGATGTAGCGGGCGGTGGCCACGTCGTGGGTGATGAACAGCACCGCAACGCCCACCTCATCGCGCAGGTCGCGCAGCAGCTGCAGAATGCCGAGGCGCAGCGAGACGTCGATCATCGAGACGGCCTCGTCGGCCACCAGGACCTCAGGGTCGACCGTCAGGGCGCGCGCGATGACGACCCGCTGCCGCATGCCGCCCGACAGCATGTGCGGATAGCGCGGCAGCACGTAGTCCGGGTCGAGGCCGACCAGCCCGAGCAGCTCGGCACGGCGGTCGGCCAGCCACCCGCCGCCCTTGCCCAGCTGGCGGGCCCGCAGGCCGAGCGGGTCGGCCAGGATCTGGCCGATGGTGCGCGTCGGGTTCAGCGCCGAGTACGGGTCCTGGTGGATCATCTGGATGCGGCGGAAGTACGGCGCGCGCTGCGCCGGCTTCAGCGCCGCCAGGGACTGGCCGTCGACCACCAGGTCGCCGCCGTCGAAGTCCTCCAGCCCGCACAGGATGCGGCCGAGGGTGGTCTTGCCGCAGCCCGACTCCCCGATCAGCGACACGGCACCGTGGTCGGGAATCGTGAAGCTGACCCCGCGCAGGGCCCGCACCCCGCCGCGGCGCACCAGGCCGCCGCGCCCGGCGAAGGTCCGGGTGATCTCGCGTACCTCGATCATGCCGCGTCACCCGCCGCCGCGTAGCAGGCGAACTGGCGGCCGTCGCTGGTCACGGTCACCGGCGGCTCGGCCTGCTCGCACTCGGGCATGGCCAGCGGGCAGCGGTCCCGGAACACGCAGCCCTGCCGCGGGATGGACGCCAGGTCCGGCGGCCGGCCGGGCAGCGGGGTGGCCAGCCCGGCGTCCCCGGTGATGCGCGGCATCGCGGCCAGCAGGCCCCGGGTATAGGGGTGCCGCGGGCCGGCCAGCACGGCCTCGGTCGGGCCTTCCTCCACTATCCGGCCCGCGTACATGACGGCCATCCGGTGCGCCAGGTCGCCGATCACGCCGACATCGTGGGAGATGATGAGCGTGGTCAGGTGATGCTCGGCGTGCACCTTCCTGACGATCTCCATGACCGAGGCCTGGGTCAGCATGTCCAGCGCGGTGGTCGGCTCGTCCAGGATGAGCACGTGCGCGTTGAGCACCAGCGCGAACACGATCCCGACACGCTGGCGCATGCCGCCCGACAGCTCGTGCTGAAAGGAGGCCAGCACCCGCTCGGCGTCCATGCCCATGTCATCGAGCAGCCGCCTGGCCTTGCTCAGCAGGCCGCGCAGATCGCGCTCGCCATGCGAGCGGCCGAGGTCCAGGAGCTGCTTGCCGACCTGCTTGAGCGGGTTCAGCGAGTTCTGCGAGGCCTGGAAGACGTAGCCGATCCGGGCTCCCCTGGCGCGCCGCAGCGCGGGGCCGTGCAGCCCCAGCACGTCGCCGACGCCGTCGATGTGCACCGAGCCCGAGGTCACCTGGCCCGGCTGCGGCACCGCATTGAGCAGGGTCAGCGCCAGCGTTGACTTGCCCGACCCGGACTCCCCGACCAGCCCGGTGATCTGGCCGCGGGCCAGGTCGAGGGACACGTGCGAGACCGCCGGCAGCAGGCCCGCCGGGGTGCTGAACGCCACGGTGAGGTCCTGCACCTGCACCGCCGCGGCACCCGCCAGCTGTCCCTCCCGCTCCGGCGCCGCGGCCCGGCCGGCCGCAACTGCCGTCCCGGCCGGGCCGCCGGCGCGGCCGGTCTGGCCGGCCGGGCCCGCGGCGCGCGAGAACCGCGTGATCCGCGTCATCAGATCCGCCTGAGCCGCGGGTTGAAGAACTCGTCGACGGCGTTCGCCAGCGTCACCAGCGCGATGGTGATGAGCAGGATGCAGATCAGCGGCGACAGCAGGTAGGCCAGCGCCCGGGTGCTGGTGACGGCGTTGGCCTGGAAGACGGCGTTGTTCAGCATCACGCCCCAGTTGCTCGAGCTGTAGGACACTGCACCGAGGAAGAACAGGCCTACCTCGGTATAGATGAAGCCGGTGAGGGTCAGCATGAGGTTCATCCCGATGTACGGGGCGATGTTGGGCAGCAGCTCGGTGCTGATGATCCGGCGGCCGGGCAGGCCCAGGCCGCGCGCCGCCTCCACGAACCCGCGCTCGCGCAGCGACAGCGTCTGCGCGCGCACCGCCCGGGCGATGCCGCCCCAGCCGAACACGCCGAGCGCGACGCCCATCTGCACCAGCGAGCCGAACTGCCAGATCGTCGACAGCACCAGCAGCACCGGGAAGCCGGGGATGGCCAGCACGAAGTCGGTGACGCGCATGATCGCCGGGCCCGCGAGCCGCGGGTAGTACCCCGCCGCCAGGCCGGCCGCCGTCCCGATCACCATCGTGATGATCGCCGCGATCGCGGCGGCCAGCAGGACATAGCGCGCGCCGGTGACGATCAGCGCGAGAGTGTCGGCGCCCTCAAAATCGGTGCCCAGCGGGTGCGCCAGGCTCGGCGGAGCGTAGATGTTGTCGGGGTTGATCGGCAGGTTGGCCGGGTACAGATAGGGCCCGGCGATCGCCATCAGCGCGAAGACGACGACGATCAGGCAGGCCGCGGCCCGGCCGGGCGTGCTGACGAACAGCCGCCACCGGCCCGTGGCGCGGCGCCGGGAGCGCCGCATCGCGCGCTCCAGCTGCTCGGGCGTGAGCGTGACCGTGGTCGTCATCGGCTAGCTCCTGCGAATCCGCGGGTCAATGAGGGGGTAGGCCAGGTCGGCCAGGATGTTGGCGACGATGACCGCCACCGTGATCAGCAGGAACGCGCCGTCCAGGACCGGGAAGTCCTTCGTGGTGATGCTGGCGATCATCAGCTGGCCGAGGCCGGGGTAGTTGAACACGTCCTCGATGAAGACCGCGCCGCCGAACAGCAGGCCGATCGCGATGGCCAGGATCGTGAACAGCGGCAGCATCGCGTTGCGGGTGATGTACCTGGCCACCGTCAGCGGCCGCAGGCCGCGCAGCTCGGCCGCGAGGATGAAATCGTCCCCGAGCACCGACATCACGCTGGCCTTGGTGGTCAGCAGCCATGCGCCGACGAGCGACAGCGCGTAGGCGGCCACCGGCAGCACAGCATGGCTGATGATCGAGCTGATGTACCCGGCGTTGAAGCCCGGCGTATCGACGACGCTGACGTTGCCGCCCGGCGGGAACAGCGCCCAGATGGTGGTGAACAGGTAGAACAGCAGGATCGCGATGACGAACGTCGGGATCGCGCTGACGAAGGCGCCGCCAAGCGACAGCGCGTCGCCGGTGACCTTGTTCCGCCTGACCGCGGCGAGGACGCCGAGGCACACGCCGACCAGGAAGCTGATCAGGATCCCGGACAAGGCGAGCACCACCGTCCACGGGAACGCCGAGGCCACGATGCGGGCGACCGGCGTGCCTTCCTGGGCGATGGACACCCCGAGGTTGAAGTGCAGCAGCTGCCACATGTAGTGGCCGTACTGCTCGGCCAGCGGCTGCCTGGGGACGAAGCCGTAGATCGCCGCGGTGGCGCGCGCCGCCTGCTG
>DASUBV010000315.1:0-13996 GCA_035763085.1 Streptosporangiaceae bacterium | reverse complement strand
GCGCGGCGCGCACCTCGACGTCGCCCGGCACTTCTTCCCCAAGCGCGAGATCCTCGCGCTCATCGACGCCTTCGCCGCGCTCAAGCTGAACCGCCTGCACCTGCATCTCACCGACGACCAGGGCTGGCGGATCGAGAGCCGGCGCTACCCCGCGCTGCACGAGGTCGGCTCGCACCGCCCGCGAACCCGGATCAGCCACGGCAAAGACCCCGACCCCGTCTACGACGAGACGCCGCACGGCGGCTACTACACCCTCGCCGACCTGGCCGAGATCGCCGCCTACGCCGCCGCGCAGATGATCACCGTCGTGCCCGAGGTCGAGGTGCCCGGTCACGCCGCCGCCCTGCTCGCCGCGCTCCCCGAACTCGGCTCGGGCAGTCCGCCCGACGGCGGCTACCAGGTCATCTGCGACTGGGGAATCTTCCCGTGGCTGATGTCCCCGCTGCCAGGGACACTGGATTTCCTGCGCGGCATCTTCGGCGAGCTGCTCGAGGCCATCCCTGCGCCGTACGTGCACATCGGCGGGGATGAGTGCGTGCTGGACTCCTGGCGCGCAGACCCGGTGATCGACGACTACCGCCGCGGTCGCGGCCTGGCCAGCGCCGACGAGCTGCACGCGGTGTTCCTGCGCGAGGTCACCGACATGCTCGCCAGTGACTTCGGCGCCCGCGCGGTGGTCTGGGACGAGGGGTTCGCCAGCACCGGCGGTCGGCCCGGCCTGCTCCGCCCGGACACCGTCGTGATGGCCTGGCGGGGGATGGGCATCGCCCGGCGGGCCGCCGAGGCCGGGCACGACGTCATCGCTGCCCCGGTGCTGCCTACCTACCTCGACTACAGCCAGTCCGATGACCCGGCCGAGCCGACCGCGATCGGCGGGCCGGTGCGCGTCCAGGACGTTGCCGCGTTCTCCCCGGTGCCCCGGGACTGGCCCGCCGACCTGGCCCCGCGGCTGGCCGGAACCCAGTTCCAGGTCTGGACGGAGTACATCAGGACCGGCCGGCAGCTGGAGTACATGATCTTCCCGCGGGCCTGCGCCCTGGCCCAGGTGGCCTGGTCCGGCGGCCCGGACCCGGAGACACCCGCCCCCGGCCCCGGCGAGTCCCTGGCACCCGGCCTGGCTACCCGGCTGGCCGCGCACCTGCGCCGCCTGGACGCCGCCGGGATCGAGTACCGCCCGCTGGACGGCCCCCGGCCCTGGCAGCGTGCCGGGACCGGCCCGCAGTTCCGCCACTCCGGTTACCGGATCGCCGACGTCACCGCCCACCTCGACGACCTGACCACGGCCGCTGAGCCCACCTGACGCCCGCCGCCCCGCCCGGTCGCCGGCGGCCCCGCTGCGGGACCGCCGGCGACAACCACGCCCGCCCCGTAGCGCGGCCCCGCGAGCGGGAGCCAGGCCCCCCGGACCAGGTTCCCGCTCCGGCCCGGGCGCCCGGCCGGCGCGCCGGGCACTTAGCTGCGGGCCTGATCGTTTGGCTGTCGGATAATGACGACGGCACGCGGCACCGCCGGGGGACCGGAGCGGCGGACGCGGCCGGACCGGAAGCAGGCGGCGTGACAGTACGGGGATCAGTGCGGGGAACGGCAGCCGGCCGGGGCCGGGGCCGCGGACGTGCCTACCGGCCCTGGTGGTCCCGGCTGGCCCGGACCACCCTCGGCGCCATCGTTGTCGTCATCTGCCTGGTCCTGGCCGCCTTCGGCATCCTGATGGCCATTACGCCCGGCGCCGGCAATGCCCAGCAGATCGCCCGGCGCGAGGCCCTGCGGCACCACTCGCCGTACCCCGGCCCGCAGGTCCCGGCCCGGTTCTCCGCCGCCCTCGAGGCCACCGAGGACCACCGGTTCAGCGAGGAACCCGGCATCGACCCCATCGCGGTCGTGCGGGCCAGCTTCAGCTTCCTCGGCGGGCAGCGGAACCTGGCCGGGGCGACCCTCTACCAGCAGCTGGCCAAGATGCTCTACACCCCCGGCCAGCACGGCGTCAGCGTGGAGGCCAAGCAGCTGGCCCTGGCCGTGAAGCTCAAGTTCGGCTACAGCGGCGACCAGATCCTGCGGATGTACTCCGACGTCGCCTACTTCGGCCACGGCTTCTACGGGCTGGAGCGCGCCAGCTGCGGCTACTACGGCGTCCGGCCCGCCGCGATGACCTGGCCGCAGGCCGCCCTGATGGCCGGGCTGGTCCAGGGCCCGTCCCTGGATGACCCGCTGACCTCGCCCGGCAACGCCCGCGCCCGCGAGGTACACGTCATCGGCCGCCTCGTTGCCACCGGCGCCATCACCCAGGCGCAGGCCGACCGCTACCTGAAGGTCCCCTTGTCGCACCTAGTGGCACGGGCAGGCCAGAGCTGCCGCGCCTGACGCCGCCGGATCTTAAGACCGATTCATAACGGAAGGGCCCGGCTAGTCCGCCGGTGCCGGCCGGCCTGGTCCGGGGCCGGCGCCCCGGCCGGCTCAGGGTGCAGCGCCTCGTGCTCGTTGTCCAGGGCCTGCTCCAGCGGTGCCCGCCAGACCCAGCGCCGGTAGGACCAGAACCGGAACAGCGTGCCCAGCGCGATGCCCAGGATCAGCGCGACGTTGTACGACAGCCGGTCGGTCAGCCCGACGATGTAGTAGGTAAAGCCGATGGGCGCCAGCTGGATGCCCAGGCCGACGCCGTTGAGCACGAAAAACAATGCCGACTCGTGGCCGACATTGCTGGTGGTGCTTTCCCGGTGCCGGAACGTCCAGTACCGGTTGCCCACATACGAGACCGCCGTGGCCACCAGGGTCGCGATGACGGTGGCGGTGAGCGGACCGAGCCCGGCATCGAAGTGCAGCACGTTGGCGCCGACCTCGGTGACCACGAAGGCGATGCCGCCAACGACGCCGAACTTGAAAGCCTCGTGGATCAGGTGCCGGAACCGCGCGTACAGGGCGTGGGCGCTGCTCAACGGGGGCGGCCTTCCTCTGGCTGGGCTGGTGGCGGCGGGCGCGCATCCGGCGGGCCGCGGCGGTGGCTGATCATGCTGGTGACAGGCACTGCCTGTACAGGGCGGCGGCAACTGCCCCCGGCCTGCTGAACCTAGTGCGAGCGTACCGGCCCGGCCGGCCGCCCGTCCTCAGACCTGTGACGGAGATGCAGTTATCGGCCTTACGGTGCGCTAACGACAGCCCCGCGGCCGTCCCCGTGAGCCCCCGGCACCCGCGGCGGGAGCGAATACTCGTTCGGAAACGTCGGCCCCCGCGGGTACTGTCACTTCGTGCCCGATCCTGCTGTTCTTATTCGCGCTCAGGACCTGACTAAGCGGTTCGGTGAGTTCACGGCAGTGGACGGGATCGATTTCGAGCTGCGCACGGGCGAGGCCTTCGGCTTCCTGGGCCCGAACGGCGCGGGCAAATCCTCCACCATGCGGATGATCGGCTGCGTATCGCCGCCGACCAGCGGAAAGCTGACCATCCTCGGCATGGACTCGGTTCGCGACGGCCAGGCCATCCGGTCCCGGCTCGGGGTGGTGCCGCAGGAGGACACCCTGGACGTCGAGCTGACGGTCCGGGAGAACCTGCTCATCTACGGGCGCTACTTCGGCCTGCGCCGGGACGTGATCGCCGAGCGGACCGCCCGGCTGCTGGACTTCGTCCAGCTGTCCGAGCGGGCCGGCGACGAGGTCGATCCGCTGTCGGGCGGGATGAAGCGGCGGCTGACGATCGCCCGGTCGCTGATCAACGACCCGGAGATCCTGCTGCTGGACGAGCCGACCACCGGCCTGGACCCGCAGGCCCGGCACGTGGTCTGGGACCGGCTGTTCCGGCTCAAGCAGCAGGGCGTGACCCTGGTGCTGACCACGCACTACATGGACGAGGCCGAGCAACTGTGCGACCGGCTGGTGGTCATGGACCGCGGCAAGATCGCCGCCGCCGGGTCGCCCCGCGAGCTGATCGGCACCTACTCCACGCCCGAGGTGCTGGAACTGCGGTTCAGCCCGTCCGACCACGACCAGGCGGCGGACAAGCTGGCCGGGCTGCCCGCCGCCCGCATCGAGGTCCTGGCTGACCGGATCCTGCTGTACGTGGCCGACGGCGACGTCGCGCTGGCGGCGGTCCGCGACCGCGGCCTGGAGCCGCTGACCTCCCTGGTGCGGCGCAGCACCCTGGAGGATGTGTTCCTGCGGCTGACCGGCCGCCGGCTGGAGGACTGATGGCCACGCCCGCGGTCTCCGCCCCGGCTCCGGCGGCCGGCCCGGCGGCGCGGCCGCTCGCCGGCCCTGGGGTGCTCGCGGTCCGGGCGCTGCGCTTCTTCCTGACCAACTACCGCAGGACCTGGCGCGGCTCGATCTACTCCAGCGTGGCCAGCCCCGTGCTCTACCTGGGCGCCATGGGGCTGGGCCTGGGCACCCTGGTCGACCAGCACGGCTCCGGGAACATCGGGGGAGTCAGCTACCTGGATTTCCTGGCCCCCGGCCTGCTGGCCTCCACCGCGCTGCAGACCGCCCTGGGCGAGTCGACCTACCCGGTGCTGGCCTGGGTGAAGTGGCTGAAGATCTACACCGCGGCCATCGCCACCCCGCTGCGCCCGGCCGACCTGTTCCGCGGCCACCTGATGTTCACCGGGATCCGGGTGCTGATGAGCTCGGTGATCTTCCTGGCCATCATGTCGGCGTTCGGGGCCGTCCGGTCGGCCTGGGTGGTGCTGGCCATCCCGGCCTGCCTGCTCACCGGGATGGCCTTCGCCACCCCCATCGAGGCCTTCGCGGTCACCCGGGAGAAGGACGCGGGCTTCGCCATGCTGTACCGGTTCGGGCTGATCCCGCTGTTCCTGTTCTCGGGCACCTTCTTCCCGCTCAGCCAGCTCCCGGAGTGGATACGGCCGCTGGCCTACGCCACCCCGCTGTGGCACGGCGTGGACCTGTGCCGCTCGCTCAGCCTGGGCACCGCCACCTGGGGCAGCGCGCTGGTGCACGTCGCCTACCTGGTCGCCGTGGCGCTGGCCGGGCTGGCCGTCGGCCTGCGCACCTACCGGAAGCGGCTCTATGTCTAGGCGGCCTGGTCTCCTGCCCGCGCGGCCCGGTCCGGTGCGGCCCGGTCCGTTGCAGTCCGGCCAGGCGGGGAGGTGGCGCCGGTGACCGCGCCTTCCCTGCGGAGCCTGCCGCTGCGGATCCTGCCCCCGGCCCTGCTGTCCACCCGGCCCGGCGGGCTCGGCGGCGGGAACAGCCCCCGGCTGATCGAGCGGCACGCCCGCGCCTACCGGCACCAGTGGCTGATCCTGTTCTCCGGGACCTTCGAGCCGCTGTTCTACCTGCTGTCCATCGGCGTCGGCATCGGTGCCCTGGTCGGCAAGGTGCACGGGCCCGGCGGCGAGCTCATCAGCTTCCCCAGCTTCGTCGCGCCCGCGCTGCTGGCCACCTCGGCCATGAACGGCGCCGTGATGGACTCGACGTTTAACGTTTTCTTCCGCCTCAAGTACGCCAAACTGTACGACTCCGCGCTGGCCACCCCGATGAGCTCGGGCGACATCGCGGCCGGCGAGATCGGCTGGGCGCTGATCCGCGGCGGCCTGTACACTATCCCGTTCCTGGTCGTGATGTCGGTCATGGGACTGATCCACTCGTGGTGGGCGGTGCTCGCCCTGCCCGTCGCGCTGCTGATCGGCTTCGCCTTCGCCGGCACCGGGATGGCCGCGACCACCTTCATGCGCAGCTGGCAGCACTTCGAGTTCATCCAGCTCGCCACGCTGCCCATGTTCTTGTTCTCGGCGACCTTCTACCCGCTCAGCGTCTACCCCCGGCCGCTGCAGATCGTGGTCGAGTGCACCCCGCTGTACCAGGGCGTCGCGCTGATGCGCGGCCTCACCCTCGGCGCCATCGACCCCGGCCTGCTGGGCCACATCCTGTACCTGGCCATCATGGGCATCGCCGGCCTGACCATCGCCGGCTACCGCATCAGCCGCCTCCTGCTCACGTAGCCAGCCCGGGCGCGGCGGGGCGGCGTGCCCTGGCCAGCGCGAGACGACGTCAGCCCCGGGCCGTCAGCCAGCGGTATCGGCTGGACGGCCAGGCAGGTGAGCTGGCGCTGAGGCGGGTTCCTGGTCTGGCGCGGGCGGCCGGTCGGCCCAGTAGTGCATCGGCGCCCCGCTCCAGTGCTGCGGTTCTAGCTGGCCGTAGTCGGCGAGCCCGAGATGCCGTGCCACTGCTTGCGATGCGGCATTGTCCTGGTGTATCCACGCGGCTACGGCCAGGTCCGGTGCGAGCGTCGCTGCTTCGCGCTGGGCGGCAAGGGCGAGTTCAGTGGCGTAGCCGCGTCCCCACTGGCTCCGGTCGAGGAGGTAGTACAGGTTCCAGAACCTCGGGCGGCGTTCAGCGCCGCCGACCCCGATCACCGCGCCGGTCGCGCGGAGCCGGACAATCCAGTAGCCGAGCCCGCTCGCCGCCCAGCGATCGCTGTGGCGCTCAATCCATGCCCGGCTGGCCTCGATGCCTTCCGTCCGGCCCTCGGGGATGTACTCGCGATGGCGCGGGTCAGAGATGATCGGGTAGAGGGAGTCCAGGTCAGCCGGTGACATCGGCCGGAGGTCGAGCCGGTCAGTAAGAAGCCGAGTGGGCTCCTGCCTGCCGGTCATGCCGGGAGTCTAGCCGTGGCGCACGCGGTCGCTGAGGTCGCTAAGGATGCAGCGGTGTGGCCCCGGTCGGTGCGGCCCCGGTCGGTGCGGCGGCATCGCGGGGGAGTTCAGGCGACGAAGGTGCCCCGGCCGTGGACGGGCGGCCGCCGGAGCCGTCACGGCGAAGGCGCGGGGGAGGGGGCGGGCTGCGCGGCGCTGGTGGACTCGCGGATGACCAGCCGGCACGGGTACCGCTCGGTGCCGCCGATCCGCTCCCCGTCGATCGCCGCCAGCAACCGCTGGGCCGCCCGGACGCCCAGTTCCTTCAGCCGCATGTCCACCGTCGTCAGCGGTGGCCGGCCCGTCTCGGCGAACACGTCCCAGTTGTCGTAGCCCACCAGTGCCACGTCATCGGGCACCCGGCGGCCCGCCTCCCGCAGCGCATCCGCCGCGCCGCGGGCCATCTGGTCGCTGCCGCAGAAGATCGCGTCGGTGCCCGGGTCGCTGCGCAGCACCGCCCGCGTCGCCTGGCGGCCCCACTCCTCGCTCCACTCCCCGAACAGCACCGCGCCGCCGACCAGGCTCAGCCCGGACGCGTCCAGCACGCCCCGCGCGCCGGCCGCCCGCAGCCGCGCCGACAGGAACCGCTCGGGCCCGGTGACGTGCGCGATCCGGGTCCGGCCCAGCGTCACCAGGTGCCGGATCGCGATCTCGCCGCCCTGCTCGTCGTCGGGGATGAGCGACAGGTCGTCGCGGGCCTCGGACTGGGTCATCACGTACACCACCGGCACCGGCAGGCTGGCCCTGACCGGCGGCCGCCGGTCGGTGCGCCGGCCGGTGACGATCATGCCGTCCACCTTCCGGGACAGCAGCGTGCGGACGTAATGCTCCTCGCGGATCGGGTCGCCCCGGCCATCGCACAGCAGCACCGAGATCTGACCCCGGCCGAGCGCGTCCTCCGCGCCGAGCATCACCGGGATGGTGAACCGCCCGAAGCTGTCGGAGGTGATCAGGCCGACGGTGTAGCTGCGCGCGGCCAGCAGGCCGCGGGCCAGCGGGCTGGGCTGGAAGCTGAGCTGGCTCGCGGCGGCCAGGACCCGCTCCCGGGTCTCCTGGCTCAGCCCGCCGCGGCCGTTGACGGCCTTGGAGACCGTGCTGATGGACACCCCCGCCAGGGCAGCAACGTCAGAGATCGTCGTCGCTCTGCTCTCTGCCATGTGAGAAATCCCTTTCGCAGGTCAGGGCCGCTACCATCCGGCCAGCCCCACCCAGGCCCTGACCTTCATCCCCGCTTGCTATCAGGCTACTGGACGGTACGCCGAGCGCTAGGGGGTTGACGCCGGGAGCCGCCATTTCCTAGGTTGAGGAAAAGGCTTTCTTTACTTTCCGACGAGCGCGCCTGCCCGGCACAGGAGGCTCGCCGGCGGGTGAAGCATGCCCGCCGAACATCCTGGCTCGCACCACCAACGGAGGCTCGGAGTATGACCAGAGTCCAGTTGACGCGGCGGCTCACAGCACTGCTGGGAGCCGCCGCCACGGTCAGCGCCCTGTCGGTACCGGCGCTGGCGACCCCTGCGCAGGCGGCCACCGCCGCGCGGACCACAGCGGCGAGTCCTGCCGGAGCGCTGGCCGCCGCCCAGGCAGCGCAGTCGGCGGCGGGGCGGCCCGCCGACTCGGGCACCCTGCAGCCCCTGCCGGACCTGCCGGTCAACGCCTGCAACGACAGCACCCTGCCCCGCGACTACGGGACCAACTTCCCGACCCCGTCTGACCCCAGCGGGTTCGGCTTCGCCAACCAGACCGTGATCGGCTGGGAAGGCAACATCTACGCCCCCTTCGCCTACCTGTCCGGGTCCTATTTCGCCCGCGGCGTGCCCAGCCACTACACCGCCCGCGGCACCACCTACTGCGGCGCGATGTACTCCTTCGGCATCTACACCTACGGCCTGCCCGCCGGCCAGGCTCCGGCGGCCGGGTCGGTGCAGTGGACCGAGGGCGGCGGCTACCTGCCGGCTATGACCACCTCGTTCACCCGTAACGACCTGCACGTCACGATCACTGACTTCGCGGACAAGCAGACCGTCGGCGGCAGCCCGGCCGAGCTGGTCTACACCCGGATCACCGAGACCAACAACGGGTCCTCGGCCGTCAACGCGCCGCCCGGCCAGTCCGGCCCCGGCCTGGTCCAGCTCGACAGCGCCCCCGACACCGTGCAGCCCGGCCAGACCGTGCGGCATGACTTCGTGGCCGCCGTCGACACCTTCTCGGTGGGCGGCACCCTGCCCGGTCCCGGCGCGCTCACCGTGGCCGCCCCCGGCCAGCCCGGCATCCTGCCCTACGCCGCGGCCTACGCGCACATGGCGCGGTACTGGAACCAGCGGCTGTCGGTGACCCCCCGGCTGTCGCTGCCGAACGTGCCGCTGCCGGACACCAACAACCTGGCCAGCCCCGGCACCGCCATGGACAACGCCTACAAGGCGGCGTTCATCTACACCCGGATCGTGCAGTCCGCCGCCGCGCCGTTCTCCGGCGCCAATAACTACGACTGGCTGCTCAACCACGACGTCCCCGGCATCCTGGAGAACCGCTTTACCCTGGGTGACTTCACCGATGCCCAGAACCTCCTGCTCACCGGGCGCATCTCCGAGCAGCCGAACTTCAACGAGGTTGGCGCCAACTGGTACTGGGACGGGCTGTGGAAGACCCCCGTGGCCTGGGCCGACTACCTGCAGGCCACCAACGACACCGCATTCGTGGCCAAGTACTTCCACGACGACGCCGACGGTCCGAGCCAGTGGGGCCCGAGCCTGTACACCCAGATGCACACCGACTACCTGTCGCAGCTCAGCGCGACCACCGGGTACCTGAGGTTCTCCGGTGACAACGACTCCGGCGGCACCTGGCTGTTCGACGACGAGTCCGCTCTCGCCGGGCTCGCCGCCTACCAGTACATCGCCGAGCGCATCGGCAACACCGCCGAGGCGCAGTGGGCCGGCACCGCCTACGCCAGCCTGCTGAAGGCCACCAACGCCGGGCTCGCCGCCAACGAGCAGGCCAACCACTTCAGCTTCCTGCCGTGCGAGGTCAACAAGCCGGTCACCGCTGACCGGTGCAACGCCGCCAACGACGCCAACTGGGACGGGTCCAACCTGTGGGGCCAGAACGTGTGGGACATCTTCCTGCAGGGCGGCCAGCTCAGCGGCATCCTCGGCGACCCGGCCCAGACCGACAACCTGCTGCAGATGGGGCTGTCCCGGCTGCAGGGCAGCGTTCCGTTCCCGTCCTTCGGCGCCTACAGCGGCTACAGCACGGCGCACAACACCGGCTACGCCTCCGGCGCCCTGTACGGGACGCAGTACCGCGACCTGCCGGTCACCAGCTACGCCTGGCAGCTGGCCACCACCACCGGCGGCCCGAATGCCTGGTGGGAGGCCAACGGCAGCGCTCCTAACCCGAATAACCCGTGGGCCGGCAGCCACGCGGCGCCGCAGTTCGGCGCCATCCCGTACGTGTGGCCGATGGCCGGCCAGACCCAGACCCTGGTCCAGTCCCTGGTCGCCGAGGGTCTCACCTCGGCCCCCGGCAGCGACGGCACGGCTGACTACCGCGACGTCCTGTACATCGGCCGCGGTGTCCCGGACGCCTGGATCAGGCCCGGCCAGGTCATCACCGTCAGCAACCTCACCTCCGCCTACGACACCGCCACCGGCGACCGCTCGACCTACGCCGCGCGGATCAGCACGGCCGGCCCCGGCAGCCAGCGCGTCGTCCAGGTGGCCCTCACCGGCCAGGTGCCCGGCGACGACATCCAGGTCCAGCTCCCGGTGTTCGCCGACGCCGGCGTGCGGTCCGTCACCGACGGTCACTACGACGCCGCCACCCACACCGTCACGCTCAGCCCGCACGGCCGGGCCGCCAGCATCGTGCTCGGCGACGCCGCCCGCCCGTCGATGAGCGTCAAGACCGACAGCACGGTGCCCGGTCAGCACACCCAGCCGGCGCTGACCGCCGGGACCGCGACCACGGTCACCGGCACCATCACCAACCACGGCGACAGCCCGCTGCGCAGCGTGCAGCTCACCCTGCAGGCGCCCAGAGGCTGGACTAGCTCGGCCACCAGCGCGACCAGCTTCGGCTCGATTGCGCCCGGCGCGACCGAGACCGCCACCTGGTCGGTGACGCCGCCCGACGGCGCCACCGGCGGCTTTGGCATGGTCGTGGCAGCCAGCTACGACGCCGGGACCGGCGCGGCCACCGCCGACAGCTCCGAGCAGTGGGTCACCGTGCAGCGGCCGCTGCCGCTGGCACCGGGGACCACTGACCTGGCCCTGGACGCCACCGCGTCGGCGTCCTATGCCTCACCCTGGACGACCATCACGGCCATCAACAACGGCATCTACCCCATCCAGTCCAGCGACGACAACAACCTGACCCCGTACTGGGGCACCTGGCCCGAGACCGGCACTCAGTGGATGGAGCTGGACTGGAGCCAGCCCGTCACCACCAACGGGAGCTCGGTCTACTTCGCCGATGACGGCGGCGGGCTGCGGCTGCCGGCCTCCTGGTCGGTCCAGTACTGGGACGGCAGCAACTGGGATGACGTGACCGGGGCCAGCAGCTACCCGGCCGCCGACGACACCTTCAACGCTGTCACCTTCGATTCCGTCACCACGACCAGGCTGCGGGTCGTGATGCAGAGCGGCCTCGGCTCCGTGGGCGCGATCCAGTGGATCGTCCCGAGCATCGCGGCCGGGGGCTCAGCCACGGCGTCCGGGCGCCACAGCTGAGCAGCCGGGCGGCCGGGGCTGCGCGCCTGCACGCAGGCCCGCCCCCGGCCGCCCCGCCCGCCACTGATCCGGAACGACGGCGCCCCGGCGCCGGGCCGGCTCGCCCGCGAGCCGTGCCCGGGCCGGGGCGCGCGGCGTAGAGTGACCGGTGCAGCACAGGCCGGGGGACGGGGGCGGGCGGTGTCGGGGCAGTACAGGCATGCGCAGCTGAGCGGGCCGGGCACGGGCCGCCGGGCGGCGCCGGCCCGGGTGACGCGGTAAGCCAGCGGGACCGACGATGCCCATGCTCGGCCGGTCGCAGGCCGCCTATGACCGCTTCTCCGAAGCCGCCGACCTGCCGCTGACGATCCTGGCGCTGGTGTGGCTGCCGGTCCTGATCATCCCGCTGGTGACCAGCCTGCCCCCGGACGCCGCGGAGACCTTCGACGTCATCGACTACCTGGTCTGGGCCGTCTTCGCGGCCGAGTACCTGATCCGGCTCTACCTGGCGCCCGCGCGCTGGCATTTCGTCACCCACCACCTGGTCGACCTGGCCGTCGTGGCGCTGCCCCTGCTGCGGCCGCTGCGCGCGCTGCGGCTGCTGCGGCTGCTGAACCTGGCCCGGGTCGCGGTGGTGCTGGCCAACGCGCTGCGGCGGATCCGCGACATCCTCACCCACCGCGGGCTGCACCTGGTCCTGCTGGCCGTCGCCGGCGTCATCGTGATCTGCTCGGTGCTGGAGCTGGTCTTCGAGCAGCACGCCCCCGGCGCGAACATCCGCAACCTCGGCGATGCGCTGTGGTGGGCCATCGTGACGGTGACCACGGTGGGCTACGGGGACACCTACCCGGTCACCGTCGGCGGCCGCGGCGTAGCGGTGGTGCTGATGCTGGTCGGGATCGGCCTGATCGGCACGCTGACCGCGAGCGTGGCCAGCTACTTTGTCGAGGAGCAGGCCGACAGGGAAAAAGCCGAGCTGAACGAGCGGCTGCAGCGGATCGAGGGCATGCTGGCGCAGGCACTGACCAGCCGCGACGACGCCCGCTGAAAGGCGCGCGGGGAATGACCGCGCAAATGGCAAGGCCAGCACCGGTGCACGGGGTCGGTCAAGACCCCCCGTGCGACCATTTCGGCGGCAGTTGCTAGGCTGCCCGGCTTGCGGCCGTTACTAGAGGTTCCGCCGGTCCGTAACCCGCCTGACGTGCCATCTCGTGCCGCGGGGCCCGAAGATTTCGGGCAAATCCATGGTCTGTTGTGCAGGAAAGGAACATCCCGGGAAAGAAACGTAAATAAGCCCCGTTCCAGAGCAGAGGGCGGACCTGACCGGTGTTACTTCCCCCGACCCGCAGCCCAGTCCCGATGGCAGGCCCGGCCCGACAGTACGTGATGCCACTACGAAGAAGGGTCAGCACGCCGTGAGCAGTCACATTGACGCTGCCACCGAGGCGGTCAGCGATCACATCGGCGCATGGGCGCCAGCCAACGCCCTGGACCTGGACATGTTCCTGGCCGGCCTGCCCCGCCTGTTCGAGACGGTGGCGTCGTCGGTTGCAGCTGTCGCCGAGCGGCTCGGCTCGGAGTTCCCTGTCCACCCCTCCATACCTGAGCACCTGCAGGAGATCGCCGCGACCGTCGCCGGGATGGGCGAGTTCGCCGGGGAGGCGCACGCCATCCACCGCACTGCGCACGCCGCGGAAATGGAGCGCATCGAGAACCCCCGGCCGAACGAGGAGCTCTGGGATGTCGTCGAGAACCAGTGACGACGTGCCGCTGGCGGCACGCCCCGCCGCCGGCCTGAGCCCGGCGCTGCGACGGGCGCTGGGCCGCGGGCCGGTTATCGCCGCCGCGGTGCTCGCGGCCGGGGCGCTGGCCAGCCTGACCGCCCTGCCCGCGCTGCCGGTCCTGGTGGGCTGCGCCGTGCTGGCCGCGGTGATCATCCTGACCGCGCTGCTGCGGTCGCGGACCGGGTGGACAGCCGCGCATGCCTGCGCGTGCGCAGCCGCCGGGTTCGGCTGGCTGGCCCTGGCGACCACGACTACTCCGTGGTCCTGGTCGGCGATCGCCGCCCTGCTGCTCGCCGCCGGCGTGCTGACCTGGCTGTACCCGGTAGCCCGGGCCCGCGAGGAGCTGGCCCTGGCGCAGGCACGCGCGGCCGAGGAGGCGGCGCGGCGGGCCAAGGAGCTCAACAAGTGGCCCGACCTGCTGACCCGGATCGGGTTCAGCGGCGTCCGGTTCGCCGCGCGGGAGGAGACGCAGGCCGGCTACCTCGTGCACCTGCGGCTGCCGGGCTCGGGCAAGGTGACCTACTCCGCGCTGGCCCCGGCCACCGAGAAGCTCGAGGTAGCGGCCCGGCTGCGGCACGGCTCGCTGCGATTCGAGCGAGGCGACCAGGCGCACAAGGTGATCCTGCACGTCACCGAGCGGGACGTGCTGGCCGAGACGATCCCGTACCCGGTGCAGGACGGCACCCTCAGCATCACCGAGCCGGTCCCGCTCGGCCTGTTCGAGGACGGCCAGGTCTGCGCCGCCAGCCTGCGCGAGCTGGCCACCCTGATCGTCGGCCTGCGCGGCTCGGGCAAGGCGCTGGCCCTGGACACCCCGGTGCCCACTCCTGACGGCTGGATCACCATGGGCGACATTCAGGCCGGCGATGTCGTCT
>DASUBV010000314.1:0-3795 GCA_035763085.1 Streptosporangiaceae bacterium | reverse complement strand
GGCCGCCATCTTCGAGCGCCTGTCGTAACGGCACCTGTCGTAAGGGCACAGAGCCTGCCGGTTCCGCAGTGGGCCGGCAGGCTTCTTGCTGCCTGCGGGACGGCACCGGCTGAGCCGGGCCTGACTCGCGCATTCCGCACCGCCCGCTGGCATGGACTGCATAAGCGCTCTGCGGGCAGGCAAGGCCGGCGGGCGGCGGTGCCGCGTTGGTTCTTATGTTCGACGCGCCGACATGTGCGTCCGACATTCTCGCACTCATATCTCAGAACAATTGCTGTCTTGGCATTCCGGCCGACGAGGGCTGGCCGCACATCGCGCCCCGGCAGGCCCGCCGGGCCCGGCTGTCGCGGCGCGCCAGCCGAGCATCACGTACCTGACGCGGCCGCCCGGCCCCGTCCTGACCGGCTGTCCCTGGCGCCTCGCGATCCGGACGGCCGGTTATGCCTGATTTCAGGCCTGCTGCACCGGTTCACGGGACCGGACGTCGCCGGCTGAGACCGGTCCGTGACCCAAAGGGGAAATAACGGAACGGTGACAATCTGGGGTTGTCAGACCGGCCCCGGTAGTGCAGTCTCGTCTGCAAGAGGACTCACCCCGGAGGTGCGACTTGTCACTGACCCACTCCCCGGAGCTGCACAAAAATCTGATCGCCCGCATCCCGTCCGTCACCGGACTGCAGCTTCGAGAGTGGTTCAGCCGGCTTGAGTCCGGCCCCTCGTTCATCCGCTGCGCTGAACGCGCCACCTGGCTCGCTGATGAGCACGGGCTGTCGCACGGCTACGCCAGCGCGATCGTGCGCGAGTACGAGCTCCAGCGCCGCAGCCGCCTCAACAGCGCCTGACCCCCGCGCAGGACCGAGCTCGTGGATATCGCGCTCGCTGCTGACTTCCTGCGCCGCCATCACCGGGCCGTCCTGGCCACCACCCGCGCCGACGGGCGTCCGCAGCTGTCTCCGGTGGTGGCAGCCGTGGACGAGGACGGCCGGATCCTGATCAGCACGCGGGAGACCGCGGTCAAGACCAGGAACCTGATGCGAGACCCGCGCGCTTCGCTGTGCGTGATGAATGACGGCTTTTTCGGCGAGTGGATCCAGGCCGAGGGGACAGCCGAGATCATCCACCTGCCCGGCGCGCTTGAGTTGCTGGTGGACTACTACCGCAAAATTTCCGGCGAGCACCCCGACTGGGACGACTATCATGCGGCGATGCACCGGGATCGCCGGGTGATTGTTCGTGTCACCATCACGAGGGCCGGCCCCGACATCAGCGGCTGACAGGCGCTAACAGGCAGCCCGCTGAATGTCAATAGAAGCACTATGGAGAACCGGATTGTCATGGGCCCCGGCGGCAGTGGCGCAGCCCGGCCCTTTCATGATCAGATTAGTCACGAAGCCGCGGCGCCATACTGACTGATCATTCAGCTAGCCGTTCCGTCGGCATGTCAGAACCGGTATATCGTACATAATCCCTGTCCTTTAGTACCCCCGGTCGGAGTCGAACCGACACTGGGGACCCTTTTAGGGGGCCGGCCTCTTCCCTTGGGCTACGGGGGCTTGGTGATAATACCTCGCGCCGTTCGGAAATCTCTAGTGGCACACATAAAGGTGGCCCGTTTTCCGGTCCAATGTCGACTATCTAATTGATGTGATCCTGGCAGTTATATACGGCGAGTGACCATTGTGTCATTGTCATAACCCTTCGTAATCGACTGGTCGCCGATGCCGCAGTTAGCCGCATCCGCAAAACCGTTCGCACGTGCGAAATAACGTGCATTCCCGCAGGTGAGGGTGGGCCGCTGCCGTCGCGGGTTCGGCTGGCAGCCGATGACGCTCCGAGACCAAGCCTGGGGCCGGCGGCCCGCACCGGGCACGCGCGCGGCCTCAGGGCCGAATGGGCAAGCGCGCTGCGGGCGGAGTCCGGCGGGCGAATGCAAAAGATGGCTGGTCAACTGCGGGAAGGTGATACGCGCGCTAAATGGCCGATGGCCGCCAGAAGCGCGCTTAATCAGCGGCCGGCCGCGCGAGCGGCCTGCGCGGCCGACTGGGCCAGCGGCCTGCATGGCCAGCCCGGGCGAGGGGCTACAGGCCCGCCGCACGCCGGGCGCGGCCCAGCACGTCGTCGAGCATGGCGTCGGTGAGCCGCCCGGTGAAGGTGTTCTGCTGGCTCGGGTGGTAACAGCCCAGGACCAGCAACTCGGCCGACCCGTCGCTGGCCGGCACCTTGACCTCGGCGCCGTGCCCGAACGCAGGCCGGGGCCGTGGCACCGTCCACTGGCGGGCCGCCAGGTGCGGCCAGAGGGCTGCCCAGGCGAACCCGCCCAGGCACAGGATCACGCGCAGGTCGGTGCTGAGCTCCAGTTCGGCGGCCAGCCACGGGGCGCAGGCGTCCCGCTCAGCTGGCGCGGGCTTGTTGGCCGGCGGCGCGCACCGGACCGTCGCGACCATCCGGGCGCCGATCAGGCGCTGGCCGTCGCCGGCCGTGACGGAGGTCGGCTGCGCCGCCAGGCCGCTGCGCCACAGCGACGCGAACAGGAAGTCGCCGCTGCGGTCTCCGGTGAAGATGCGGCCGGTGCGGTTACCCCCGTGCGCGGCCGGGGCCAGGCCGAGGATCAGCACGCGGGGGTTCTCATCGCCCCAGCCCGGCACGGGACGGCCCCAGTAGGTCTGGCTCTGGAAGGAGCGCCGGCGCGTCCGCGCCACCTCCTCGCGCCAGCTGACCAGGCGCGGGCACGCCCGGCAGACCGACTGGCGGGCCGCCAGCTCGTGCAGCGAGCCGGCGCTCGCCGCCAGGTCCGCTACCTGAGCGGGACTGGCAGCGACCGGGGTAGCGGCGGTGGCCGGGTCCTCGGGCCAGCCGGTGCCCGGCGGCACCGAGCAAGGTTCCTCAGCAGTCATCAGCGGCCTTCGCGTGGCAGGCGGGGTCCCGGGCGAGCCTGAGACCACCCTGGCCGCCGCTCGAGGTCACCCGCGCCATAGGTGTTCAGCGGCCCTGGTTATCGGCGGCAGCCAGGGACCAGGCAATGCCGTCCAGGATGTCATGCTCGCTGGCGACGACCTCAGCGAAGCCGAGCCGGGTCAGCACCCGGTCCAGGACCAGGGCGCCCGCACCGATCACGTCGACCCGGCCGGGGTGCATCGGCCCGATCGCGGCGCGCTCGCGGCGGGTCTGGGCCAGCAGGCGCTGCGAGACCTGGTGCACCTCACTGGCCCCGATCCGCGCGTGGTGGATGCGGTCCGGGTCATAACCGGGCAGGCCGAGCGCGATGGCGGCCACGGTGGTGACCGAGCCCGCCAGCCCCACCAGAGTCGCGGCCTCGGCCACCGGAACCGCCTGCGCCGCCGCGTCGATAGCCGCGTCGATGTCGGCGGTGGCCGCGGCCACCTCGGCCTCGGTAGGCGGGTCGTGGTGCAGGTGCCGCTCGGTCATCCGGACGCAGCCGATGTCCATTGAGATCGCGCGCAGCTCGGGCTGCGTGCCCGGCCCGGGGCCGGGCACGGCGGCGCTGGCCTCGCCGGGGCGGGCCGCGGCAGGGCGGGCCGCGGCGAGGCCGCGGCCGCCCACCACGAACTCGGTCGATCCGCCGCCGATGTCGACGACCAGGTAGGGGCCGGGCAGTCCATCCCCCGGCCGGCCAGCCGAGCGGGCCAGCTCCGTGGTCGCGCCGGTGAACGACAGGTGTGCCTCCGCCGCGCCACTGACGACCTCCGGCGGCACGCCGAGAATCCCGACGACGCCGCTGACGAACTCCGCCGCGTTGGTCGCGTCCCTGGTGGCGCTGGTGGCCACCATCCGCGTC
>DASUBV010000313.1:0-7174 GCA_035763085.1 Streptosporangiaceae bacterium | reverse complement strand
GGCGGCCGGCCACTGATGGCCGGCCGCCCTCCCGCAGTCCGGCCGGGCCCGGCGGCGGTGTGATGGCGGCGTTATGGAGGCGCGATAGCGTGCCGGGCATGGATGACCTGAACCGGCGGCTGCGCGCCGTCTGCGACCTGCAGGTACCGGGAGTTCGCGAGTACAGCGGACGGCATGAGTACGACGGCCGGGTCCAGGACCTGTCGCAGGCCGGCGTCACCGCCGCGCTCGGCCGCCTGGACGCCGCGGCCCGCGACGACCAGCCGCTGGCCGACGGCCATGACGAGGCCCAGCTGGCGGCCGCGGTGCAGGCCACCCGGGTGGTGTTCGCCGACCTGGAGCTGCACCGCCGCGATCCGGGCCTGCACCTGGCCAACCTGGACCTGGCCTGCTACGACCGTGATTACGCGCCGCAGGCCGAGCGGGATCAGGCCCGCCGCCAGCACCTGGCCGCCTGGCCGCAGGCCATCGATGCCGCGCTGGACGCCCTCGACCAGGTCAGCGCGCCGGTCGCCGAGGCACTGCGGGACGCGATCGGCGGCCTGGCCGCCGGGATCCCGGCCGGCACCGCCGAGGACGTCCGGGCGGCGGCGCTGGCCGCGCACGCCCGGCTGGCCGCCCGCATCGACGAGGCAGCCGCGACCGGCAGCCCGGACGCGGCACTCGGCGGCCCGGCCCTGACCGCGCTGATGAGCAGCGCCGAGGCCATGCCGGTGGACCTGACCCGGCTGAGCCAGCGCGCCGACGCCGAGCGGGACCGGCTCACCGACCGGCTGACTGCCAGCTGCGCGCAGATCGACGCGACGCGGCCGCCGCTGGAGGTCGCCCGCGAACTGGTCCGCGACCACCCCGGCGCCGACGGCGTCATCGAGGCGGCACGGACGTGGACCCGGCGCGCCATCGACTTCACCGCCGGGCACGACCTGGTGCCCTACTCCGACGGCGAGTGCCAGGTCGGGCTGGCGCCGGAGTCGCGCCGCTGGGCGATGGCGATGATGGCGCCGGCCGCGCCGGGCGAGCCGGAGGGCCCGTCCTGGTACCACATCACCCCGCCCGAGCCGACCTGGCCGCAGCACGAGATCGAGGAGTGGCTGGAGGTCTTCAGCGACACCACGCTGCCCGGCATCACCGTGCACGAGGTCGCGCCCGGCCACTTCTCGCACGGCCGGGCCATCCGCCGGGCCGCCACGCCGGTCCGGCGCACGCTGCACTCCGAGGCCTTCGTCGAGGGCTGGGCGCACTACGCCGAGGAACTGTGCGTCGAGGAGGGCTTCTGCGATGGCGACCCGCGGTTCGCCATCGGCGTGTGGCTCGAGGCGCTGGTCCGGGTGACCCGGCTGGCCTGCGCTATCGGCGTGCACACCGCCGGGATGACGGTCGCCGGCGCGGCGCGGCGGTTCGAGGCCGACACCCACCTCAGCGGCTCCGCGGCGCTGTCGGAGGCGCGGCGAGCCACCTTCGACCCCACCTACGGCCGCTACACCTGGGGCAAGCTGGAGATCATGGACCTGCGCGAGCGGGCCCGCAAGGAGTGGGGGGCCGGCTTCACCCTCAAGCGCTTCCACACCGCGCTGTTCGACCTGGGCTCGCCGCCGCTGGGGCTGCTGGGCACCGCCGTCGACCGCGGCTAGCGGGCCGCGCCCCGCGGCGGGCCGGGCGGGCTGGCCGCCCCGGCCGGCTAGCCCGTCAGGTCGCCGGGGACCACCATGCCCGTCTCGTAGGCCAGGATGACCGCCTGCACCCGGTCACGCAGGTCCAGCTTGGCCAGCAGGTGCCCGACGTGCGTCTTGACCGTGGCCTCGCTGACCACCAGGTCGGCGGCGATCTCGGCGTTGGTCCGGCCGCGGGCCAGCCGCAGCAGGATGTCCCGCTCGCGGGCGGTCAGCGAGGCCAGCCGGGCGGGCGACGGCGCGGTCTCCGGCGGGCGCCGGGCGAACGCCTCGATCAGCCGCATCGTCACTGACGGCGCCAGCAGCGCGTCGCCGGCGGCCACCCGCCGCACCGCCGCGATCAGGTCGTGCCGCGGGGCGTCCTTGAGCAGGAAGCCGCTGGCCCCCGCGCGCAGCGCCTCGTACACGTAGTCGTCGAGGTCGAAGGTGGTGAGCATCACCACCCGCGGCCCGGCCGACCGGTCGCCGCCGGTGATCTGCCGGGTCGCCTCCAGGCCGTCCATCTCCGGCATCCGCACGTCCATCAGCACCACGTCGGGCAGCTGAGCGGCGGCCGCGGCGACGGCCTGGGCGCCGGTGCCCGCCTCCCCGACCACCTCGATCCCCTCGGCGGTCTCGAGGATGACGCAGAACCCGGACCTGACCAGCTCCTGGTCATCCACGACCAGGACGCGGATCGGATCGGGCGCGGCGCGGGTACTCATCTGCGGGGCAGCCTAGCGGTCACCGCGAAGCCGCCGCTGCTGGTCGGCCCGACGGTCAGCGTGCCGCCGCAGGAGGCCACCCGCTCGGTGATGCCCGCCAGCCCGAACCCGCCGGGGACCGGCGCGGCCCGGTCCGGCCTGGCCCCGGCCGCGACGGCCGGCGCAGGCTGCCCGGCCGCCGCCGGCACCGGCCGCTGCCGTGCCGCGGGTGCGGGCCGCTCCCCGGCCGGCGACCCGCTGTCGGTGACCGACACCGTGACGTGGCCCGGCTCGTAGCAGATGGCCACCGCCGCGCGGCTGGCCGCCGAGTGCCGCAGCGCGTTGGTCAGCGCCTCCTGCACGATCCGGTAGGCGGTGAGCTCCACGCCCGGCGCCAGCTCGCCCGGATTCCCCTCGACAGCCAGGTCAACTTGCAGCCCGGCGCCGCGGACCTGGGCCAGGACGGTGTCCAGCCCGGCCAGCGAGGGCGACGGCGCCGCCCCCGGCTGCTCGCCGGGGCCGCGCAGCACCCCCAGCAGCCGCCGCAGTTCCACCAGCGCCTGGCGGGCCGTGTCGCCGATGATCTCCACCGACCGGCCCGCCTCGGCCGGCTGGGCAGGCAGCAGGGAGCTGGCCGCCTCGGCCTGCACCGCCATCAGGCTCACGTGGTGGGCCACGACGTCATGCAGCTCGCGGGCAATCCGGGTCCGCTCGCGCGCCGCCGCCAGCGCCGCCTGCCGGTCGCGCTCGGTCTCCGCCCGCGCGGCCCGCGCCTCCATCTCGCTGAGGTAGGCACGGCGGGCCCGGCTCGCCAGCCCCGCCAGTCCCGCCGCGGCGAAGGTGAACAGCTGCACGAACAGGTCATAGGGCTCGTTGTGGCCGGGCAGCGCCTGTCCCTGGATGATCCCGGCCGCCAGGATGGCGCTGATCGCCCACCGCCAGCGCGCCGAGCACCGCTCCATCACGGTGAAGTAGGCGATGGCCGGGCCCAGCGGCAGCGGCGCGTAGCCGAAGCCGAGCTGGTCATACAGGGTGCGCGGCAGTCCGACCGCGAAGAACGCCAGGGCCGGGTGATACCGGCGGAAGGTCAGCGGCAGTACTTCCAGGACCAGCAGGATCATGGCCAGCGGCAGCGGGTGCAGCTGGCCGGCGTACGGCAGCGCGATCCCCGCGTTGAGCGCCGCCAGCACCACGGCCAGCACCAGATCCTGCTGCCACGCCGGGAACGCAGCCGCCCTGGCCGCCAGCCTTCTCACCCGCCGATCGTAAGGCGGCACGCCGCCACCGGGATCCCCCGCGCGGCTGAATCCCGCGCTCCGCCCGGAGGGGGACAGCAGCCCGGCCGCGCCCGCCATGGCCGGCCGCCGGGCGGAGCGCCAGGTTCAGTCCGCCAGCCGACGCGCGCGATCATGCCGGCGGGCCAGCATGCCGTCATGACCTCGCTCCCCCTGCCCCGGGCCATCGCCCCCGCCGGCCACGCCGCCGAGGCGGCTGCCGCTGAGCGCGCTCCGGTGCGCTGGATCGCGCTCATCGCCGCCGCGGCGGTCGCCCTGGAGATGGCCGTGAGCGCGCGCTACGGCTACCACCGGGACGAGCTGTACTTCCTGGCCGCCGGCCAGCACCCGGCCTTCGGCTACGTCGACCAGCCGCCGCTGACCCCGCTGGCGGCCCGGCTGTCCGCGCTGGCCTCCGGCAACTCGCTGATCGCGCTGCGCCTGATCCCGGCGCTGACCTTCGCCGCGCTGGTCGCGCTGACCGCGGCCATGAGCCGGCAGCTCGGCGCCGGGCGCACCGGGCAGGTGCTCGCCGCCCTGGCCACGGCGACCTGCGCCGAGTTCCTGGCGGCGATGCACCTGCTGACCACCACGACACCGGACTTCCTGTTCTGGGCCATCACGATGCTGCTCGCGGTCCGGCTGCTGGCCAGCAGCAACCCGCGCTGGTGGCTGGCTATCGGGGCGTGCGCCGGGGTGGCGGCCGAGGCCAAGTGGAACATCGCCTTCCTGGTGGCCGCCCTGGCGGCGGGGTTCGCGGCGACCCCGGCGCGACGGCTGGCGGCCAGCTGGTGGCTGGCGGGCGGCGCCGCGCTGGCCGCGGCACTGGCCGCCCCTGACCTCATCTGGCAGGCCGCGCACGGCTGGCCCGCGTTCGACGTCTTCGCTGCCCTGCAGGGCGACGCCGGGCACAACCGCCTCGTCTACTGGATCGCGCAGGTCATCTACACCGGCGTGGCCCTGACCCCGGTGTGGCTCGGCGGCCTGGCCTGGCTCTTCCGCGACCCGGCGGGCCGGCGGTGGCGGCCGCTGGCGATCGCCAGCGTCGTCGTGATCTGCATCTTCTTCGTCCTCGGCGGCAAGTCGTACTACCCCGGCGGCATCTACACCTTCCTGTTCGCCGCCGGCTCGGTGCCGCTGGGGCGCCGCCTGGCCGTGCGGCCGCGGCGGCACGGGCTGCGCCCCGGCGTGCTGACCGGCGTGGTGATGATCGCCGCGAGCCTGCTGAGCCTGCCCGTCGCCGTGCCCGTGCTGCCCGCCAGCACACTGCGCGCTGTGCCCCTCCAGCAGATCAACTACGACCTGGCCGAGACCATCGGCTGGCAGCGCCAGGTGGGCCTGGTCGCGCGCGTCTACCGGGGACTGCCCCCGGCCGCCCGGGCCCGGACCACGATCCTGACCGGGAACTACGGCGAGGCCGGCGCGCTCGCCCGGTTCGGCCCGGCCGACGGCCTGCCGGCCGCCTACAGCGGCGCCAACAACTTCTGGTACTGGGGTCCGCCGCCGGCCCGGGACACCAGCGCGATCGCGGTCAATGTCAGCCCCGCGCTGCTGCACCGCACGTTCACTGCGGTCCGCCGGGTCGCGACGTTCGAGAACGGGCCGGGCGTCAGCGACGACGAGGAAGGCGTCGCCGTTTACGTGGCGACCGGCCTGCGGACCCCGTGGCGCCAGGCCTGGAGCGCGTTCCGGGACTTCTCCTGAGCCCGCGCCCCCGGGCGGCGCCGCGGAACGGCCCGGCATCGCCGCGGCGGATCTCCGTCAGCTGCGGTGGTCCGGGCCCGGGTTTGCCGTGCGCCCGGACCCGGATGTCGCTGCACGCGCCCTCGCCCGGCACCCAGTCGCGTCCGGCACGCTGCCGGGCCAGGACCGGAGCGCTCGCAGGCCGGCGCGCCCGCCCTGCAAGTGCGCTCGCTCACCATCGGCGCAGGCGGACCGGACCGCGAGCAGGATGGACCGGGCCGGGGCCGGCAGCGGCCTGGCATATGATCCGATAGCCGCCGTGTATGCGGTGCTCGTGCCTGGCGCTCGTGGTCGGCGGCGCGCCGTGGCGGACGCGTGAGACGATGAGCCGCGCCCTGACCGACCGGAGAATCCTGACGATGCCGACCGCCGCCCCTGCGTCCCCGCACCGCGTGCCCTGTCGCAGCCGGCCAGCAGCCCTGGCCCGGGCCAGTGCGGCGGGCCTCGTGCTGCTGCTCGGCGCGGGCCTGGCGGGCTGCGCGCCCCGGCCGGCGGCCAGCGGCCCGGTCATCGAGCTGGCCACGGCCTATGTCGGGCAGCCGACGGGCTCGGCGCCGACCGATGCCTACCTGGTCATCCGGAACAACGGGCCGGCTGACCGGCTGATCTCGGCGCGCTCGAGCGCGGGCGGCACCGTGGCGCTGAGCGGCCCGCTGCACGGGCAGCCGAGCCTCATGCGCCCGGTCGCCGCGATCCGCATCCCGGCCGACACGCTGATCCGGCTCGCCCCCAACGGCTTCCACCTGGTGATCACCGGCTCCCGGCCGATGAAAGCGGGCGCCGACATCACGCTGACCCTCGTGTTCGCCAGGAACGGGCCGGTCCGGGTGCAGGCCGAGGTCACCAATCCGCAGACTGGCGGCAGCAGCTACCTCCTGAACTAGGTCCGGCGCCGCCGGGCGCGCGCCGTGCCGCAGGAGCGCGCCGGGCGGCAAGCGGCGCCGCCTGGGCCGGGCAGCCTCCCGGCTGCAAGCCGCGCCGCCCCGGCCGGGCCGCCTCCGGGCTGCAGGCCGCAGCGCCCGGGCGCGCAGCCGGTCAGTCAGTTGTCCCCGCGCCTCATCGCGATATATCTTCTGTAGTACCCGGGGGGTCAGCGGACGCGTGGAGGTTGCGATGGCGGCAAGGCCGGACCTGCGGATCGGGGACGCTGAGCGCGAAGCGCGGGCGGCTGAGCTGCGCGAGCATTACGCGCACGGCCGGCTCTCCCTGGCCGAGTTCAACGAGCGGCTCGACGCGGTGTTCGCCGCCGCGACTCAGGAGCAGCTCGACCAGGTCACCGCCGACCTGCCGCAGGTGCGGATGCCGAGCACGCCCTTGCCGGTCACCGCGAGCGGCGCTATCCCGCCCGGCGGGGGCGGCCCCGGCGGCGGCAGCCGCGGCAGCAGCCGGCCGGGCGCGCGCGGTGCGCTGTCCATGCTCTCCGGGCTCGCCGCGGCCTTCATCGTCATCCTGACCGCCTGGCTGCTGGTGCGCCCGCCCGGCGCGATGCACTTCTGGGGAATCCCGTGGGCGGGCCGGGCAGGCCTCCTGCTGGCGGTCCTGGCGATCGTGCGCGGGCTGATCCGGCGCATCTTCGGCCTGGGCCGGCGCCGCTAGCGCGGACTGGCTGCCGCCGCCCGCGACCGGAAACCCGGCGGCGGGCTGGATTGCGGGAGGGTCAGGCGCGGCCGGGAGCCGGGCCGGCCGATGACCGCTGCGGCACCACCAGGTAGCGGAAGGCCGGAGTGGTGTCGCCGGTACCGGCATTCCGCCCGGCTGACGCGCCGCCGCCCGCTGCGGCGTCCGCCGGATGCGCTTCCCCGGC
>DASUBV010000312.1:0-4415 GCA_035763085.1 Streptosporangiaceae bacterium | reverse complement strand
CCCCAATGAGCACGCGAACGACATGGGCTACGCCATTATCGCGGTGGCGTTCCTCCTGGCTGACGAGCGCTAGCTGATCTCCTCGGCCACCATCAGCCAGCGCTCTTCCAGGGCCGCCCGCTCTTCCTGGGCCGCGCGCAGCTGCACGCCGAGCTCGATCAGCCGCTCGTAGTCGGCGGCGCTGCGGGCCAGTTCCTCGTTGAGGCTCGTCTCGGCGTCGGTGAGCCGGCCGATCTGCCGCTCCAGGCGGGCCAGCTCCTTCTGCCCGGCGCGCTGCCGGGCGGCCGGCACCGGCCCCGCCGCCGGATTCGCGATGGCCGCGGGCCCGTCGCCCGGCCCGGCCAGGGCGGCACCGCCAGGCCGGGCCGCAGCCGGGGCCGCGGGCTGAGCCTGCTCGCGGTCCCGCCGTGCCAGGTACTCATCGATGCCGCCGGGCAGGAACGCGAGCTGGCCGCCGATCAGCGCGAGCACGTGGTCGGTGACCCGCTCCAGGAAGTACCGGTCGTGGCTGACCGCCAGCACCGACCCCGGCCAGCCGTCCAGCAGGTCTTCCAGCTCGGTGAGGGTCTCGATGTCCAGGTCGTTGGTCGGCTCGTCCAGCAGCAGCACATTCGGCTCCCCGAGCAGCAGCAGCATCAGCTGCAGCCGACGGCGCTCGCCGCCGGACAGCTCCCCGACCGGCGCCCACTGGCGGTCGCCGCGCAGCCCGAGCCGCTCCAGCAACTGGCTGGCCGACAGCTCCCGCTTACCGATCCGGACCGACCCGCGGACCCGCTCGGCTGCCTCCAGGACGCGCAGGGCCGGGTCGACGCGCGGCGGTTCCTGGGTCAGGTAGCCCAGCCGCACCGTGCTGCCGCGCCGCACCCGGCCGGTGGCGTGCAGGCCCGCGGGCGCGGCGGCCGTTGCGTCGCCGCCGGTGTCCAGCAGGCCGGCCAGGAGCTGCAGCAGGGTCGTCTTGCCGCTGCCGTTGACACCGACGATGCCGACCCGGTCGCCCGGGCCGAGCTGCCAGGTCACATCCTCCAGCAGTCGCCGGCCGCCGGCCGTGACGCTGACGCCGGTCAGCTCGAGGACGGTCTTCCCGAGCCGGGACGCCGCCAGGCTGGTCAGCTCGACGCCGTCGCGGGCCGGCGGCTCGCCGTCGATCAGCGCGTTCGCCGCCTCGATCCGGAACTTCGGCTTGCTGGTGCGGGCGGGCGGCCCGCGCCGCAGCCAGGCCAGCTCTTTGCGGAGCAGGTTGCGCCGCCGCAGGTCAGCGGCCTCGGCGAGGCGGGCACGCTCGGCCCGCGCCAGCACGAAAGCCGAGTACCCGCCGTCATAGGCGTGCACCTGGCCGCCGGCCACCTCCCAGGTCCGCTCGCACACCTCGTCGAGGAACCAGCGATCGTGGGTGACGACCACGTAGCTGCGGCCGAACTCCTTCAGGTAGCCCGCGAGCCAGCGGATGGCCTCGATGTCCAGGTGGTTGGTGGGCTCATCGAGCAGGAGCAGATCGCGGTCGTCGAGCAGGACGGATGCCAGCATCGTGCGGCGCCGCTCACCGCCCGACAGCTGGCCGATCTGCGCGTCCGGGTCGATGCCGGCCAGCAGCGCCCCGATGACCGAGCGGCTGCGCGGCTCGGCGGCCCACTCGTGCTCGGGCCGCGACCCGAACACGACCTCGCGGACCTGCCCGCCCGCCTGCTGAGCCTGGGGCAGGTAGCCGACCGTGATGTCCCTGGCCCGGGTGGACCGGCCCGCGTCCAGGTCGCCGGCCCCGGCCAGCGCGGTCAGCAAGGTGGACTTGCCCGCCCCGTTGCGGCCGACCACGCCGATGCGGTCGCCAGCCGAGACGCCGAGCGACACCTGGTCGAGCAGCGGGTGCTCACCGTAGACCTTGACGGCCAGTTCCAGGTTGACCAGGTTCACGCCGTCTCTCCGGACGTCACGAGCGCGGCACCAGGGACCGGCCCGCTGGCCAGCGCCACGGCCCGGCAGATCCCGGCACCGGTCAGCGAGACGGCGATCTCGCGGGCGTGCTCGGCACTCTTGGCCAGGAACAGGCAGGTGGGGCCGGACCCTGACACCATCGCGCCGACCGCCCCGAACTCCCGGCCCGCGGTCAGCGCGCGACGCAGGTCGGGCCGCATCGAGACGGCCGCCGGCTGCAGGTCATTGCTGAGGTGCTGGCCCACAGCGACGGGATCACCTGAACGCAGTGCCGTCATCAGCCGACCGCTCAGCTCCGGGTCGCCGATCTCGGCCGGCTCCCCGGCGGCCTGCTCGGCCAGGCGGGCGGCCCGCAGCCGGTCGCAGGTGGCATAGACCTCCGGCGTGGACAGCCCGCCGGTCGCGAAGGCCAGCGCCCAGTGGTAGGTCCCCGACACCAGGGCCGGCGTCAGGTGCTCGCCGCGGCCGCGGCCGACCACCGTCCCGCCGACCAGCAGGAAGGGCACGTCGCTGCCGAGGCGGGCGGCCACCCTGGCCAGCTGCGCCGGGCTCAGCCCGGCCTGCCACAGCTCGTTGCAGGCCACCAGGGCCGCCGCCGCGTCCGCGCTGCCCCCGGCCAGCCCCGCGGCGACCGGGATCCGCTTGCGGATGCCAATTCGCACGCCCGGCCGCCCGCCCAGGCCGGCCGCCTTGGCCAGGGCGGTCACGGCCTTGCTGGCCAGGTTGGCGGGGCCGGCGGGCACGTGCTCCGCGTCCAGGCCAGTCACCTGCACCGAGGTCCGCTCCGCGGGCTGGACGGTCACCTCGTCGTACAGCGAGATCGCCTGGTAGACGGTCACCACGCCGTGATAGCCGTCCGGCCCGGCGGGCCCGACGGCTAGCTGGAGATTCACTTTCGCCGGGACCCTGGCTGTGACAGCGGGCGGCGCAGAGGCTACTGGGCTCACGATTCCTTGATCGTAGCCGGGCAGGCAGGTGTGCCGCCCGGGCCGTAGGGTTCGGACCATGACCGCTCCGCTCGTCCGGCGAGCCCATCACGCGACCAACTCCCTGCACTCGGTGATCTACTTCGCGCCCGAGGCCGAGCAGCACCTCACCGCGGCCGGCCTGAAGCCCGGCCAGATGTGCTACTTCGCCAGCCGGGCCGCGCCCATGGGTCCCGTTAACCCCGGCGTGGTCACCGCGACCTTCTACAACTTCAGCCCGGCCCTGGTGGCCGCGGCCATCCCGCGCGCCTGGGAGCTGGCCAGCCCGGCGGCGCTGATCGACGCCCGGCTCGCGGCCGCCGACGCCGCGCTCGGGCGCCTGCTGGGCCCGGAGCTCCTCGCATCGGCCGACATGAAGTCACTGGCCGCCCTGGTCCGCGAGGCGGCCAGCGCCTGCGACGCGACCGGCCGCCCGCTGTACGCCGGCCACGCCGGGCTGGACTGGCCCAGCGGGCAGCCGCACCTGGAGGCCTGGCACGGGATCACCCTGCTGCGCGAGCACCGCGGCGATGGTCACGTGGCGGCGCTGGTCGCCGCCCGGCTCAGCGGCATCGAGGCCCTGGTGACGCACACCGCGACCGGCCAGGGGTTCCTGCCGGAGTTCGCCCGGGCCAGCCGGGGCTGGAGCCAGGCCGAGTGGGACGCGGCGGAACAGACGCTCGCGGCGCGCCGGATCCTGAACGCCGGCGGCGCCCTGACGGCGGCCGGGCTGGAGGTGCGGGCCATGATCGAGCGCGAGACCGACCTGATGGCATCGGCCCCGTGGCTGCACCTGGGTGACGAGCGCACCGAGGAGGTCATCCGGATCGGCAAGGCGCTGTCCCGGGCAGTCGCTGCGGCGGGCGCGTTCCCGTCCCGGGGAGTGTTCGCCACCGCTCGCTAACCGCGGCCCGGCCCGGGCTCTCCCCGCGACAGCGCGCAGGATCCGCCGTTACCCGTGCCGCGGATCGTGCGCATGAATCGCAGGCCGGCGGCGATCTGCGCAGACAGGCCGGATGGCCGTCAGGCTGCCGCGGCGATGCGGGTGAACTCGGTGATGTCCAGCGACTCCCCGCGACGCGCCGGGTCGATGCCGGCGGCCCGCAGCCGCCGCTCGGCCTCCGCCGGGGAGCCCGCCCAGCCGACCAGCGCCGCCCGCAGCGTCTTGCGGCGCTGCGCGAACGCGGCGTCGATGACGGCGAAGACCCCGGCCCGGGTCACGCCGCCGGCGCCGGCCACGGGCTCGTCGCGCACGGTCAGCCCGACCAGCCCGGAGTCCACCCGCGGCACCGGCCAGAACACGCTTCTGGGCACCGATCCGGCCCGCCGGACGTCGGCGTACCAGGCGAGCTTGGCCGACGGGATCCCGTAGGTGCGGCTGCCGGGCGGCGCGCTCATCCGGTCGGCGACCTCGGCCTGCACCATGACCAGGCCGCGCCGCAGCGACCCGACGGTGGCCAGCAGATGCAGCACGACGGGCACCGCGACGTTGTAGGGCAGGTTGGCGACCAGGGCCGTGGG
>DASUBV010000311.1:0-2061 GCA_035763085.1 Streptosporangiaceae bacterium | reverse complement strand
GTGCCGTCCACTGCCGGTCTGGACGCCTGCCGAAGCTCGACGGCGCGGGTCACCTGCCGCGCCGCCGGTGTCAGCTTCGCTTCATGGCTGAGCAGATCACGGTGCGCAGTTCCACGCGGCCAGCGATGCGGAGAACTGGCGCTCCCTGTACCACGTGGTCGAGAACGCCGGCGGGCGCAGGCTGTCATGGAAAGTGCCGAAATCTGGCGCGAAGCAAGGGACGGCGCGAAGCTTCTCAGCCCGGGGCAACTGACTCGAGGCGCCGAATTCAGGCCGCGGGGGCGGGTTAATCTCCGGGCTCGGTCGAAATACTGAAGCTATGGACCGGGGGCGCGTCGTCACTGCTATCACGAGGGCGACCCGTCGTGGCCGAGTGGCTGCCGAGACTGCCCGGCGAACCGCGGAGACGCGGACCCGGGTCCGGCTGATGATTGAGATCACGGCCCGTGCCGGGGCCTACCGGAAGGGGCTGCTGGCCGCGGCCCGGCATCTCAGCCCGGAGGAAGCCGCGATCATCTCCGATCTGGAGCGGCACGGGCTGCAGGTGCCGCAACTGCATGACGTGCTGTGCGGCGGCCACGTCATCGTGGATGACCCGCGGCTGTATGAGAGCTGGCGCTTTGACCGGATCAGCCACCAGCGCCTGTCTAGCCACCATCGCAACATTGACAAGGCGCGCTACCCGGATATCGGGATGCGCGGTCAGGTAGTCCGGGAGAAGCTGCACGGGCGGACGGCGCAGGGCACGTGGGTTCAGCTGGAGAAGACGCCGGCTGCGTTTGGGCAGCGCAAACTGCCGAGCCTGAACGACGTTCGCCACCTGATGGACTACATCACCTACCGGATCACGCGCAGCAATGTCGGCCCGTGGGGTCTGTCGAAGTGGACCGAGCGGCGCCCGATCTACCTCTCGCCAGACCTGGCGGTGCCCACCGGGCTGGCGCCGCCGGTCGCTGACTCGCTGGCCACGGCGCTGCGCCGGATCGAGGCGGACGACGACGTGACGGCGGCATCCGGGAACCTGGCGCGACGTTTCGCGCCGCCGGACCGGGCCGACCCGTCGCGGGAACTCGGGCAGACGCTGACGGGCCGGGCCGGGCGAGGCCTGTTCGGCAACTCCGAGGTGTGGATCACCGAGACCCCGTCCCCGGCCGCCGCGGCGATTCTGCGGCAGCGCCCGACAGAGCCGCCGGCCGGGGCGCTGCACGAGCTACGGAGGTCGTCGTGAGCGACAACGACCGCGCTGGCCGCCCGCCAGTGCCACCGGGTGCGGGCCGTGGCGGCCCGGATCCGGCGGCCGTGCCGGAAGGATTTGTCCCGGCGATCGTGAACCTGGTGAACACCGGGCCGGTGGAGCTCGGCGCCTACACCGTGGCCGAGCTCACCGCGGTGGACGCGATCGTCGACTTCCTCGCGGCCCGTCCGCCGGATGCGGTGCTCGCCGAGGCGGTTCGCTCGCTGGCCGCGCGCAAGCTCCTGGTGGCCGGGTCCGCGGCGGAGCAGGTGGAAGTGCGGGGCGACCTGGGCATCGCGGTGGCGTTCCAGCAGCGGGCCCGGCTGGTCCTGGATGCCCGCGCGACCGGGACGGAGCCCGGCGAGCCGTGGCGGATCCTGCTGCTGCCGCAGCCGGAGCAGATCACCATGATGGTCCGCATCGACGCCCTCGGCCTGCACGAGATCAGCCTGCGCAAGCTGAACGAGGCGCTGAGCATGCTGGCGGACTGGCTGCCCCGGGGCCGGGAGGCCGACCCGGAGCCCGGAACTGACGCTGATGGCGTGCTGGCATCAGCGGAGCGTTCCGCGCTGGTCACCGTCACCCGGTACACCACGCAGGGATCGGCCGAGATCGCCGGTGCCAGCGCCGACCTGGTGCTGGCTCGCCGGGACGGACAGCTGCACGCTTTCTCCGCTGGCCCGGACGACGACGGGAAGCTGCAGTCCGGCGCCCTGGACGGCAACGATGTGCGTGACGCGCTGGCCGGCATGCTCAGCTGAGCACCGCGGCAGCCGGCTCGCAGCGGCTCCGGACGCCGAACGGGCCGAACGCCCGGTGAGATGCTC
>DASUBV010000310.1:0-2399 GCA_035763085.1 Streptosporangiaceae bacterium | reverse complement strand
ACCAGGGCGGCAGCTACCCCAGCAGCCGACCCCGCGGCAACGGCCACCGCGCCCCGCATGACCCCAGGGACGACTACCGCCGGTTAACGCACCGGCGCTTACCCAGCAGACTGGGATCATGCCCGAGGGAGACGTGGTCTGGCAGACCGCCCGCCGCCTGCACGAGGCGCTGGCGGGACGCACGCTGACGCGCAGCGACTTCCGGGTCCCCCGGCTGGCCACCGCCAGCCTGGCCGGCGACGTGGTGACCGAGACCGCCTCCCGCGGCAAGCACCTGCTGACCAGGACGAGGAACGGCCTCACCGTCCACACTCACCTGCGGATGGACGGCAGCTGGCGGGTCAGGCCCGCGGCGGAGCGGGTCAGGGACAGCCACCAGATCAGGCTGCTGCTGGCCAACGAGGAATGGCAGGCGGTCGGATATCAGCTCGGCGTGGTCGAGCTGATACGCACCAGCGAGGAAGCACGCGTTACCGGCCACCTGGGGCCCGATCTGCTCGGCCCGGACTGGGATCCCGCCGAGGCGGTGCGGCGGCTGAGTGCCGCGCCGGACCGGCCGATCGGGGAGGCCCTGCTCGACCAGCGGAACCTGGCCGGCATCGGGACCTGGTTTCTCGCGGAGATGCTGTTCCTGCGGGGTATCGATCCGTGGCGGCCGGTCAGCGGCGTCGAGGATCTCGAGGCCCTCGTGAACCTCGGGCACCGGCTGCTCGACGCCAACAAGACGCGGCCAGGACACTCATCAACCGGCGACACCAGGCCCGGCCGTGACAGCTGGGTATACGGGCGCGCGGGCAGGCCGTGCCGCCGCTGCGGAACTCCGGTCAAGAGAGGCGAGCAAGGTCCCCCAGGACAGGAGCGGCTCAGGTTCTGGTGCCCGTCCTGCCAGCCCGGCTGACCCAGCCCGGCTGGCCCAGCGGCTGGCCCAGCCGCTGGCGGGGAGCGCGCCGGCCCCTAGCCTCCCATGCCGCTCATCGACGCGGACGGGGACATGGACGGCGACCTCGAGGGGGATGCGGGCATCCCGCTCGCGGACGGGGACGCGGACGGCATCTGCATGTCCATCGGCGCCCCGCCGATGCCGATGTTGTGGTGAACCTTGACCCACCAGTCCCACACGTCGGTGTGCACCGGGCCGGCCACGTAGCCCATCAGGTGGCCGTCGTTCTGGGTCCAGACCATGTACTCCAGGCCCTGCGTGTAGTTGCAGAACACGCGGCCCGCGGCCTGGTCGTCCGTGACCTTGTTCATGATCATCTGGTCGACGGTGTACTTCGGCGTGTGATGGAACAGGTGGTTCCAGCCGGTCTCGCCGTAGGTGATCTGGGACTCGCAGTCGGCGAAGTTCTGCTTGAACTTATCGCCTGGGCTCAGCGCGGCGACCTTGGCCGTGTACGCGGCATACAGCGCCTGCTGGTTGGGGAAGGTCTGGAAGATCGCCGCGGTGATCCCGGCCGCCGGGGCCGAGCAGGTCACCACGGTGGGGACGCCCTGCTTGCAGGTCGAGGGCGGCAGCTTGCCCGCCGCGTCGGCGCTCTTGTTCGCCAGGATGAGAGCGGCCATCAGCGCGCTGGTCTTGGGCTTGGCCTCAGGAGACGCCGACGGCGGCGCGGCGTTGTGGTGCGACCCGGGCCCGTTCAGCCCGGCCCAGACCCCCAGCCCGACGAGGACCATGCCCACAGCCGCCAGTACGGCGATCCAGCGCGGCTGGCGGTACCAGCGCGGTTCCCGCGGCGGCGGCCCGGCGGGCGGTCCCGCCGACGGAAGGCCAGGTCCGGCCTGCTGACCGGGGCCGCCCTGATCCGGCCCGGCGTACTGGCGGCGGTGCGAGGCGATAGTGCCCCCGGAGTGCCGCGAACCCGACGGCTGCGCGGCAGTTGGCGGCGGCGCGTAGTAGGGGGACGCGTCGGTCGGCGGGGTGGCGGGGGCACTTCCGGGCGCGACCGGGTCGGGCGCGACCGGGGCAGGAGCGGACGGCTGGCTGATCCGGCCACTCCAGGAGAACTGGTCCGGCGGGACGCTGGGACGGCTGACGGGCGTGATCCCGCGGGGCCTGGTCGACGGGTCGGCCGTCGTGGCGCCGTAGGTGAGCGACGATTCGGTGCCCGGTCCGTAGACGCCCAGCGCCTGCTGAGCGGCCTGGACGAACTCCCGGCAACTGCCGTAGCGCTCGTCGGGCCGCTTGGCCAGCACCCGGCCGAACACCTCGTCGATCTGAGGCGGCAGTTCCGGCCGCAGGATCGTGGGCATGGTCGGCGTCTCCTCGACGTGCGCCCAGATGATCGCCGCGTCCAGGTCCTTCTCGAACGGCACCCGGCCGGTCAGGCACTCATACAGCACGCAGCCCAGCGAGTACTGGTCGGCCAGCCCGAGCACCGAGGTCCCCCGGATCTGCTCCG
>DASUBV010000309.1:0-2292 GCA_035763085.1 Streptosporangiaceae bacterium | reverse complement strand
CTGAACCCCTCCCGGCCGTACGGCTGCGGCTCGCCCAGCGCGTCGCGCACGTCGCCGCCGTGTACCCACACGCCGAGCGCGATGATGCCCGGCCGCAGGCCCTCGCTCATCAGCGGCCCGGCCGTCCGGTATCCGTCCGCGAGCTCGTCCAGCAGCCGCGGCAGCGGCCAGCTGCGGCGCTCGGCGACGTCGAGCTCGTTGAGGTCGGGCGTGAACTCGTTCAGCTGGCCGGTGATCACCCGGGTCAGGACCGCCGCGCAGTGCGCCAGCACATCGCGGACCGGCCAGTCCGGGCACGCGGTCGGCTGGCCGAATGCCTCCGCGGGCGCGGCACGCAGCAGCGGCAGCAGCGTGTCGTGCTCGGCGTGCAGCAGCCGGGCCGGGAGATCTGGATCGTGGCGGGGGGACGCGGATTCTGCGGGAGCTGTCACGCCGGCCATCCTGGCACATGGCGGGCCGGCGGACGGCCCGTGGCAGGCCGCCGGCCGGTACCGTAGCTGCCATGACCGTCGAGGGCGTCACCGTCTGGTACAACCCGCGCTGCTCCAAGTGCCGCGGCGCGGAGGAGCTGCTGGCCGCGCACGGCGTGCCCGCGAGCCGGCTGCTGTACCTCGACGACCCGCCCGCGCCGGCCGAGATCAGCCGGGTGCTGGCGCTGCTGGGCGCGACCGACCCGCGCGTCCTGATGCGCACCGGCGAGCCGCTGTACGCCGAGCTGGGCCTGGCGGCTGCCGCGCCGGCCGAGCTGATCGCGGCGATGGCGCGGCACCCGCAGCTGATCGAGCGGCCCGTGGTCATCTGGCCGGACCGGGCCATCATTGCCCGGCCGCCGGAACTGCTCCTCCCGCTGCTGGACGGCGATCAGGGCCCGGCCGCGGGCTGACCCGCTCGCGCCCTGGCGCCGGCGGCCCGCACGTCCGCCGCCGGCCTTGGCCGTGGCCGGGTGCCGGGATCGGTCCTGACGACCCGCCAGACGAGCGTGACCCGGGCGCGCGGACCCTGCTGAGCCCGCGCGCCCCGGCCGGCTGCCAGCCCCGGCTCAGGGCAAGTCCGGCGCGGGCACGAAGGCGATGCCCGCCGGCGCCGCGTTCAGCGTCGCGGTGCCGCTCCCGCCCGAGATCGTGCCGGACACCGAGTTGGTGGCCGGGTCGATCACGGTGACGTCGCCCGAGGCGACGTTGGCGACCCACACCTGGGAGCCGTCCGGGGTGACGGCAACCGAGGCGGGCAGCCTGCCCACCGCGATGCTCGAGGTCACCTGGCCGGCGGCCGTGCTGATGACGGCCACCGAGTCGGTGTTGATGTCCGCCACGTACAGGGTCCTGCCGTCGGGCGTGACGGCCGCCGAGTACGGCTGCGCGCCCGCCTTCACGCTGGCGAGGACCCGGCCGCTGGCGGCGCTGACGGCCCACACCGTGCCGGGCCCGGGGTTGGTGACATACACGGTCGTGCCGTCCGGGCTGACCGTGATGCCCTGCGGCCCGGAGCTGTCCGGGATGAACCGGACCACCTTGCCGGCTGAGGTGCTGATGACGGCGATGCCCTTCTCGGTCGTCACGTAGGCGCGCCCCCCGTCGGGGCTGAAGACCACCTGGCGCGGCGCGGAACCGACGTGGATGTCGCCGATGACCGAGTCGGTCGCCACGCTCAGGACGGCCACGATGTCCGAGCCGCCCGGCCCGGTGTCACCACCGGTGACGGTCGCGTAGACCTGCCTGCCGTCGGGAGACGCCGCGACGTCCTGCGGGTAGGGGCCGACCTCGATCGCAGTCTTCGCGCCGGTGGCGGTGTTCACCGCGAGCACCTGGTACTGGCCGGTCTCGGCGATGAAGACCCGCGACCCGTCGGGGGTCACCGCCACCCCCTCGGGGGTGTCGGCCGGGTATTTCGTGCTGAGGATCGTGTCGGAGGCGGTGTCCAGTTCCTGCACGAAGCCGCCGCCGGCCACTGCCAGGTAGGCGTGGTAGTCGCGGCCGGCCGGGGCGGGGCTGGCGGCGTTCTTCGTGTTCTTGCGGAAGCTTGCCTTGCCCGCCCGGAAGCTGACCTTGTGCTCCGGAGTGTTCACCGGCCGGGCCGCCGGGTGCCCGGCTGCCGGGTGGCCGGTGCGGGCCATGGTGGTGACCGGCACGCCCGCGACGATGAGCCCGGCCGCGGCCGCGCCGGCGGTCAGCGCGAGCCGCCTGCGGCCGCGGCGCGCGGGACGGGCCTGCACTGACTGCTCCCGGGCCGGCGGGCCTGAGTCTGGTGACACGTCAGGATCTCCTCTCGCGCCGGGGTCAGCTCTCGCGGACC
>DASUBV010000308.1:0-23463 GCA_035763085.1 Streptosporangiaceae bacterium | reverse complement strand
GGAGGTGTCCCAGAAGTTAATCCCGGTCTCCAGTGCCCGGTCCATGATCACGTGCGCGTCCCCGGGCGCGGTGATCGCGCCGAAGTTCATCGTCCCGAGGCAGATCCTGCTGACTTGCACGCCGCTGCGGCCAAGGTGGGTGTATTCCATGCCGTTACCGTACGGGCCGCCCGCAGCGGCGGGCTCGCGGGTGCCTTTCTCAGGCGCGGTGACGAGCGCAGTAACAAACGGCGCCGCTGCTGCGCTTCGGAATGGGGATAGCTGGAGGGACCATTCATGGCGCAGCGGTTTGAGATTCAGTTAATTGACGACCTCGACGGCAGCGAGGCTGACGGGACCGTCCGGTTCGGCGTTGACAGCCGCCAGTACGAGATCGACCTGTCGGCCGCAAACCGGCAGCAGATGGCCGAGGCCCTGCGGCCGTACATCGAGAACGCCCGGAAGGTTCCCGGCAGGCGGCGGCGCAGCACGTTAGCGCCCGCCCGGCATGACCAGGGCGCCGTCCGAGAGTGGGCACGCGCTCATGGCATTGAGGTCAGCGCGCGCGGGCGGCTTCCGCTGAGCGCGGCGGAGGCCTACGACGCCGCCCACTCGCGGCAGTAAATAAAAACGCGGACGGGAAACGGGCCTTCGGCGCTGCGCGGTGGCTAGCATCAGTCATGCCCTCAATCGAGCCAGGAGGGATCGTCATGCTCGGACTGAGCTCCTCAACCTGGGTGGGAATCCCCACCGCGACCGACCCGGAGGGCCGGTCTGGCCCGGGCCTGTGGTGGGTGACCGGCTCGGCCCGCCCCGCGCTCGTGCCCGAGCGAGTCCGCCCGCGCCGCCGGATCCGCGTGCGCCGCACGCTGCTGCGCCGCCGTCCGCGCTGAGCAGGCGGCCTGACTGGCTGGCCTGCCGCGAAGGCTCAGGTCGTCCGGGTCACTCCAGCCCCGCCAGCGCGCTGGCCAGCGGCTCCAGGACACCTGGGGTGTGCGGCACCGGCAGGTAGATGATGGCCAGCCCGGCTCCTGCCGCCTGCAGGTCCGCGGCGGCCGCGGCGGTCTGCGCCGGATCGCCGGTGAAGCGCACCTGGCCGGACAGCAGGATCTGCGCGGGATCGCGGCCGATGTCGGCGCAGTGCTGGTGCAGCACGTCCCTGCCCCGGCGGAACTGGTCCATGGTGCCGCTGTCGAAGTTCCAGTGCTGGGCGAAGCGGGCGGCGGTGCGCAGCGTCCGCTTCTCCCCGCTGCCGCCGATGCAGATCGGGGGGTGCGGCTGCTGGACCGGCTTAGGGTCGCAGCGGGCATCGGTGAGCTGGTAGTACCGGCCCCGGAAGGTGGTCGTCTCGGCTGGCGACAGCAGGCCGGCCAGCACCTCGCAGGCCTCCTCGAACCGGTCGCTGCGCTCGCGCGGGCTGCCTAGCTCGATGCCGTAGGCGGCGGACTCCGGCTCGTGCCAGCCGGTGCCGATGCCCAGCTCCAGCCGCCCGCCGGAGATGACATCGAGCGTGGCCGCCATGTTGGCCAGCACCGCCGGATGCCGGTAGTGCACGCCGGTCACCAGGGTGCCCATGCGCAGCCGCCGGGTCGCCTGGGCGAGCGCGGTCAGCGTGACCCAGCCCTCCAGGCGCTGCGCCGCCGGGCGGTCATCGTGCACGGCATAGAAGTGGTCGGAGGTCCAGCCGGACTCGAAGATCTCGATGTCGTCAGCCGCCCGCCAGACCGCGAGCATGGCATCCCAGCTGGTGTTCTGCGGTGAGGTCTTGAAGCCGAAGCGCACGGCGCTACGTTAGCGGGCCAGGCCTCGCAGGCCAGGGCGGCATCGCGCGCAGTACGCAGCACGCGGCGCGGCTACAGAAGCTGAATGGTGGGGGTCTGTCTGCTCGGCCTCGAACTATAACTCCGGTAAATCTCAGCCCTTCAACCAACATCGGCGACCACGGCACCCGGGACGATTCCCGCCAGTTTCCATGCGTCCGCTTCCAGCTCACGAGCCATCTCGGCCATGAGCCGGTATCGCTCCACTTCGATATCACTGATGCTCAGCGCGTACCCAGTCATCCCCGCCTCCTCGAAACGGCGTTGATGTGGCTGATGGACGCCCGGCCGCGGTGGCGGCACTCTCGGCGAGGTCCTTGATCCGCTTGAGGGTCGTGAGCATCGCCTCCTCGCGGCGCCGGTCGCGGTCGCGCATGAGCACGTCCTCAGCCAGCCGGGCCTTGAAGGGCAGCCAGATGACCTGGAATGACTCGATCAGGTCGGTGCCGCCGTCAGCGGGCTCCAGGCGGTAGCGCCAGCGGACCTCTTCCCGGTCCTTCTCGATGGTGGAGAAGGTGAGCTCGCGGCCGGGCTCGGCGGTCTTGATCTGGCAGGTCATGGACCACCGCAGCCAGCCGTACCGGTTCCAGCCCTTGAAGCGGGCGCCGGGCGTGGCGGGGGAACTGGCCCCGTCCAGCCACTGGACGCGGTAGCACTCGGGGCTCCACTGACCCATCTGGTCGAGGTTCGCGAGCAGCGCCCAGACATTCTGCGGTGACGCGTCGATGTGCAGCTGGACCTGCCCGTGGCGTGCGCTGCGCATTGTTCCTCCTTCTTGCCGTGCCCGAGCCGGTCAGCGCCGCCTCGGGGGGCTGCCTGTTTCCGGCGCCCGCGGGTGCGGAGAGTAATGGCCGGCGAGCATGGCGATCAGCCCGGGGATCGCGGCGGTGAAGTGGCCTTCGTCGAAAGCCTGCTGGGGCGCGTTGGAAAGCTGCTGGCTGACGACGCCGGACAGCAGGATGGTCAGGTCGCGCTCGATCTGCTCGATGGGCGCGTCGGCGCGCAGCAGCCCGGCGTCCTGCAGTGCCGTGAGCCGGCCGCGGCCGAGTTCGACCGTCTCGATCGCGGCCTGGTAGGCCTGCGGTGAGGGGGTGAAACCCGGGACCGGGCGCCAGAACAGCAGCTGGGCGTAGGCGGCATGCTCGACCGACCAGCGCACGAACACTTGCGCGGCGGGGAGCAGAGCCTCCTCCAGCGTCGCCGGGCGGGCGGGCAGGGCGGCGGCGAGCACCTCCTGCATGGCCGCCAGCAGCAGCCGGGCGCCGCGGGCGAACAGCGCGTCGTAGAGCGCGTGCTTGGAAGGGAAGTAGACATACACCGACGGCGGGCGGATGCCCATGCGGCGGGCGATCTCCCCGACGGACAGCCCGGCCACCCCCTGCTCGGCCATGATCTGCACCGCGATGTCCAGGATCTCCTCGATCGTCTCCTGCCGCCGCCGGTGGCGGCGGTCGGTGGCAGAAACTGATCCAGGTGCCATGAGTCAAAGTATTTCCTACGACTATTAGGATGTCAATGACACATTAGGAGACTGTTGGTTGTTGCCGCAGCGATCGAACGCGGGTGCAGGCGCGCCGCACGTGACCAAGCAGACAGACCCTCGCCTTCAGCTTCTGTAGCCGCGGGCCAGGCGCTGCTCGGCGGCCCATACGTCCAGGCGCGGCACCATCAGGCCGGTCCGCGGATCCTGGACCGGCTGGCCGGCCAGCCGCATCGCGGTGACGATCTGGCTGGTCGTCCGGGCCATCGAGCCCGACGCCAGGGCGGCGATGGCCCCGGTCACCAGCGGAGTGGCCTGCGAGGTCCCGCTCTTGGTGACGCCCGCGGCGGTCTCGCGCCAGCCGGGGGCCAGCAGGCCGACCCGCGGCCCGCCCTGGCTGAAGCAGGCGATCTTGTCGGCGTAAGTGACCTGGTCGCTGCACCGGCTGCCGGGCTGGCTCACCGTGACCCGGCCGTAGTCTCCGTCGAACACCGCGCCGACGGCCAGCGCCCCGGGCGCGCAGGCGGGCATGGTGATGCCAGTCCGGAAGGCGGTGCCCTGGTAGGCGTCGTTGCCCGCGGCGACCACGGGCTGGATGCCGGCCGCCAGCAGCTGGCTGAAGGCGCCGGTCACCGGGTTCTCCCCGCACCAGTTCGCGTGGTAGGTGAACGGGTTGCCCAGGCTCAGGTTGACCGCGCGGAACGAGTACGCCGGGGACCGCCGGGCCGCCTCGGTCAGCACCCAGTTCAGGCCGCTCATCAGGTCGGCGGTGGAGACGACGCCGCCGCGGGCGGTCCGGTGGAAGACGTTGCCGACCACCAGCCGGGTGCCGGGCGCGACCTTCAGCACCTGGCCGGCGACGTTGGTGCCGTGCCCGGTGAAGCTGAGGCCGTGCCGCGGCGGCGCGGCGAAGTCCCGATAGGCCAGCACGCGGCAGCCGGGCGCGCCTGGTCGCGGGCAGCTGCCGAAGGCCCGCTCGTGGTAGTCGGTGCCGTCATCGAGGACGGCGACCGCCGTGCCGGCGCCGCGATCGCCGCTGGCCTGGGCGGCCAGGTCATTGATGAGCTCCAGGTCGGCGGTCGACCGGGCCGGCCGGGCGGCGGCAGGCCGGGCAGCGGACCGGCGCCGGGCGTCCCGGTGCCGGTCCGCCTGACTGCCTGCGGCGAGGGGCGTGGCGGCCAGCCGGTGGATGCGCACCGGCACCGCACTGCGGACGCCGCGATCGGCGGCCAGTGACCGGGCCGCGGCGGTGCCGCGCACCCGCACCAGCAGCTCGGGCAGCATCCGGTACCGGGCCAGTACCCGCATCCCGGGGTGCCGGCGCAGCAGCGCGTCCTTGCGGGCGGTGAAGGCACGGCTGGCGCGGGCCAGGTAGGAGGCAACGCCGCCCGGCTGATCCGGGCCCTCGCCGGCCGGGCCGCCCGTCGCCGCCTCCCGGGCCGCCGCCTGCGCCCGCTTGTAGCGAATAGTCACCAGGAGCGTCCGCCGCGCAGCGGCGCCCGCGCCCGCAGTGTCACCGCCCCCGGAGCCAGCAGCGCCGATCCCGGCCGGGCCAGCCGGGCCGCCGCCACCCCGCCCGGGGCCACCCGGCCCGGCGGCCAGGGCCGGCTGCGTGAGCGCCAGGCAGCCGGAGGCCGCCAGCATGGCTAACAGGAGCCGGCTGTGCCGGGTTACTGGCATGCGGAATGGCCTTCCTGTGGCAGCGGGGCGGACTGTCAGCCAAGCCAGGCGCCGGAGCGCAAACACCCAACGTAACCGGCGCCGGGCGCGCTCCGCCGGCACCGTCCGGTGCATCCGTCCTGTGCGTGTCGCGGCGCTGTGGTGGGTTCGTGGCCGTCCGGGCAGAATGCCACCAGCGGGCCCGCGGGGCCGGCAGCCAGAGTTCCGGCGGCGGCTGACACGGCAGGGTCCCCGCCCGGCAGAAGGGACCAGCGTGGACAGCAGCCCGAGGACGGCACCGAGCCCGGAGCAGACCATCACCTCCCTGTTCGGAGTGGCCGGCAAGGTGGCGGTGGTGACCGGCGGGTCGCGCGGCATCGGCGCGATGATCGCCGGCGGGCTGGTGCGCGCGGGCTGCCGCGTGTACATCACCGCCCGCAAGAAACAGGCCTGCGACGCCACGGCCGCGCAGCTGTCGGCCTTCGGCGAGTGCATCTCGGTGCCGCTGAACCTGGCCGGGCCTGAGGGCACCAGCGAGCTGGCCAGTCTGCTGGCCGGGCGTGAGGGCCGGCTGCACATCCTGGTCAACAACGCCGGCGCCACCTGGGGCGCGCCGCTGCAGGACTATCCGCTGGACGCCTTCGACAAGGTGTGGAACATCAACGTCAAGGCCCCCTTTGACCTGACCCGGCGGTGCCTGCCGCTGCTGCGCGCCGCCGCCACCGCGGACGACCCGGCGCGGGTCATCAACATCGGCTCCATAGACGGGCTGGCCACCTCGGCCGTGCACCACTACGCCTACTCCAGCAGCAAGGCCGGCGTGCACATGCTGACCCGCCACCTGGCCAGGGAGCTGGCCGGCGAGTCGGTCACGGTCAACGCGCTGGCCCCCGGGCCGTTCGAGAGCAAGATGATGGCCTGGGCGCTGGATGACCCGCAGATCCGCTCGGGCATCGAGGCCGGCGTGCCGCTGGGCCGGATCGGCGACCCCGACGACATGGCCGGCGCGGTCATCTACCTGTCCTCGCGGGCCGGCCGGTACCTGACCGGCACGGTGATCCCGGTGGACGGCGGCATCACGATGGCCGCCCGCTAAGAATCCGAGGGAGCAAGACAGTGAGTGATCAGTTCAGCGGTGAGCTGTGGGACGGGATTTCCGATATCTACGCCGCCATCCTGGCCCACCCGTTCCTGACCGGGCTGACCGACGGCAGCCTGTCCCGGGACGCGTTCGCGTTCTATGTCGTGCAGGATGCGCTGTACCTGCGCGGGTACGCCCAGGCCCTGGCCGAGGTAGGCGCCCGGGCCCCGGACATCCAGATCACCGAGATCTTCGCCCGGCACGCGGCGGGCATCGTCACCGTCGAGCGGCAGCTGCACGACTCGCTGATGAGCAGCCTGGGCATCGACCCCGCGCTGGGCGAGGCCGCCGAGCCGGCGCCGACCACGCTGGCCTACGTCAGCTACCTGCTGTCGTCCGTCCGCGGCGGCTCGTTCGCCGAGGGGATCGGCACCGTGCTGCCGTGCTACTGGATCTACTGGGAGGTCGGCAAGGAACTGCTGCGCCGTGGCTCGCCGGACCCGCGCTTCCAGCAGTGGATCGACACCTACAGCGGCGAGGAGTATGCCGATCAGGTCCGCGAGGTGCTGGCGGTGACCGACGACCTGGGACGGGGCCTGGGGCCCGCCGAGCGCGCCCGGGTCCGCCAGCACTTCCGCGCCACCAGCCGGTACGAGTGGATGTTCTGGGACATGGGGTACCGCCAGGAGCGCTGGCCCGTCTGACGGCCCGGCCGGCTCCAGGGCCAGTCCTGGCCGGGCCCTGGCCGGTCCTGAGCAAAACCGCTTGACACCGCCGCAGTCCAGGTCTCTATTGTACTAGACAACTAGATGAATAGAGGTTTGGCCATGATCGAGTTTCGCCTGGATACCCGCTCCGGGGTCGCGCCGTACCTGCAGCTCGCCCAGCAGGTCCGGCAGGCCCTGCGGCTCGACCTGCTGCGCGAGGGCGACAAGCTGCCCACCGTCAAGGAGGTCGTCGAGATGGTGGCCATCAACCCCAACACCGTCCTGAAGGCCTACCGCGAGCTGGAGCGCGAGGGCCTGGTCAGCGCGCGGCCGGGAGTGGGCACGTTCGTGACCGGCTCGCTGGCCCCGGTGTCCCCCGCAGCGCACGGCCCGCTGCGCCAGGATCTGCGCCGCTGGCTGGCCAAGGCGCGGCGGGCCGGGCTGGACGAGGACAGCATCGAGGCGCTGTTCCAGAACACCTTTCGGTCCTCCGCTGAGCAGGAGATAGCGTGACCGCGGCCCGCCCCGGCCGGCCGCCGCCTGACCCGCCGCGCTGTCAGCCCATAAGCTGACATCCAGGCCGGCAGTGGCCGGCGGAAGGGGGGACCGTGATGGCAGAACCCGCGCCGGGAGTCCCGGCAGACCTGGCCGGGCGGGCAAGCCTGCTGCAGGACGCCTGCCGGCGGGCCCTGGCCTATCTCGGCACCCTGGATGACCGGCCGGTCGCGGCCAGCCCGGCGGCCGTCGCCGCCCTGGACGGCCTCGACTTCGAGCTGCCCGCCCGGGGCCTGGATGCCCCCGCCGTGCTGGCCCGCCTCGATGACCTGGGCTCGCCGGCCACCGTCGCCAGCGGCGGCCCGCGGTACTTCGGCTTCGTCACCGGCGGCGCGCTGCCGGTCGCGCAGGCCGCGAGCTGGCTGGCCACGGCGTGGGACCAGAACGCGGCGCTGGCGGTGATGTCACCCGCGGCGGCCCGGCTGTCCGCGGTGGCGCTGCGCTGGGTCACCGAGCTGCTGAGCCTGCCGGCCGGCTGCGCGGGCGGGTTCGTGACCGGCGCCACGATGGCCAACGCGACCTGCCTGGCCGCGGCCCGGGACAGCGTGCTGGCCCGGCACGGCTGGGACTGCGCCCGCGATGGCCTGCCGGGCGCGCCGCCGGTCACCGTCGTGGTCGGCGCCGAGGTGCACGCCGCGGTGCGCAAGGCCCTCGGGCTGATCGGCCTGGGCCGGGACCGGGCGATCGTGCTGCCCGCCGACGACCAGGGCCGGATCCGGGCCGCCGGGCTGCCCGCGCTGCACGGCCCGGCCCTGGTGTGCCTGCAGGCCGGCAACGTCAACAGCGGCGCCAGCGACCCGTTCGTGCCGCTGATCTCCTGGGCCCGCGAGCAGGATGCCTGGGTGCACGTGGACGGGGCGTTCGGGCTGTGGGCCGCGGCCGCGCCGGCCACCGCGCCGCAGGCGGACGGGGCCGCCGATGCCGACTCGTGGGCCGTCGACGCGCACAAGTGGCTCAACACCACCTACGACTGCGGCATCGCGCTGGTCCGTGACCCGGATGCGCTGCGCCAGGCCATGCAGTCCAGTGCCGCCTACCTGCCCGGCGCGGACGCCGAGGCGATGCACCTGACCCCGCAGTCCTCCCAGCGGGCCCGCGGCGCGGAGGTATGGGCGGTGCTGGCCACGCTCGGCCGGGCCGGGGTGGCCGACCTGGTCGACCGGACCTGCCTGCTGGCCCGGCGCTTCGCCAGCGGCCTGCAGGCAGCCGGGTTCACCGTGCTCAACGACGTCGTGCTCAATCAGGTGGTAGTCGGCTTCAGCGACCCGCGGCACGCCGACGCCATCATCGCCGCGGTCCAGCGCGACGGCACCTGCTGGTGCGGGCCGACCACCTGGCAGGGCCGGCCGGCGATGCGGGTCAGCGTCAGCGCCTGGAACACCACCGCGGCCGACGTCGACGCGAGCGTGGCCGCCATCCGGGCCTGCGCGGCCGCCGTCGCGGCCCGCCCGGCCGCCGTCCCCGCCCCGGCGCCTGCCGCCGATCAGCGGACTACGGCGGGCTGAGCCGGGTAGGTGGCCTCCATGAAGAAGCTCCTGGAACTGCTGGTCTGCTTCCTGCATCCGGTCGCGGTCGTGCTGATCTGGATCGACCTGGCCACCCGCTCCGACATGTCCGGCGGGGCGAAGCTGGCCTGGGCGCTGTTCAGCCTGATCCCGGTGGTCCCGTTCATCTACGTGCTGACCAGCGGCGACCTGTGGTGAGGCCGGGCGCAGCAGCGAGCAGCCGGGCGCGACGGGCAGCCGGGGACGCGGCTAGCCCAGGCCGCTGACCGGGCGGCCGTTCTCCAGGTACACCAGGCGGCCGCCGCGGACCGCCGCCCGGACCCGGCGGCGGATAGGGCGGCGCAGCAGGTCCAGGGCCTCGGTCAGCGGGGCCAGCCGGTGCTCGCCGATCTCCTCGGGCTGCAGCCGGATCGCGGCTAGCTGTGCCTCATCGGCCACGCCGCAGTCGAACAGGAACCGGATGCCGCCCGGGTTGCCCGGCTTGGGACGGCGGTAGTCCATGCAGGCCAGCCGCCCGCTCAGCACCTCAACGCCGGTCTCCTCGAGGACCTCGCGGCGGCAGGCGTCCCACGGTGTCTCGCCGTCGGCCTCCATCACGCCGCCGGGGATGGTCCAGCCTGACTTGTACACCGGCCGCAGGATCAGCAGCCGGCCCTGCTGGTCGAACACCAGCGCGCTGGCCGACACGGGGATGCCCGGTGCCTCCGCGCCCGGGGCCGGATGGCCCGGGGCCTCATGGCTGAGCCCGGCTGGCGCCGCCGGCTCACCATCGGGGGCAGGAACGGCCGCCGGGCCGCTGGGGCTGATCACGCCTCCACGGTACGCGACCGGCCCGCCGGTCCCGGCCGCGCCGTGACCAGCAGCGACCGCCGTGGCGGCGCCCCGGAGTCGAGCTCCGCGTCATCCACCGCCGCCTCGCTCAGCCAGCCCGCCGCCGCCAGCAGGGCCAGGTGGGCCGCGGCCGGCAGGATCGTCCGCCAGGGCTCGGTCACGCCCGTGCGCCGCGCCGCGTTCGCGCGGGCCAGCACCGCCGCCGTGTCCGCGCCCTCCGGGTGGATGGCCAGGCTGGCCGCCAGCACGCTGCCCGGCGCCGCCCGCGCCCGCAGGCCGCACAGCAGCCCGGTGATCACCGGCGCGTCGAGGTACACCAGCAGCCCCTCGCACAGGAACAGCGTGGCCCGGCCCGGGTCCTGCCCGCAGCCCGCCAGCACCGCGGCCACGTCGTCCGCGCGGAAGTCGGCCGCCGCCAGCACCGGCCCCGCCCCGTCCGCCGCGACCGCTGCCAGCCGCCGCCGCTTATCCGCCTGGGTGGCCGGGTGGTCGACCTCGAAGAAGCTCACGCCCGGCGCCCGGAACCGCAGCGCCCGGTCGTCGTAGCCCGCGCCCAGGATCACCACCTGGCTGGTGCCGCGCTCGATCGCGGCCAGCACCTGATCATCGAAGAACCGCGTCCGGGCCGCCAGGTGCGCCCGCAGCGACACCAGCCGGGCCGGCCGCATCCCCGCGCACAGCCGCTCCTGCGCCCGCGGGTCGCCCGCCGGCGTGTGCGGCCGGGCCAGGGCAGCCCGGGTCAGCGCCACCGCCTGGCTGGTCCGCGACGGCCCCGCCGCCCCGGACCCCGCCGGCCGCGGCCGGCGCTGTCGCCGCCTCGGCCACCCCAGCCGGACATCCATGGCGTTATCTTACGCTCACCCTTACTACCTAGTCATAACGGAAAATAATCTGAAGATAACCTGAGCACTGGCTGGCGGCTCCGAGCTCAGCTGATGTGATGCCGGTCTTCCCAGCACCCCGGACCCAGCGCGTGACAAGCCTGGCCCGGGGCACCGGCACCGCGCAGTACGCAATCGGGTCCTGCCGACCCGATCTCCGAGGAACCTGTACGTGCTAGCGTACTTTCGTGCCCGATGAGCAGCTGCTCGAGACCGCCGCGGTCGTCCGGCGCGGCGCCAGCCGCCTGGCCCGGCGGCTGCGGGCCGAGCGGCCCGAGCCCGGCGAGACGCTGCTGCGCCTCAGCGTGCTCGCCCACCTGCACGGCCGCGGCCCGATGACCCCCGGCGCGCTGGCCGCCGCCGACCGGCTGCAGCCCCAGTCGCTGAGCCGCACCCTGGCCGCGCTGGAGCAGGACGGGCTGATCAGCCGGGCCGCCGACGGCCAGGACCGGCGCCGCTCGGTGCTGGCCATCACCGGCGCCGGGCAGGACGTGCTGCGCCGCGACGTCCGCCAGCGCGACAGCTGGCTGGCCCTGGCCATGGCGGATCTCACCCCCACCGAGCGCGAGGTGCTGCGGCTGGCCGGGGACCTGATGGAGCGCCTCGCCGACAGCGACACCTCCGCCTTGCGCGCCGCCGCCCGGCACGGCGCCTGAGCGCAAGGACACTCGAGCAATGGGCACCTGCCCGGCGACGGCGTCACCCGCCACTTGCTGTTATCAGAGTTCCTGGACGGGGGCCAGGTCGCGGGTGAAGTAGAGGGCTACCTCGCCGGGCACCAGGCCCGGCAGGCCGGGGCGGTAGAGGGTGTCGTCCAGCCCGCACAGCCGGAAGCCCATCCGGCGGTAGAACTGCACCGCCGGATAGTTGATGTTCTGGGTCTCCAGCCACAGGCAGCGGGCGCCCGCCTCCTGGCGGGCGCGCTCATCCAGGGCGCCGATCAGCAGGCGGCCGGCGCCATGGCCCCGGTAGCGGCCTGCCACGATCAGCTGCTCGACCTGCGCCCGGCGGCTCCAGGCATCAAACTGCAGTTCCCCGTACCCCACTACCTCGCCGTCCGCGCAGGCCAGCAGCAGCCGGTCGCTCACCTCCGGCGACGGGCGCGAGTAGACCTTGCGCACGGGCGGGCTGACATGCTCCTCGTGCAGCGTGAATCCCAGCTCATCACGGCTAACGCGGTAGATGCGGTCGGTGCTGTATGACGGGTCGATCTGCCGGATCGCGTCGAGGTCGCCCGGCGCCGCGGCAGCCCGGATGGTGATGGCCGGAAGAGGCATGCGTCCAGGCTGGCACAGAATGCCCGGCTGGCCGGCGCGGTGACTACGGGATCAGGGCCATCTTGCCGGCGGTGTGGCCGGCCATGATCTCCCGGTGCGCCGCGGCGACCTCGGGCAGCGGGTAGGTCTGCGAGACCAGTACCCGCAGCTTGCCCTCGGCGGCCAGCCGCACCAGCTTCAGCCGCGCCTCCTGCCGGATGACCGTCCCCGGGTCCGCGCCGGGGCCGCCGCCGAGCAGCTTGATGCCCAGGCCGGGAGCGCGCCCGAACGCCGCGATCGAGGCGATCCGGCTGCGGTCGGCGACCAGCTCCAGCGACACGTCCACGGCCTCATCGGTGCCCACTAGGTCCAGCGCCACGTCGACGCCGCCGGGGGCGGCCGCGCGGACCCGTCCGGCCAGCCCGTCGCCGTAGGCCACCGGCACCGCGCCGAACTCGCGGAGCAGGTCGTGCCGGGCCGGGCTGGCGGTGCCGATGACGGTGGCGCCGCGCGCGGCGGCCAGCTGGATGGCCATCAGGCCCACCCCGCCGGACGCGCCGTGCACCAGGACGGTGTCCCCGGCCCCGACTGCGGTCGCCGCCAGGGTGTGCCAGGCGGTGACGCCAGTCAGCAGCAGCCCGGCCGCCTGCGGCCAGTCCAGCTGCGCGGGCCGGGGCACCAGGGCGGTGGCCGGGACGACCAGCTCGGCGGCGTAGCCGCCGGCCACCCGGTAGCCGATCACCTCATCGCCGGCCGAGACCGGGCCCGCCGGGCCGGCCGCTCCCTCGCCCGCCGCGGTGACCACGCCGGCCATCTCCGAGCCGATCCGCAGCGGCAGCTTCGCCGGGTCGCGGCCGAACGCGCCGCTGTAGGTCTTGTAGTCGGCCGGGTTGACGCCGCTGGCCCGGACGGAGATGCGTGCCTCGCCCGGGCCTGGCTCCGGGACGGGCCGATCGACAACGGACAGAACTTCAGGGCCGCCGTAGGCGGTGGCGATCACGACTAGGGACATGCCAACCCCCAACGGCTCCGCCGGCCAGGGCCATTCCCGGTACCGGACCGCCATTGTCCCGCTGCAGGCACCAGACCGCCGCCGCACCCCCCGACCCCAGGGGTGCGACGGCGGCCAGCGGCCAGCGGCGGGCTCAGCCGGACCCGCCGGGGCCCGTCAGGCGGCCGGTCCGGTGCCCAGCACCACGGTCGCCGACTGGCTCTGCCCGGACTGGTCGGTCCAGGTCACCTGGACCTTCTGGCCCGGCTTCAGCGTCGTCATGATGTCCCGCAGGTCGGTCGGCGAGGTGACGTCCTTGCCTGCGATCGAGGTGATCGTGTCGCCGCCGATGATCCCGGCGCCGGCCGCGGCGCCGCCCTCGACGACGCCCGCCACCGGAGCACCGCCGGCGGTCATGCCGGGGCTGGCCCCGCCCTGGGTGGAAACCGAGACGCCCAGGAACGCCGTGGGCCCGATGTGCACGGTGTCCGACGACTGACCGGACGTGATCTGCTTGGCGGTCGCCATGGCCTGGTCGATCGGGATGGCGAAGGCCTGGGTCTGCCCGGTCGCCGCCGCGCTCTGCTCGTTCGACGCGGCGGTGTCCATGCCGATCACCTCGCCGGAGGTGTTCAGCAGCGGGCCGCCGGAGTCACCGGGCTGGATGTCGGCGTTGGTGCGGATCATGCCGTGCAGCCGCTCCGAGCTGCCGCTGCCCTCGTCCATCGCCGTGATCGAGGCGTCCAGGCCGGTGACCCGGCCCTCGGCCACCGAGGGCGCGCCGCCCTTGCCGCCGGCGTTACCCAGCGCCACGACCTTGTGCCCGACCTGGACGTCATCGGAGTCGCCGATGTCGGCGGTCTTCAGGCCCGAGGCGCCCTGCAGCTGCAGCACGGCAATGTCGTGCGAGGCGTCGTAGCCCTTAACCGTGGCCCGGTAGCTCTCCCCGTTGCCGACGTCGGTGACTGTGATGGCGGTCGCGCCGTCAATGACGTGGTTGTTGGTCAGCACCTCGCCCGAGGAGGTCAGCACGATCCCGGTGCCGGCCGAGGCCGCGCCCTGGCCGCCGAGCTGGGAGACGATGTCGACGACCGCCGGGTCGGACTGCTGCACGATCGCCTCGGTGGTCAGCACCTTGCTCGAGCCGCCCAGGCCCGGGTCGCCGATGGCCCAGGCGGTGACGCCCGCGCCGCCGCCGAAGGCGATCACGGCCGCGGCTACCCCGGCCAGGATGCGGTGCTTGCGCGGCGGTCGGCCGCCGGGCGCCCCGTAGCCCGGCCCGGCATGCCCGGGTCCGCCGTAGCCCTGGCCGCCGTAGCCCGGCTGCCCGTAGTTACCGCCGTACGGCGGCTGGCCGTATCCCCCGTAGCCCGGCCCGCCGCCGTAGCCCTGGCCCGCGTTACCCGGCGCGCCGTAACCCCGGTCCGCGCCAGGCGGCACGCTGGCCCCGGCCGGGAATCCGGCGCCCGGCTGGGTCGGCTGTGATTCCGGCTGCGCAGGGCCCTGCGCGTCCTGCTGGTCGTGGACGATGCTCATCTTCGCCATCCCTCCGCTGTGCGCTCCCTCGGCGCACAATCAGATACTCGGCAATGAACCTGAGCATTTACTCCAGGTAGTCGCTGATAGTTTCCTGAACGTCTGCTGGAACCTGAACGTCGGCTGAACGTCGCCGACCGCCACCCGCGAGTTCCGGCGGGCGGCCGTCAGGACAATCCGGGCAGACCCGGCATCACGCTCGCCGCGGCTGTGGGCGGGCAGTTCCCAGGCTCGCATAGTGCGCGCGGTTGCTGGCCGGGCAGGGGATGGCATGGCCCGCGAGGGCGGGCCCGGGTCAGGAGAAGGTCAGCCGGTTGCGTTCAGCCAGCGGACCGGCGCACCGGCCCCGGCGTGCCGGAACGGCTCCAGCTCGGCGTCCCAGGGCTGGCCCAGCAGCAGCGAGAGCTCGGCCTCCAGCGAGCCGTCGAGCGCCGGGTGCCGCGGGCCGTGCTGGTCGCGCAGGCCGCCCAGCTCCCCGTCCCGCTGGCTGCCGCCGGCCCTGGCCAGCTCTATCGCTGCGCGCAGTCGGTTCTCCGGGACCATGATGTCGCCGCACGCCGAGATCGTGGCGCTGAAGGTGCCCAGGTCCGGCGTGTAGCTGTAGCGGACCGCGTCGCAGCCGGGGCTCGCCTCCTCGGTTACCTCAAACCGCAGCCGGTTCCACCCGGCCAGCGCCGAGGTGATCGCCCCCGAGGAGCCGGGGCGGCCCTGCCACTCCAGCTCCGCCCGCAGCGAGCCAGGTGAGGCGGGCTGATCCACCCACGGCAGGTTTACGGGCACGCCAAGAATCCCAGCCACTGCCCACTCGATATGCGGGCACAGCGCCGGGGGCGCAGCATGAATCTGCAGCACGCCACGTGCGGACACTCAGACCTCCCTGCAGCCGACCAGGTGCGTCTTCCCCAACGACCTCGCCACTGCATGGCCCGTTCCGCGCTGACGCGCTCGACACATTGTGCCCTACGGCCCGCACCGGCACCAGTACCGGGGCCGCAGGTCATCGCGCCAGTTTCGGCCACCACTCGAACACTGTGACCGGGCCGCCACGGCACGTGTCCGCGAACCCAGCCTAAATCGGTCGCTATCTCCGCGCGGGCTGGCGCGCTGTCACGGAACGGTGAACCTGGCGGATCCGGATGCGCCGAGCGCGAGCGGAGCGACGGCTCTCGCCCCCCGAGGGAGCCGGGTCGTTACGGACACGGACGGCAGACTGAACCCCGCCAGCACGCCGTCCAGCGGCTGCTGGCATCCCTGCCCGGGCAGTTCGAGCGCGAGGCCGCGATCTGGGTCAAGGTCGTCCGTGGAGGGCCGGGTCGAGCATCCCGCGCTGGCTTACAAGACCATCCGCCGCCTCGCTGTCGCCTGGTCGCGATCCACGCCGTGCCCGAGGCCGGACCTGGTGCATGCTGCCGCCCAGAAGCCTTCGTGCCTTCGCAGCCCGCCCCGGGTGATTTCTGTCCCGCATGGCCCCGGCTGCTGCCTTCGTCTCCGCCAGCCTGGTTATTTTCGGATCCGGGCCCGATCAGGGCACCACGCCGAGCAGTCGCAGGAAGCCTTGGTGCATGGCCTGGGTCGCCTGCTCGATGGTCATCCTGCCCGCCTTGACCTCCTCTTCGGTGGCGCGGCCGAGTGCCAGGCTGGCCGACAGCAGCCAGTGGGCCGGGACCGAGGCGTCGAAGTCGCCGCTGGCCTGGCCGCGATGGACGATGTCCAGCATGCGGTCCAGGACCGGCCCGTGCCGGTCGGCGTCCTTGCCGGGGTCAACGGAGGGCTGATGCCACAGGAACGGGTAGCGGGCGGCGGTCTGCCAGCCGGCGTCTAGCAGCCGGGTCAGCGCCTGGGCGGGCGGTGCCTGGTCGAGGTCCAGGCCGTCGAGCAGGGCGGTGAACTCGGTGCTGGCCTGCTCGGTGACCGCGTCGATCAGCGCGTCGCGGGACGGGAAGTGCGCGTAGACGGTCTGCCTGCTGACCCCGGCGGCCCGCGCGATCTCGTCCATGGACGCGTCCGGCCGGCCGGCGAGCACCTGGATCGCGGAGTCCAGGACCGCCGCGATGGACTGCCGGGCATCTGAGCGCTGCCTGCGCCTCCTGGTCTGCGCCTCTGTCATGCATCACCTTATTCTTGACAGCAATGTCAGAGATAACTTAGCCTTGACAGTCATGTCAGAGAAAACATACCAGGTTGCCGTCGAGGCCGAAGGGCTGCGGAAGCGGTTCGGCACCGCCGAGGCGGTGCGCGGCCTGGACTTGACGGTGGCCGCAGGAAGCATCTACGGACTGCTCGGCCCGAACGGCGCGGGCAAGACCACCGCGGTCCGGATCTTCGCCACGCTGCTGCGCCCGGACGGCGGGCGCGCCGCCGTGCTCGGCCACGACGTGGTGCGTGAGGCGGCCGCGGTGCGCCGCAAGATCGCGCTGGCCGGCCAGGCCGCCACGGTCGACGAGGACCTCACCGGCCGGGAGAACCTGCTGTTCCTCGGCCGGCTGTGCGGGTTGTCGCGCGGCGGCGCGCGGGCACGGGCCGCCGGGCTGCTTGAGGCATTCGGCCTGGCGGGCGCGGCCGGCAAGCAGGTGAAGACGTATTCCGGCGGGATGCGCCGCCGGCTTGACCTCGCGGCGAGCTTCCTCGTCCCGGCCGAGCTGTACTTCCTGGACGAGCCGACCACCGGCCTGGACCCGGCCGCGCGCGCCGAGGTGTGGGGGATCGTGCGGGCGGCGGCGGACGCCGGGTCGACGGTGCTGCTGACCACCCAGTACCTGGAGGAGGCCGACCGGCTCGCGGACCGGGTCGCGGTCATCGACCACGGCACCGTGCTCGCCGAGGGCACCCCCGCACAGCTGAAGGCAGGCACCGGCAAGGGCACGCTGGACGAGGTCTTCCTCGAGCTCATCCGGGACACCGAAGGGAGCGCCGCGTGACTAACATCATCACCGGCGCGGCCCGGCCGGCGCCGCCCGGGCCGCTGACCGCCACGCTCGCGTTCGGCTACCGGGCGCTGCTGAAGATCAGGCACGTCCCGGAGCAGCTCGGCGACGTGATCGCGATCCCGGTCGTGTTCACGCTGATGTTCACCTACCTGTTCGGCGGCGCGCTGGCGGGCTCACCCGGCCGGTACCTGCCCTTCCTGCTGCCCGGCACCCTGGTCATGGCCGTCCTGCTGGTCAGCATGTACGCCGGGATCAGCCTGAACACCGACATGAGCAAGGGGATCACCGGCCGGTTCCGGTCCCTGCCGATCTGGCGGCCCGCGCCGGTCGCAGGCGCGCTCCTCGGCGACGTGGCCCGCTACCTGATCGCGGCCGGGCTGGTCACCGGGCTCGGCGTGCTCATGGGCTACCGGCCACCCGGCGGCGCGCCCGGCATGCTGGCCGCGATCGGGCTGCTGCTGGTCTTCGCACTGTGCCTGTCCTGGGCGTGGACCGCGCTGGGCCTGGTGCTGCGCACCCCACAGGCGGTGATGAGCACCGGCACCGTGGTGCTGTTCCCGCTCACCCTGGCCAGCAACGCGTTTGTCCAGCCGGCCACCATGCCCGGCTGGCTGCAGGCCTTCGTCCGGGTCAACCCGGTCAGCCACCTGATCACCGCCGAGCGCGGCCTGCTGGCCGGCCACCCGGCCGCCGCCCAGGTCGCCTGGGTGCTGCTCGCCGCCGCGATCATGCTCACCGTCTTCGCCCCGCTCACCGGGTACCTCTACGCCCGGCGGGCCTGACCGTCTGGGCCACCCCGGGAAGCAGGCTAGCTGCCAAGAACCGGGCCGCCGGAGAAGCAGTTCAGCCGCAGGCGACGAGGCGGAGACAGATCTGAACGCGGCCCGCCAGACCGCGGCATCCTGCCGGGTCCATGCCTGAGCCAACGGCCAGAACGCTCATTGAAAGTCTCGGTTAAGGAGTTGTCATGCGTTCTATGGCCACCTGGTGCGTGCGTCACCGCCGCCTAGTCGCCGGCGGCTGGCTGCTGGCAGTAACGCTTGCCACTGTCCTGGCGGGAATAGCCGGCAGCAATTTCTCTAACACGTTCTCGCTGCCCGGTACCGGATCAGCGAACGCCGCCGGACTGCTGGCATCTGACTCACCGCAGGTATCCGGTGATACCGAGCAGGTCGTCATAGGCACTTCCGGCACTGAGCTCGTCACGTCTCCCGGGGTGCGGTCCGCGGTCGGGGCACTGCTCGCCACGGTCGCCCGGATCCCGCATGTCACGCAGGTCGTTTCGCCGTACTCCGCGGCTGGCGCAGGCCAGATCGCGGCTGGCCGCCAGGTCGCATACGCGACGGTCACTTTCGACCAGCAAAGTTCCGACGTATCCGCCGCTGACGGCAAGCTTCTCCTGAACGAGGCCGCAGCGGCCCGGCGCCCGGGGCTTGCCATCGCGGTGGGGGGCCAGGTTGCCGAGCAGTCTGAAGCACAGCCCCTCGGGGGCACCGACCTGGGGATCATCGCGGCAGCCATCGTCCTTGCCCTGGTGTTCGGCTCGCTCTTCGCGACCGTGCTACCGCTCATCTCCGCGATCATCTCGCTCGGAACCGCCGTCGGCGCAGTCGAGCTGCTGTCCCGCGTTGTGAGCATCCCCGCGGACGCCACCGTGCTGATGGCACTGGTCGGGCTCGGTGTCGGCGTGGACTATGCGCTGTTCGTCGTGTCCCGGCACCGCCAGGAGCTCCAAGCCGGACGACAACCGGAAGCTTCCATCATCACGGCGATGACCACATCGGGGCGGGCCGTGCTGTACGCCGGCATCGTGGTCTGCACCGCCGTGCTCGGCATGTTCACCCTGGGGGTGGACTTCTTCAACGGCCTGGCCATCGCGACCGCCATCGGCGTGGCACTCAGCATGGCAGCAGCCCTTACCCTGCTGCCCGCACTGCTCGGATTCCTCGGCCCGAAGGTACTGTCCCGCCGTCAGCGGACCAAGCTCACCCGGCAAAGAGCGGTAAGCCGGGGCCGCAGCGACGGCACGCCCGGCATGCAGCCGGCACGCAGCGGCTTCTGGGAGCGATGGGCGTCGCTGATCGCGCGCCGTCCGGCGCTGCCTGCGATCGGCGCCCTCGCGGTACTGGCCGTCATGGCGCTGCCGTTGCTGTCGCTCAGGCTCGGATCAGCCGACCAGGGCAGCGACCCGGCAGGGAGCACCACCCGCCAGGCATACGACATGCTGGCGCAGGGCTTCGGCCCAGGGTTCAACGGGCCGCTGACGATCGCAGCCGTAGCCCACGGGCCTGCCCAGCTCGCCGCAGTACACCGACTCGCCGCTGATATCGCCGCCCAGCGCGATGTCGCGCACGTGGCCCCGCCGGAACTGATTCCCGTGAGCCACGGCAGCGGCGAGGTGGCGGTCATCACCGCGTTCCCCGCGACGGCACCGCAGGCCGCCGCGACCGCGACACTACTTGCCCACCTGCGCGACAGCACGATCCCGGCGGCAACACGCGCATCAGGCCTGCGCGCTTACGTAGGCGGCACCACCGCGGTCTTTGCGGACTTCGCGACCGTGATTTCCGCTAAGCTGCCACTGTTCATCGGGGTTATCGTCGCCCTCTCCTTCCTCATCATTGCTCTCGTATTCCGAAGTATCGTAATCCCGCTCACCACAGCGGTAATGAACTTCCTGTCAATCGCAACCGCTTTCGGCGTACTGGTGGCAGTCTTCCAGTGGGGCTGGGCCGACAGTCTGATCGGGGTCAGCAGGACCGGGCCGGTGGAATCATTCCTGCCGCCGATGCTGTTCGCGGTCGTCTTCGGACTATCCATGGACTACCAGCTCTTCCTGCTCACCCGGATCCAAAGCACATGGAAACGCTCCGGGGACAACAAGTCCGCCGTGAAGGACGGAATTACCGCAACCGGCCGGACCATAACCTCTGCCGCACTGATCATGGTCGTCGTATTCATCTCGTTCGCACTGGGCCCCGGCCAGGAGATCAAGGAATTCGGCGTCGGCCTCGCCGCCGGCGTACTGATCGACGCAGTGATCATCCGCAGCGCGATAATCCCCTCCCTGATGCTCCTCCTCGGACGGGCGAACTGGTGGTTCCCCCGCCGACTCGACCGAGTGCTGCCGCCTGTCACCGCCGACAAGGGTGGGGAAGCAGCACCGCTAGCCGCAGCGCCCTAACATGCCGCGCGTGAAACCCTCGCAATATGCCGGCGGCGAAGAGTTGAGGATCTTCCTGGCTTTTCGTGCAGGTGAACGGCCACGGACCCCCTCGTTACGAGTGTCCGCCCAGGCATGGATTATGGTCCAGGCGATCCAGCTCACCGCGCTGCACGGGACGGGCATGGACAGACACTCCAGGAAAGAACACCCATGGCGCCAGCAAGCTGACAACCGTCGGGACGCTGGCACCGCAGGAACCCGCGCCACACAGTCAGCCCGGAAGACTCGCCACAGTACGGGTTCCATCGACAGGCGCCCCAGAATCGCGGAACCCGCGCGCTTCCCGCGCGGGCCACCTGGACGACGCCGCGATCCTGCGGGACGCGGCCTCCGCCGTGGAAACCCGATTCGCGGAGGAACTCGGCGGCGACCTCTCGGGTCGCGCCCTGGAAGCGCTGCCCGAGGCATCGTTGTTCGCCGATCTGGCCCAGAGCACGGCCGATGCCCTGGCCGTCTCGGCGGACCTGCCCGACCACGTCCTGGCAGCAGCCGAGGTCCGTGACGGCGATCCTGCAGTGTGCCGGAATTAGCACTACATGATCTGATACAGGAATGGAGCGGCCGGACTGGACACCCGATGGCGAAGCGGGATTAAGCACGTCGGCGGCACCCGGCCGGGACGCCGCGGGTCTGTCATTCGTGGCCGAGATGTACGGGGTGCAGGTCGACCAGCTGGCCGCCGCGCTCAGGGTCAGCAGCCAGCGGGCCAGCGCCATCGCCGGCCGCTGGGTGTCCCGGCGGCTGGCGGAGGCCGACCGGCTCAGCCCGGGGCCGCGCTGGGTGTGGCTGACCAGGACCGGGCTGGCTGCCTGCGGCCTGTCCTACGCGCCGAGTCCGCCGGCGCTGCCGCGGCTAGCGCACATCCGGGCCGTCACCGCAGTGCGGCTGGCGCTGGAGGAAGCTCCGGGCTACGCCGCGGCGGGCGCGCACTGGCGCAGCGAGCGCCGGCTGCGATCGCGGCTGGGCGGCCGGCTCGGTCAGCGCGACCACCTGCCCGACGCCGAGGTGCACTGGCCGGAGGTCCCGGCCGGCCCGGCGCGCCCGTCCGCGGTGACGCAGGAGGGTGCGTCCGGGGCAAGCGGGAACGAGGCCGGCCGTGTGGTTTCTGATCTGGTGTTACCGGGCCAACTGGTGCCGTGGGCGGGCGAGTGCTGGGCCATCGAGGCGGAGCTGACACCCAAGACGGTGCGCCGGACGAGCGCGATCATGTCCGAGCTGCTCAGCCGGACCGGGGACTACGGCGGCCCGGCGGCGCAGGCGCGGGTGCCGGGACAACCGCCCCGGTACGCGCGGGTCCTCTACCTGTGCTCGCCCGCAGCGGCGGGCACGGTCAGCCGGGCGCGGGCGGCGCTGGGCCCGGCGGCGGGCCGGGTGCTGATGCGGGCCCTGCCGGAGGCGGGTTACCTGCGCGGCGGACGGCAGGCCCGCCGGTGAGGCGCCGCAGGCCGGGCGGGGCGGTGCGCTGGTGGCTGGCCCGGCTGGCGGGCCGGATGGCGGCGCTGCTGGTACTGGCGGGCCTGCTGGCCGCGGCGGTGCCGGTAGTGGCCGTGGGCGTCCTCGCGGGGTGGGTGGCGTGGCTGCGCGGCTGGCCGCCGGGCCGGCTGTGCCGGGAGGCGGCCTGGCAGCTGCCGATGGTGGCGGCGTGGCTGGCGGCGGTCGCGGCGACCAGCCGGTCCTGGGGCGCGGTGCCGGGCGCGCCGTACCGGGCCTGGCTGTCGATGTGGCACCTGGCACAGGCCGGCTCCTACTCTCGCGCCCTGGTGGTGATCGCGCCGGCCGCGATCCCGCTCGGCTTGCTGGCCGGGGCGGCGGCGTGGTCGTACCGGCTGCGGTCGATGGCGGCCGCGGCGGGCGGGGCGTCGCCGGGCGCGGCGGCCGCGTTCGACCGGCGGCAGTGGCGGCACCAGGTGCGCTCGGCGCGGGCGCGGATCGCGGTGCCCGGCGCGGTCCCGCTGACCACCGCGGCGGGCGACGTGGTGGCCGGGGCGACGATCCGGGCGGCCGGCTCCGGCGGCGACCGGGGCGGCAGCCGGGCGGACGGGCTGTCCCGGCTGCCGTACCCGCGGCTGCGCTCGCACCAGGTGATCCTGGGCGGCACGGGGACCGGGAAGACCACCCTGCTGCTGCGGCTGTGGGCGGCGTTCATGGCGACGGCGCTGCGCCGGCACGCGGCGGGGCAGGGCCGGGCTCCGCTGCTGGTGGTGCTGGACTGCAAGGGCGGCGGTGACGCGCGGCGGATCGCCAGCCGGGCCCGCCGGGTGCTGCGGGCGGCGGGGGCGCGATCCACGGCGATCTGGCCGGACGAGGCGTCGCTGTCGATCTGGGACCTGCCGCCGGACCAGCTGATCACGACGCTGGCCGACCTGGTCGAGCAGGGCGCCGGCGGGGCCGCCTACTACGCCGACGTGCTGGACGCGGTGGTCGCGCTCGCGGTGGGCGCGCCCTGCGGGCCGCCGGCCGGCCGCGAGGACTTCCTGGCCCGGCTGGACCCGGGCTGGCTGACGCTGGCCTGGCAGGCCAGCGGCGGCCCGGAGCTGGAGCTGATCCGCTCGGCGGGCCGCGGGATCACCGACGTGGCGCTGCGCTACCGGGCATTGTTCCGGAGGCTGGGCACCGGCCTGGACGGGCCCGGCAGCCTGGGTGACGCCGATGCCTGGTACTGCATCCTGGAGGGCACCGCCGAGACCGCGGTGGCCGAGGCGCAGGCACGGGCGCTGATCGACCTGCTGGCCAGCTACATCACCCGCGGCCCCGGCGACCGCGAGGTACTGCTGGCCGTCGACGAGTTCAGCGCGGTGTCGCGGCGGCTGCCGATCTGGACGCTGTATGAGCGGGCCCGCTCGCTGGGCCTGGCGGTGCAGGTGTCGGCGCAGTCGTGGCACGGGCTGGCACCCGATGAGACGGGCCGGTACCGGATCGCGGCGGCCGCCGAGGGCGGGATCTGGCTGCTGCGCACCCCGCACCCCGAGCCGGTGACGGGGCTGGCCGGGGAACGCCGGGTGACCGAGACGACCCGGCGGCTGATCGGG
>DASUBV010000307.1:0-2831 GCA_035763085.1 Streptosporangiaceae bacterium | reverse complement strand
CGGCTCTGGCCCAGTTTCGGTGGTGACGGCGTGTCAGACGGCGTCACTGTAGGTTTAGAGGCATAGTGGCGTTCATGTGGCATAAATAATCTTGCGGGCATTGTGTTCTCCGGGTTGTCGTCCCTGGTCATCGAGGACGTGACGGACCAGGACGGGGTGATCGTGGTCCGGGCGCAGACGGCGGGCGGGCCCGTGTGCTGCCCTGGGTGCGGGGTGCCGACCGGCCGGGTGCACGAGTACTTCGAGCGGACGCTGGCGGACGTGCCAGCCGACGGGCGCCCGGTGGTCGTGCGGGTCCGGGTGCGGCGGCTGCGGTGCCCGGTGCTGGGCTGCGGCGTGCAGACGTTCCGGGAGCAGGTCCCCGGCGTGCTGGACCGTTATCAGAGGCGCACGACGCGGCTGACCGGTCAGGCCCGCGAGGCCGCCCGCCGGTTAGCGGGACGGGGCGGGGCCGGGCTGCTGACTCACCTGGGCGTCCCGGTGTCGCGGCATACCGCACTGCGGATCCTGCTGAGCATCCCGCTGCCTGAGGCCGCTGTTCCGCGGGTACTCGGCATCGATGACTTTGCGCTGCGCCGCAGCCATGAATACGCAACCGTGCTGATCAACGCCGCGACCGGGCAGCGGGTCGATGTCCTGCCCGGCCGCACCGCTGACGTGGTAGAGGCGTGGCTGCGCGATCATCCCGGCGTTGACGTGGTGTGCCGTGACGGGTCCGGGGCATACGGTGAGGCGGCCCGGCGGGCGCTGCCCGGCGCGGTGCAGTCCGGGGATCGCTGGCACCTGTGGCATGGCCTGGCCGGGGCGGTGCAGAAGGAAGTCGCCGCGCACAGCTCGTGCTGGGCCTCGGCGGGGCCGCCGCCGAAAGACGGCACGCATGCCCGGACGACAGCCGAGCGGTGGCGGCAGGTCCACGACCTGGTCGATAAGGGCACCGGGCTGCTGGAATGCTCCCGCCGGCTGAACATGTCGCTGAACACTGTCAAGTGGTACGCCCGCGCCGCCGAGCCCGAGCGGATGATCCGCGCGCCCCGGTACCGGCCCACGCTGGTGGATCCTTACCGGGATCATCTGCGTCGGCGCAGGGCGGAGGACCCGGCGGTGCCCGTCACCCGGCTCCTGGCCGAGATCCGCGAGCTCGGATACACCGGCAGCATGAACCTGCTCTACCGCTACATCACCCAGGGCCGCGTCGAAGCTGACCGGCCGCACCTGGCACCCCGGCGGGTGGCCCGGCTGCTGCTCACCCGGCCCGCCGCACTCAGTGACAGCCAGCAGGCGCTGCTGGAGAAGCTGACCGCGGCCTGCCCCGAGATGACCAGCCTCGCCGAACTGATCCGCTCGTTCGCCGCCCTGCTCAAGCCAGACCCCGGCAACCAGGCCAGGCTCGCCGAATGGATATCGGCCGCGCGGTCGCGCGACCTGCCCAGCGTGCACGCTTTCACCCGCGGCCTGGATCTCGATAAGCAGGCCGCCGTCGCGGCTGTCACCCTGCCGTTCCACAACGGCCGGACCGAGGGCGTGAACACCAAAACGAAGATGATCAAGCGGCAAATGTACGGCCGTGCCGGCTTCACCCTGCTCCGCCACCGCATCCTGCTCGCATTACGACACGCGCTGTCACCACCGAAACTGGGCCAGAGCCGTTTTTCTGACACTCCCCGCGACGCCCCGCCGCCGTCGGTGCCCACCGACAGCCGCCAGCTGGTGTCGTAGTTCACCGTCGACTCACCCGGATCGGAGATGATCATCGTGTTCTGCGCCTCGGTCGGCGTCGGCGCCACCTCGATCGTCGGGTCGATCACCACCGGGAACTGCCGGCCCGGGGCATCCAGCCACGACGCGTCCGGAGTCAGCGTCACCCGCAAGATGTGCGTGGCGGCATTCCAGGACACCTGCTGCGTGACCTTCGGGCTCCACACATACCCGTACGGCGACCAGGCGTCCTTGCGCGCGCTGGTAATGAACGGCGCCGGCAGCACCAGCACCGGCGGCCCGCCGGCCCCGGTCCGCGAGAACGCTACCGCCCCGTTACTCCTGCGTGACGGCACTAGCCCGCCGCCGACCCGCACCGTGAACGAGAACGAGGATGCATCGGCGGGGCCGGCCAGGGTGATGTCCTCGCGCAGGGACTGCGGCGTGACCTGGTACCCGAGGCTGGTGCCGGGTACCACCGCCGGGTAGGTGACCGAGTTGCCCGCCGCCTGGGGTCGCGCGGAGCGTGCCCCGTCCAGACTCATCTGCAGCCACCCGCCGCCAGCCGCCTCGAACCGCACGCCGCGCGCTGCGGACGTCCCGAAGAAGCTGCGGAAGGTGTTGGTGGTGTTGCCGTACGCGTAACCCGGCCTGCTGACCTGCCGGACCGCCGTGTGGATCGGCTGCCACCGGCCGCCGGCCGCCCGGTAATTGACGGGCACGGCGGAGATGTCGGCCTGCAGCTGGCCGTTGGACAGCCGGTAGACGCGGGTGTCGGCGGACCGCTTTGACACCACTTCCGCGACCCGGCGCGGCGGGCGCTCGGCCACCTGGCGCGGCATCTTCGTGTGCTGCGGGCCGCCGGTGACGGCGATGGTCCGCGGTCCGGGCGCGTGCTCGTGGCCGCCGCCGAACCAGCCGCGCGGATCCCACCACGGCAGGTGCGTCAGCGAGCCAGACGATCCGGCTGCTAACAGGTGCGGCGTCGGCCCGGCCTGGCCCGCCGTGCCGCCGGGCAGTATCCCGGCCGCCACCAGCACCCCGGCCGTCACCATCGCGACCAGCGGAATCCACGCGTACTGGCGAGCTTTGCCCAGCACCTGAGCACGGTTCACGGTAACTCCCAGACAGTCCGA
>DASUBV010000306.1:0-36675 GCA_035763085.1 Streptosporangiaceae bacterium | reverse complement strand
CAGTACTCCGATGCGGGCTGGCAGCTCGACGGGCCGGATCTGGCTGCCCCGGCTCCGGCCGGGCAGCCGCCGGCCGGCCCGCCACCGGAAATTCACCATCCGGTGCGCAGCCAGCACCCGGCGCACAGCACCGGGCAGTTCCCCGCCTATCAGACGGGCCAGTTCCCGGCCTACCGGGACGCGCAGCCATGCGGCCCGGGCACCGGGCAGTTCCCGGCCTACCGGGACGGGCAGCCGGGCGGTCCCGGCACCGGGCAGCTCCCGGCCTACCAGGCGGACTACCCGACCGATCAGCAGCCGGCCTACCGGCCCGGGCAGCCGCACCAGGCCAAGCCGGGAGAGCCGTAGCGTCCCGGTTATGCCCCGGCCTGGCCACGCCGACTGGGCAGGTGGCAGGGCGGCAGCGGTTAGCCGAGCTCGCGCCAGCGAGCCTGGAACGACTCGCGCAGCCGGCCGGCCTCGTCGTCGCTGACCCGGATCAGCTCGGCGCCGACGTCGCCGTACTCCCATTCGACGATGACCGAGTCGGGCTGCCAGGACATGTTCCGCCGCAGCGTCTCGTCGACCGGGCCCTCGGGCGCGAAGGTGCGGCGCGCCAGGCCTGACGTGGCGCGCATGTTCCGGCTGACGGTCACGATCGCGTAGTACTGCACCTGTCCGGCCACGGACTACCTGACGTCCGCGCGGAAGTCGCCGATTTCCGGGCTGCGAGCTGGCGGCCGGGTCGTGGACGCGGCGGCAACCTGCCGGGCACGCAGTTGCGCTCGCTCGCCGGGCGGCGTGAGCGGGTCGGTGATCCGCAGGTAAGCATCGTGCGTGCGCTGCAGGAGGTCCCAGCTGGCCGGGGTGTGGAACTGGACCTCGAATATCAGGTTCCGAGCCTGATCACGCCAGCGGGTGCGGATCCCCTTGGCCTCCGGGCTCTCCCAGCGGTTGCGCCGCGCCTCCAGCTCGAAGCCCTGGTCCTTGAGCCTGCGGTGCACCATCCAGGTCTCATCGGTGTAGTGCTCAGGCTCGAACACGAAGGTGTACCGCGCGGCGTCGTAGATCTCAGCGACCAGATCGCTGACCGGGACGCCGGGGCTTCGCGCGATCATCCTGGCCAGCTTGGCCTTAAAGCGCTCCGGCGACTTCAGCGAGAACTGCTCGCTGTCCGGGGCGAGCTTGCCGTGCGGCAGCTGAGCCTCGACCCGCCGCATCGCCGGGGTCAGGCCGTTCTCGCCGTAGCCGCCGAACACGTTGCGCCCGTCAGCGGTGCGGTAGCGCTCCAGCTCGTCGTCGGCGATCCGCTCCTGCTCGGGGGTCAGCCGGGCGGCAGTGGCCTCGGCCGGGCGCCCGGGCGGCGCAGGCGCGTCTGCCTCGCTAGCCGCCGGCCCGCGGCTGTGCTCTTCTGCGGCTGCTGCGGCGTCGCGGCCATGCGTACCGCGCCACTGCGCGGCGGTCCCGGTCCGGACCGCCGGCAGGTACCCGCCGTCGGCGGAGCTGGAAGGGCCGGGCTCGTGGGTCTCGTGCAGGACCGTGCCCTGCAGCACGGTGCCGCGCCCGCCCGGGTCACGCCGCAGGACCCGGTAGCTGCCGGTGTCGTGCCCGCCGTCACGGTCAGCCCCGCGCGAGCCCAGCGGGCCGATGCCGTCGGGACGCGCGTAGGTGCCGCTGTGGCCTGTGGCGCGCTCATCCCGGCGATCGCCGCCTGGACCGGCGCCGGAACTCGCGGCGTGGTAACCAGAGCTGTCCGGCCCGCTGCTCCCGTATTCAGCGTGGTCGCTGCCAGGACCGGAGCTGCTGGGCCTGCTGTAGCCGACGCTGGCATAGTCGGCTGCACCGCGACTAGCCGCCTCGTAACGGGCACTGCCATAGCTCCCGCCCCGGTGGCTGCCGCCGTCCGGGCTGGCTGCTTCGCGGCCGTCGCCGCTGTCTCGGCCGTAGCGGTCACTATCGCGGCCATAGCGGCCGCTGTCCCGGCCGCCGCTGCTGTCGAGGGCACTGTCCGGGAGCACGCTATCCGGGAGCGCGCTGCGTGCGTGCCCGCTGCCCGGCTGACCGTTCGGCAGGCCGGCGCCACCGAGGTCGCTATCGGTCAGGCTGGACCCGGTGCGGCTGGACCCAGTCAGGGACCCGGTGAGGCTGGACCCGGTGCGGCTGGCAGCGGCAGTCTCAGCGGCATTGCCGGTGGTGCCGGAGTTGCCCGTGCCGGAGCTGCCCGTGGTGCCGTCGCCCGTGGTCGAGTCGCCTGCGGTGGCGGTGGCGGCGCTGGAGTTTCTGGCGCTGCCCGGCTGGCCCGCGCCGGGTGAGCTGCTCGCGCCGTCGGCCGAGCCCCAGCGGGTGCGGAACGCGTCCAGGCTGGTGCCGGACCGGTACGGGTCGGACCGGCTGGAGCGACCGGGCTCGGGCAGGGTCCCGGAGCCGGGCCCGGTCGGGGGAGGCGTGCTGGCTGGCCCGGAAGCTGACCCCGCGGGGAGCCCGGCCGCGCCGTCGGCCGTTCCGTTACTGCTGGTGTCTGAGCTCGGCCCCGAATCGAGGGATAGCCGGCCGAGCCTGCCGGAGGACCCGCTGGTGGCGGCCAGCAGGCTGGCGCGGGCCGGGGGCTCAGCGTGGCGCTCGTCGTCGGCCAGCGGCAGCTCCAGCTGGCGCAGCTGCTGCGGCGGCGGCCGGAGCGCGCCGGTGTCGTCGTAGGGGGAGGACGGGTGCCCGGCGGGCAGTCGCTCCAGGCGCAGCCGCAGCTCGGCGAGCGAGCCCCTGGCCGGGCGGTCCCGCGGCATGCTGATGCTGTCACCGAGCCCGCCGCGCAGGCCGTCACGGCGGGCCGGAGCGACGCTCTGGTAGGCGACGCCCTGGTAGGCCGGGCTCTGGTAGGCCACGACCTGGCTGGCGGCCGGCTCCACGGCGCGCTCGGCGGCCAGGTCCAGCTCGGTGCCGGGGCTGGCCGGGGCCGCGGAGAACCCCGTGCTGGCGGCGGGCGTCGATGATGACATGCGGTCCGGGGCAGGACCGGCCAGCGGAGCGAGTCCGTTCTCGCCGGCTGGCGCAGGCACGGCTGCCTGGCGGTCGCTCACGGGGTCATACTGCCCGGTTCGTACCCGGTTTGCAGGCGATTGGGCTGCGTCTGCGTCACGTTCGGACTGTGGTCCCGGCGCGGCACCGGCCGTGCTGCCGTTCGTCGTCCCGCTGGCGGTTCCGGTCGGCTGCCCGGCACCGGCGACGTCGCCGTGCCCGGCTGGCGGGCTGGCCGGCAGCGGGTCGGGCGGGGGCGGGGAGGTGACCGGAGGTGACGGGGCGGCGGCCAGCGCCTGGAGCTCCCGGATCCGCTCGGCCAGCGCCGCCAGCGCGGGATCGGGCGAGCCCGGGTCGCTGGGCGGCCCGGCCACGGGAGGTGCGGCGGGCGCGACCGCAGGCGGCACGGGCGCCGCGGACGGCGGGACGGAGACTGCGGGCGGGCCGGCGTAAGGCAGGCCGGTCAGCTGCGGCCCGGCGGGCGGCAGGCTGCTCAGCGCCGGCTCGGCAGGCGGCAGGCCGGTCAGCGGCGGCTCGGCCGGGGGGAGGTGCTGGCGGGATCGCGCGACGCCGTCCGGCGGCGGGGCACTGCGGCCGGGCTGGTAAGCCGCCGACCCGGGCCCGCCTGGCTCGGTGAGCCCGCGGCCGTAGGGAGCCGGCCCGGGATAGCCGGGGCCGCGGCTCAGATCGCGGCCGGGATCCCGGGAGCCTGGTTCCCGGCTGGCGGCTGGTTCCCGGCTGGCCGGATCGCGGCGGGCTGAGCCGCGCAGGCCGTGGCCGTGGCTGGGCTGGGTGCGGCCGCGGGAGGGCTGCGCATGAGAGCCGGGCTCGCGACGCGGAGCCGGCCGGTGGGCTTGCTGGGTGGTTTCGCGCACGCGCGGGAGATCAATGGTGTTATCGCGGGGGTCTTCCCCCTGATCTTGATCCCACCCCTGAGCCGACCCTGGCATCGCGCATTTCTCCCCGGACTCTGGCGATCCACCCATGGTAGTGCCAGTGCCGCATGGCCGCCGGGTTGCGGCAAACCAAGAGCTGATCGTCGCAGCCGGGCAAGCCGGGCGGGCCCGGCATGGCGGTGACCCGCGGGCTAGACGATATCGGGCAGGGGCTGGCCGGCGGACAGCAGCGCGCGGAACGGGTCGCCCCGGTCGGCCAGCCGGTCCAGCACGGTGCGGATGGTGATGCCGTCCGGGCGCAGACCCGGGTCGTCCAGGTCCTCCCACTCGATCGGCGCCGACACCGGCGCGCCTGCTTCGGCGCGCGGGCTGTAGGGGGCGACGAGTGTCTTGTGCCGGACGTTCTGGGTGTAGTCGAGCCGGGCCTTCCCGCCCCGCTCGCGGACATCCCACTTCCAGCTGACCAGCTCGGGCACGACGGCGCCGATCGACTTGGACAGCTGCTCCACCCAGGACCGGGTATCGGCGAAGCCGGGGCCCGGCGCGACCGGCACCCAGATCTGAATGCCGCGCCGGCCGGTGAGCTTGGGCCGGGCCAGCACGCCGAGGTGGTCCAGGGCGGCGCGGTGCAGCCGGGCCAGGACCAGCACGTCGTCCCACGAGGTCTGCGTGCCCGGGTCGATGTCGATGAGCGCGTAGTCGGGCTGGTCCTGGTGATCGGTGCGGGCGGTCCAGGCATGCCACTCCAGGGCGCCGAAGTTGGCCGCCCACACCAGGGCGGCCGGCTCGTCCACGACCAGGTAGGTCCGCACTTTGCCGGGCTCGGCTTCGGGGTTGTCCCAGCGGCCGATCCAGCCGGGCGCGTGCTCGGGGAGCTGCTTGTGCCAGAAGCCAGGCGAGCCGGCCCCGCCCGGGAACCGGTGCATATTGAGGGCCCGGTCGGCCAGGTACGGGAGCGCGACGGGCGCGATCTGGATGGCGTAGCGGATCAGCTCGCGCTTGGTGACCGGGTCCTGGCCGGGGCGGGCCGGGAACAGGACCTTGTCGAGGTTGGTCAGCTTGAGCCGGCGGCCGAAGACATCGAGGGTGCCGCTGCTGCCGAGGACATCGAGCCGGCTCAGCTCGTCGGGCGGGCGCAGCAGCTCGGAAGGCAGGGCGGGGCTGGCCGCGGCCGGGCGGCGGGCGCGCTGGCCGCCGCCCGGCCGGCGGGCGGTGGTGCTGCGGTTCGCGGTGCGCTTGCCCGTGCCGGGGCCGACCGGGACCGAGGCCTGGGCGGCCGGCAGCTCGGAGTGCCACTCCCGTTCCGGGTCGGCCTTGACCTCATCATTGGTCCGGCCGCTGCGGACCGACCGCGGGTGGTCCTCGGGGTCCCAGCCAGGGACAGCATCCTCGTCGTGCTTGTGCAGCAGCAGCCACTGCTCCTGGCCGGAGCCGCCGGAGCGGGACGGATCGGAGCTGCGCACCAGGATCAGCCGGCCGCGCAGTTTCTCGCCGTAGACGTCGGCGTGGAAGTCGCCGGCGGCAACCGCGGCGGCCGGGTCGTCGGTTTCGTGCGGCACCCAGGTGCCGCAGTCCCAGACGATGACATCGCCGCCGCCGTAGCCGCCCGCCGGGATCACGCCCTCGAAGTCGAGGTACTCGATCGGATGGTCCTCGACATGGATCGCGATCCGCTTGACGTCCGGGTCCAGCGTCGGCCCCTTGGGCACCGCCCAGCTGACCAGCACGCCGTCGATCTCGAACCGGAGGTCGTAGTGCAGCCGCCGGGCCCGGTGCCGCTGCACGACGAACCGGGCCGCGCCGTCGGCGGGCTGCCCGGCTGCTGAGCCGCGCGGTTCTGGCGTCTTACTGAAATCCCGCTTGCGCTGGTAGGAGTCCAGCGGCCCGGCCGCGTTCTTGCCCTCGGCCTGCTTGCGGCCCGCTGTGCGCTCGGCTGGCTTGCGCGTGGTCGCCTTGCGCGCGGCGGGCTTGCCCCCGGTTCCGCTCCGGGCAGGTCGCGGCCGGGCCGGGCTCATCGGGCCGCGGCGCCGTCGGGGTGGCCGGGAATGCCGGGCACGCGCACCGGCGGCGTCCCGCCCAGCAAGTCGATCTGTCGGGCTAGCGTCATGACGTGCAGCAGCTCCTGACCGAGGTGGTTGGCCATCTCCTCCACGATAGAGCCGTACGCCGGCACCGTGATGGTGGCTGAGTGCCGGGCATACGAGACAATCGTCTGGAATCCGGCATGCTGGCCGGCGTCGCGGTTCTCGATGAGCCAGGCCCGAGGTCACCAGGCGTGGCCCGGCGCCGGGCCGGCCCGCCGGTACCGTACCCGGCGCCGGGGCCCGCGGCCCGCCGGCTAGCCTGCCGCTCAGCCCGCCGGGCGGTCTCGCCGGGCGGCCCGGCTGCTTCCCGGCGAGATGCTTGCGAGGGCGCGAATGACCAGTCCGGTGCGGATACCGATCGAGCGCGAGGTCCAGGACGAGCGGTTCCGGTTCTTCGGCGGCGACCAGTTCCTGGAGCAGCTGCACACCGGCTGCCGGTGGACCGAGGGGCCGGCCTATGTCCCGGCCGGCCGCTACCTGGTGTTCAGCGACATCCCGAACAACCAGATGCTGCGCTGGGATGAGACGACCGGGGCGGTGGGCGTGTTCCGGGAGCCCGCCGGTTACGCCAACGGGCACACCGTCGACCGGCAGGGCCGCCTGGTCAGCTGCATGCAGGGCAGCCGGAAGGTGACCAGGACCGAGCATGACGGCTCGGTCACGGTGCTGGCCGACTCTTATGACGGCAAGAAGCTGAACAGCCCCAACGACATCGTCGAGCGGGCCGACGGCTCGCTGTGGTTCACTGACCCCAGCTACGGGATCCGCAGCGACTACGAGGGCCACCAGGCCGGCATGGAGCAGGACGGCCGGTATGTCTTCCGGATTGACCCCGGCCGCGGCCCGGTCATCGTGGCCGATGACTTTGACCAGCCCAACGGCCTGGCCTTCAGCGCCGATGAGCAGCAACTCTACATCGCCGACAGCTCTCGCGACCATATCCGGCTGTTCACCGTGACCGGCGACGGCGGGCTGGCCGGCGGTGAGGTCTTCGCCACCTGTGACGCGGGCACCTTCGACGGGCTGCGGCTGGACTCGGCCGGCCGCGTGTGGGCGGCGGCCGGCGACGGGCTGCACTGCTTCGATCCGGACGGGACGCTGCTCGGCAAGCTGCGGGTGCCCGAGGTCGTGGCGAACTTCACCTTCGGCGGTGCGCAGCGCAACCACCTGTTCATCACCGCGACCAGCTCGCTGTACGCGGCGCGGGTCAACGTCACCGGGATGCGCTACCCCCGATGACGCCGCGCCCGGCCGGGGCGCGGCGACCGGCACGCGAGCGGCCCAGCTGCCGGTCCTGCTGCCCGGCAGGCTGGGCCGCTCGCTGCGCGCCGGAGCGCTCACCGATCCCGAGCCAGACGTCCGCGGCGAGCTGACCTTCGCCGCATGGCTGGCGGCACGGGACGCCCGGTCGGCCGCCCGGCGGCCGGGCTAGGAACAGCCCGCCGGGTCAGCTCAGGAGCAGCTCGCCGGCCTTGATGCCGGCGGCCATGTCGCGCCACTGGCGAGCGGTGAATACCAGGACAGGACCGCTGCGGTCCTTGGAGTCCCGGACGGCGATCCGGGCCGGCGGCGCGCCGTCCGGTGCGCTACCGGGCACGGGCGCTACCTCCACGCAGCTGCCATTGGCGCCGCTAAACGAACTTGTCCGCCATGCTGCACGGGACAGGTCGAGATCCATGATCTCGGGTCTCCTTCCGCGAATCAGCCCAGCTCCCCGGCCAGTGCCCGCAGCATAGCCGTGGACTGCGCCGGGCTGAGGGCCACTGCGCACAACTGATCGAAGGCGGTGGTAAACATTCGCACTTCCTCGGGCTTATCAACGTACAGATTCCCGCCGACGGTCTCCAGGTAGACAACGTCCGGCTGGGTGGCGTCGCCGAAGCCGAGGATGATGAACGGCCCGGCCTGGCCCGGATGCGGGCCCGCGCCGTACGGGACGACCTGGATCATGGCCCGGCCCGACTGGGCCGCATCGGCCAGGTGGCGCAGCTGGGCGGCCATGATCTCCTGCCCGCCCACGACCCGGCGGACCGCGGCCTCGTCCAGGACCGCCCACAGCCGCCCGCCGCCGGCGGCCAGCTGCTGCTGCCGGGTCAGCCGCACCTCAACCCGCCGCTCCACCTCCGCGGCGTCATAAGAGCCCAGCCCGCCGATCAGCGCCCGCGCGTAGTCCGCGGTCTGCAGCAGGCCCGGAATCATGGCCAGCTCGAAGTCGCGGATCGTGTCAGCCTCGGACTCCAGCCCGATGAACACTTCGAGCCGGCTGACCATCACGTCGCGGTAGGAGTACCACCAGCCGCGCTGCCGGGCGTCCTTGGCCAGCGAGATCAGCCCGGCCAGCTCGGTCTCGTCGGCCACCCCGTACAGGCCGAGCATGACCCGCACGTCATTGGGATGCGGCGGGGTGCGGCCGGTCTCAATGCGCATGACCTTCGTCGGGTGCCAGTCGAGCCGGCCCGCGACGTCCTCCTGCGTTAAGCCGGCCGCCTCGCGCAGGCGCTTCAGCTCTGCCATGAGCTGCCGCCTGCGCACCGTCGGGCCGGTGCCTGCGGCCATGATTTCCTCCGGGACGTTGCGGTCGAATCCGGCCTGCACAGTGCGATAGCTCCGGTGACACCGTGCGATTGCACCGGTGCAGCTATGCATATCGTGCTATGCAATAAGCGTACGGACATGAAGCATGCCAGCTCCGCTGCGAGCTGGCGGCCGAACGCGGACAGGCCGGTGATGAGATGCACCCGGGTACGCGCCCTGCCAGGCCCGCCAGTCTTGGCCGCGACCCGGATGCCGGCCGGCATATCCCGCACGATGCCATCCCCCCGCGGTTCCTGCGCGTGTTCCCGGGTCACCCGGATCAGGTAGCCGCGGCGCGGCACTTCGTCGGCCGGGCCCTGGCCAGCTGCCCGGCAGCCTCCGACGTCGTGCTGCTGACCAGTGAATTAGCGACCAACGCGGTCCAGCACTCGGCCACCGGCCAGGGCGGCACGTTCGCCGTCGCCATCTCGCACGGGCCGGGCCGGGTGCGGATCACCGTCACCGACGACGGCTCGGCCGGGCATCCGGTGCTGACGGCAGCCGCCGATGAGCTGGCCGCCTCCGGCCGCGGCCTGATCCTGGTCGACTTCCTCGCCGCCCGCTGGGGGCACGCGGCCAAGGCCGGCCCGTCCCCGGCCGCCGTCTGGTTCGAGATCGACTGCTAGCTGTGTGAGCTGGCGGCCGCCCTGGAACGCCCCGCGGATCAGAAGGACGCGGGCAGGATCTGCCCGCGGGCCTCGCCCACGCCGATCCGGGTGCCATCGGGGCCCGGCGCGGTCGCGGTGATCGTCACCTCGTCGCTGTCCTCCAGCCAGGCGCGGGTGCTCCCGTCGGGCAGCTTGACCGGGTCGGTGCCGTTCCACGACAGCTCCAGCAGGCAGCCCAGCTGCCCCCGGCCGGGGCCGCTGACGGTGCCGGAGGCAAACAGGTCGCCGGTGCGCAGCGCCGCGCCGTTCACGGTCATGTGCGCCAGCATCTGCGCCGGGCTCCAGTGCATCGTCTTGTACGGCGGGCGGGACAGCAGCTGCTCGTTGATCCGCACCTCGACGTCGATGTCCAGGCCCCAGTCCTGCGTCTCGGTCAGGTAGGGCGCCAGCTCGGCATCGCGCGACGGCGGCCGGACCCGCGCGTGCTCCAGCGCGGCCAGCGGCAGGATCCACGGCGAGATCGTCGTGCCGAACGACTTGCCGAGGAACGGCCCGAGCGGGGCCGTCTCATAAGCCTGGATGTCGCGCGCGGACCAGTCGTTGACCAGCGTGACGCCGAAAACGTGCTCGCTGAACCGGCTGGCCGGGACCGGCTCGCCGAGCACCGTCTCGTAGCCGACGACAAAGCCCAGCTCGGCCTCGAAGTCCAGGCGCGCCGAAGGTCCGAAGGACGGCGCTGCGTCCGGGCTGGCCTTGGCCAGCCCGCACGGCCGGCGGATCGGGGTTCCCGACACCACCACGGTGCCGGCCCGGCCGTGGTAGCCGGCGGGCAGGTGGCCCCAGCTGGCCGGCAGCGGCCGGGTGCCGGGCCGGAAGATCTTGCCGACATTGGTGGCGTGCTGCTCGGAGGTATAGAAGTCGACGTAGTCGGCGACGGTGAAGGGCAGGTGCAGCTCAGCCTCCGCCAGCGGCACCACCAGGTCCGCCAGCCCATCCCGGAAGCGGTCCTGCGACAGCCATGCCGTCAGGTGCGCGCGGACGTCCGCCCAGGCCAGCTCGCCGGCGGCCAGGAATGAGTCCAGGACGCCGGACCGGAACAGCACCGACCGGCCCGCCAGCAGCCGGTCCGCGGCGGCGCTCAGGTTGAGGATCGCATCACCGATCCGGACACCGACGCTGCGGCTGGCCGGGTGCTGGCGCGAGCTGAACGAGCAGTACGGCAGTGCCGCCAGCCCGTACAGGTCATCCGGAGCGAGGCCGAGCCAGGCAGCCGCCTGCAGTGCCATCGCGGGTTACCTCCCCATCTCCCCGGTCCGCGGGGGCGCACCGGCGACGCTACCAGGATGGCCCGCGCGGCCGGCACGTCCCGGCGCACGTGCCGGCGGCGCGTGCCCGGACTCCCCGGCCGCGGCCGCCCTGGCGCCCTCGCCCCAGGCCGGGTCGGCGGCGAGCTTGTCGGCGATCCGGTCGTGGAAGCTCTTGCGCCGCAGCGCTTCCTCGAGGTCGGTGACGACCCGGCTGAGCGGGTAGGGGATCTCCGCCTCCAGCTCGGCAGCGGCGGCCTCGGTGGCCTGCCACTCAGCGGTCAGCAGGCCCGCGATGGCGCGCGCCCGGCCGGTGAGCACCACCGTCTTGCTCCGGGCGTCGGCGCCGGCGATGGTCTCGACCAGCCCGGCGGCGCGCATGGCGGCCACCTTCTGGCTGATCGCCGAGTGCGTGCGCTGCACCGAGGTCGCCAGCTCGGTGATGGTCATCGGCCCGCGCGCGTGCAGCCGGAGCAGCTCCAGCACGAAGCTCGGCTTGAGTCCCTCGACCTGCGCCTCGGCGTAGAGCCGGCCGATGTCGGCGTCCATGGCCGTCTGCAGCAGCCGCAGCGGCCGCCACAGGCTCTGCTCGGTCGGGTCGACCGCAGCGCCTGCCGGGTCGGCCGTGCCGGGCTGCGCTGCCGTGCCGGGCTGCGCTGCCGCGGTGCGCGAGTCGGGTCTGCCGTGCGTGTCCATGGTCAATTATAAATTGTAACAGCACTTGTATAAGTACTGTTACAGTTGGTCCGGCGCCGGGCGGCAGGCGGGGGCAGCGGCCGGGCGTGCCAGCGACCGGGGCGTGACCGAGGAGGCATCAGGTGCCGCGAGCAAGCAGGCTGCTAGCCGACATCAGCCCGCTGCGGGAGTCACCGGCGTACCGGCGGCTGTGGGCCGGATCCACGCTGTCGGCGGTGGGAACCGCCATGACCCTGTTCGCTGTCCCGTTGCAGGTCTACCGCCTGACGCACTCGCCGCTGGCGGTGGGCGCGATCGGGCTCGCGCAGATGGTGCCGCTGCTGGCCATCGGCCTGCTGGGCGGTTCGCTGGCCGACGCGCTCGACCGGCGCCGCCTGGTGCTGTACACCAGCTTCGGGCAGGTCGTGGTGTCGGCGGTGCTGGCCGCCCAGGCCTTCGCCGGACTGCACCGGCTCTGGCTGCTGTACGGGCTGACCGTCGTGCAGGCCTCGCTGTCGGCGATCAGCCAGCCGGCCCGGCGCACCTTCATCCCGGCCCTGCTGCCGCCGCGGCTGCTCCCGGCCGGGCTGGCGCTGAACCGGATCACCTTCCAGGTCATGATGATCGCCGGCCCGGCCCTGGCCGGCCTCATCACCGCCGTCCCCGCGCTGGGCCTGCGGTACTGCTATCTCATCGACGCGCTCAGCTTCACCGCCTCGGTCTACGGCGTCGCCCGGCTGCCCGAACTCCGTCCCGGCGACGGCCCGGCCCGGCCGGGCCTGCGCGCGGTGGCCGAGGGCGTGGCGTTCATCGGGCGCAGCCCGCTGCTGGCCGGGGCGTTCCTGGCCGACCTCAGCGCGACCGTCTTCGGCCTGCCCGCGTCGCTGTTCCCGGCCATCAACGCCGAGCGGTTCGGCGGCGACCCGCGCACCCTGGGCCTGTTCACCACCGCGATCGGCGTTGGCGGGCTGGTCAGCGCGGTACTGTCCGGCCCGCTCAGCCGGGTCACCCGGCAGGGCCTGGCCATGCTCGGCGCGGTGGCGGTCTGGGGCGCCGCCTTCGCCGGCTTCGCGGTCGCGTCCGGCCTGGCACTGACCCTGGCCATGCTGGCCCTGGCCGGCGCGGCCGACACCGTCACCGTGGTGCTGCGGGGCATCATCGTCCAGACGGTCGCGCCGGACCGGCTGCGCGGCCGGGTCTCCGCCGCCGACTTCGTCGTCGGCGCGGGCGGCGGCCAGCTCGGCAACCTGGAGGCCGGCGCCCTCGGCTCGCTGACCACGCCGGTCATCAGCGCGCTGGCCGGCGGGCTGATCACCGTGGCCGCCGTCGTCGTGATCGGCATCGGCCTGCCCGCCTTCACCCGCTACCGCGCCCAGCAGCCGACCGCCGCGGATCCCGCCGCTCAGGAGCCGGGCCCCGCAGATTCGGTGACCGCGGAGCCCGGTGCTGCCGAGCCCGGTGCCGCCGAGCCCGGTGCCGCGGACACGACTGCGGCCGCAACCTGATCGCCCCTTGCAGCCGTGACTCGCGCGCCTGCCGGACAGCTGTGACTCCGGCGGCGCCGCCGGCGGCCGGGTCGGCGGGCGAGGGCCATGGGGGCGCACCTGCAGCCCCGGCAAGGTCATCGCGGGCAGCTTCACGACCCGCGGCGGGCGGGGTCCGGGAAGTGCTTTGACTCTCCTGCCGGGGGAGACCTGAGGCTCGGCTCATGACACTCACGAGCCATCTTCCAGCCGCCACCCGCGGCCTGCCCGGCCCGGTCGCCAAGTGGGCGCCGCTGGCCGTCGTGCTGTGCGGGACCTTCATCTACATCCTGGACTTCTTCATCGTCAACGTGGCGCTGGCTTCCATCCAGCGCAGCCTGGGCGCCGGGCCGGGCGCGATCGAGTGGGTAGTGGCCGGCTTCGGCCTGACCTCGGCCGCGTTCCTGGTCTGCGGCGGCCGGCTGGGCGACCACTACGGGCGGCGGCGCTGGTTCTGCGCCGGGCTGGCGGCGTTCGTCGCAGCCTCGGTGCTGTGCGCCCTGGCTCCCAGCCCCGGCTTCCTGGTCGCCGCCCGGCTGGCCCAGGGCCTCGGTGCTGCCATCATGGCCGCCAACACCCTGTCGATCATCGGGACGACCTACACCGGCCGGGACCGGGTCCGCGCGATCAGCGCGTACGGGATCGTGATGGGCCTGGCCGCCAGCGGCGGCCAGCTGCTCGGCGGGCTGCTCATCGACGCCGACATCGCCGGGCTGGGCTGGCGGCTGATCTTCTGGGTCAACGTGCCGGTCGGGCTGGCGGCGCTGGCCGCCGCGCCCCGGCTGGTCCCGGAGTCGCGCGCGGACCACGCCGGCCGTCTCGACCTGCCCGGCGCGGCCCTGCTCACCGCCACCCTGGTCGCGGTCGTGCTGCCGCTGCTGGACGGCCGCCAGCAGGGCTGGCCGGCCTGGTCGTGGGCGTGCCTGGCCGCCGCCCCGGTGCTGCTGGCCGCGGTCGCCTGGCACCTGCGCCGCACCGCCCGGCGCGGCGGGCAGCCGCTGCTGGACCCGGCCATCTTCGCCGTCCGCACGTTCCGCGCCGGCCTGACCGTCCAGGTGCTGTTCTGGTGCCAGCAGGCGGCCGGCTACCTGATGCTCGCCCTGTACCTGCAGCTGGGCCGCGGGCTCGGCCCGCTGGCGGCCGGCGGGGTGTTCGCGGTGCTGGCCGCGGGGTACCTGCTCACCTCGCTGCGCGCCCCGGCGGCAACGGTGCGGTTCGGCCGGACGGTCATCCTGGCCGGCGCGCTGACCGCCGCGCTCGGCGACGGGCTGCTGCTGGCCGCGGTGGCACGCGAGGGAACCGGCGGCCCGCTGCTGGCGCTGTTCCCCGGCCTGCTGCTGCTCGGCGCCGGCCAGGGCCTGTGCATCACGCCGCTGACCAGCACGGTCCTGGCCCACGCCGACGGCCGCACGGCCGGGGCGGTATCCGGGGCGCTGAGCACGGCCCAGCAGGTCGGCAACGCCGTCGGCGTGGCCGTGACCGGCGTGATCTTCTACAACCTGGTGACCCGCGGCTACGCGGTCGCCTTCGGCTGGAGCCTGGCCGAGATGGGCGCCCTGCTGCTCGGCGTGGCGGCCCTGACCCTGCTCCTGCCGCGCCGGGAGCGGTGATACTCGGAATGGTGACTACGCGGCTGAGCATCGGCGACTTCTCCCGGATGACCCACCTGAGCGTGAAGGCGCTGCGGCACTACCACGACGTCGGCGTGCTGGAGCCGGCGGACATCGACCCGGCCACCGGGTACCGGCACTACGACACCAGCCAGGTCACCACCGCCCAGGTCGTCCGGCGGCTGCGCGACCTGGGCATGCCGCTGGACCAGGTCCGCGCGGTGCTGGCCGCCCCCGACGTGGCGGCCCGCAACGCTGAGATCGGCGCCCACCTGGCCCGGATGGAACGCCAGCTCGAGCAGACCCAGGCCGCGGTAGCGGCGCTGCGCGCGCTGCTCACCGGGCCGTCGCGCGCGCCGGCCGTCGAGCTGCGAGCCATCCCGGCGGTGACCGCGCTGATGGCCCGGGCCACGGTCGGCGCCGCGGACCTGGGCAGCTGGGCCGAGCGGGCGTTCGCGGGCATCGCGGCCGCACTGGCCGCGCCGGGCGTGACGGCGGCGGGCCCGCCGGGCGCGCTGTTCCCGGGCGACTTCTTTGAGCTGGAGCGCGCCGAGATCACCGTGTTCCAGCCGCTGGCCCGGCCGGCGATCCCGGCTGCGGCGGCCCCGGAGTGGGGCCGTCCCGCCCCGGGCGCTGATCGCAGCAGCGCGCAGCTGGCCGCTGATGCCCGCAGCAGGCAAGCCGCAGCCGCAGCCGCAGCGCGCCTGCCGGCGGGCATCGCGGTGCGGGAGATCCCGGCCGTTGAGGTAGCCGTGCTCGTGCACGAGGGACCGGCCGAGGGCATCGACCGGACCTACGGCGCGCTGGGCACGGCGGTGGCCCAGCGGGCGATCGGCGTGGCGGGCCCGATCCGCGAGTACTTCCTGGTCGGGCCCTGGGATACCGATGACGAGAGCCGCCACCGGACCGAGGTGTGCTGGCCGGTGTTCCGGACCGCGGGACAATAGCCAGGAAGACCCGTTCCGGGTGGTAGCCGCCGCGGTGCCCGGGTAGCGGACCTGGGTAGCGGGCCAGGGCGCCGCGCGGGCCCGTTCCCGGAGCCTGCCCGGTCCGGGCCAGATAGCTTGACGTCAAGATACCTCGTTACTAGGCTTGGTCTTAGATAGCTTGATATCGAGATAGTTGCCGGACGCGGGAGGCGCGCAGCACGGCGTGGCCCCGGGTGCGGCAATATGCAGACTGCGCGTGCGGCGACGCCCGCGCTAGGCCAGGAGGCAGCATCATGACCGCGAACAGCTTCGGCAGCCGTGCCACCCTCGATGTGGCCGGGACCAGCTACCAGATACACCGGCTGGATGCCGTGCCGGGCGCGGGCAGCCTGCCGTTCAGCCTGAAGGTGCTGCTGGAGAATCTGCTGCGCACCGAGGACGGCGAGAGCGTGACTGCCGCCCAGGTGACCGCGGTGGGAGAGTGGGACCCGGCCGCCGAGCCGGACACCGAGATCCCGTTCAGCCCGGCCCGGGTGATCATGCAGGACCTGACCGGCGTACCGGCGGTGGTCGACCTGGCGGCCATGCGCGAGGCCATGCAGGCGCTCGGCGGCGACGCCGCCCGGATCAACCCGCTGGTGCCGGCCGAGCTGGTCATCGACCACTCGGTGATCGCGGACGTGTTCGGCCGCCCGGACGCCTTCGACCGCAACGTGGCGCTGGAGTTCCAGCGCAACGCCGAGCGGTTCGCGTTCCTGCGCTGGGGCCAGGAGGCGCTGCGCCAGTTCAAGGTGGTGCCGCCGGGCACCGGCATCGTGCACCAGGTCAACATCGAGCACCTGGCCCGGGTGGTCATGGCCCAGTCCGGTGACGACGGCGTGACCAGCGCCTACCCCGACACCTGCGTGGGCACCGACTCGCACACCACGATGCAGAACGGCCTGGGCGTGCTGGGCTGGGGCGTCGGCGGCATCGAGGCCGAGGCGGCGATGCTGGGCCAGCCGGTGTCGATGCTGATCCCGCGGGTGGTCGGGTTCCGGCTGAGCGGCGAGCTGCCGTCCGGCGCGACGGCGACCGACCTGGTGCTGACCATCACCGAGCTGCTGCGCAAGCACGGCGTGGTGGGCAAGTTCGTGGAGTTCTACGGCGAGGGCGTGGCCGCGGTCCCGGTGGCCAACCGCGCCACCATCGGGAACATGAGCCCGGAGTTCGGCTCGACCTGCGCGATCTTCCCGATCGACGCCGAGACGCTGACCTACCTGCGGCTGACCGGCCGGTCCGCGCAGCAGGTCGGGCTGGTCGAGGCCTACGCCAAGGAGCAGGGCCTGTGGCACGACCCGGCCGCGCACGCGCGCTACTCCGAGGAACTGCAGCTGGACCTGTCCACGGTGGTGCCGTCGCTGGCCGGGCCGAAGCGGCCGCAGGACCGGGTCGCGCTGTCGAACGCGAAAAACTCCTTCCGCGAGGCGCTCGGCGCCTACGTCAGCGACGGCCTGGACGCCGACATCGAGGACACCTTCCCCGCCTCTGACCCGGTCGCGCCGGCCACCGGCCGCCCGTCCCGGCTGAGCCCGGTGACGCTGGAGGACGGCACGCAGACCGCGGTCGACCACGGCTCGGTGGTGATCGCGGCCATCACCTCGTGCACCAACACCTCCAACCCGTCGGTGATGGTGGGCGCGGCGCTGCTGGCCAAGAAGGCAGTCGAGGCCGGGCTGGAGCGCAAGCCGTGGGTGAAGACGACGCTGGCGCCCGGCTCCAAGGTGGTCATGGACTACTACGAGCGTGCCGGGCTCACCCCGTACCTGGAGAAGCTGGGGTTCAACCTGGTCGGCTACGGCTGCACTACCTGCATCGGCAACTCCGGCCCGCTGTCGCAGGGGGTCAGCGCGGCGGTCAACGAGAACGACCTGGCGGTCGTCTCGGTGCTGTCGGGCAACCGCAACTTCGAGGGCCGGATCAACCCGGACACCAAGATGAACTACCTGGCCTCGCCGCCGCTGGTGGTGGCCTACGCGCTGGCCGGCACGATGGACCTGGACCTGACCACCGAACCGCTCGGCACCGGGTCCGATGGCCAGCCGGTCTACCTGCGTGACCTGTGGCCCTCGCCCGCCGAGGTGGACGAGGTGGTGCGGACCGCGGTGGCCGCGGAGATGTTCACCCGCGACTACGCCGACGTGTTCGCCGGCGACCAGAACTGGCAGGATCTCGATGTCCCCGGCGGCGACACCTTCGCCTGGGCGGAGGAGTCCACCTACGTGCGGCACCCGCCGTACTTCGAGGGCATGACCGCCGAGCCGGAGCCGGTGACCGACGTGCACGGCGCGCGGGTGCTGGCCAAGCTGGGCGACTCGGTGACCACCGACCACATCTCGCCCGCTGGCGCGATCAAGACTGACAGCCCGGCCGGGAAGTACCTGACCGAGCACGGGGTGCAGCGGCGCGACTTCAACAGCTACGGGTCGCGGCGCGGCAACCACGAGGTGATGATCCGCGGCACGTTCGCCAACATCCGGCTGCGCAACCAGCTGGCGCCGGGCACCGAGGGCGGCATCACGGTCAAGCTGCCCGAGGGCACCCAGATGACGATCTTCGACGCCTCCCGCGAGTACCTGGCCGAGGGCACGCCGCTGATCATCCTGGGCGGCACGGAGTACGGGTCGGGCTCGTCACGGGACTGGGCAGCCAAGGGCACCCTGCTGCTGGGCGTGCGGGCGGTGCTGGTGGAGTCGTTCGAGCGGATCCACCGGTCCAACCTGATCGGCATGGGCGTGCTGCCGCTGCAGTTCAAGCCGGGCGACAGCGCCAGCTCGCTGGGCCTGACCGGGCACGAGGTGTTCGACGTCGTGGGCATCGAGGCGATGAACTCGGGTGAGGTGCCGCGCGAGGTGACGGTGGTGGCCGACGGCCGTGAGTTCCCGGCCATCGTGCGCATCGACACCCCGGGCGAGGCGGAGTACTACCGGCACGGCGGGATCATGCAGTACGTGCTGCGCTCGCTGAAGGTCCGCGGCCAGGACTCCTGAGCGAGAGCCGGCGACCAGGCCCCGGGCTGCTGAGCAGTCCGGGGCCTGGCGCATGAGCTGGCGCAAAGCACTGCGGGCACCGGCCAGGGGTGCTAGCTTCCGGAGTCCAGCTCCCGTACCCGGCAGGCGGAGGGAGGCAGGTGAGCCCGTGCGGCGACACCCGGGGACCCAGAGCCGGCTCGCCGGCCCGCACCGCACCCTGCGCTGGCTGGCCTGCCGGGGTGCCGTCTTCGCCGCGGCGCTCGTCGTGAGCCCGCTGTTCGTCTCGTCGGCCAGCAGCGCCGCGCCCGCCCGCCCGGCTGCCCTGGCCGCCGGGCTGGCCGCCGGCGGCCAGCCGACGCTGACCCAGCTCGAGGCCCGGGCCGCCCGGCTGGCCCGGCAGTACCGCGGGCAGCTCGTCCGGCTGGACGACGCGCAGGACTCAGCCCGCGCGGCGACCGCCCGGGCTGGCCGGCTGCGTCATCAGCTCGGCGTCGCGCGGCGCTACCTCGGCCAGGTCGCCGTGGCCCGGTACCTGGACGGCGAGGCCGACCCGGCGCTCGCGGTGCTGTTCAGCGGCGGCGACCCGCAGCACATGCTCAGCAAGAGCGCCGTCGTTACCTACCTGGCCCGGCAGCGCAGCGACAAGCTGGCCCAGCTGCGGGCGCTCACGGCGGCCAGCCAGCGCGCCGGGCAGGCCGCGTCGGCCCGGGTCGCCGAGCTGCGGCACCTGGTCACCGCACTGGCCGGCCAGCGGCGCGCGGTGGCGCAGCTGATGGCCCGGTTCCGGCCGCAGTCCCCGGTCATCGGCGGGGACGGCGTCACCGCCCGGATGCGCGAGGTCCGCGACCAGGCCGACCGGCACTTCGGCCCGTTCCCCGCGATCGGCTGCTACCGGCCCGAGAGCTCGGGCGAGCATCCGCTGGGCCGGGCCTGCGACTTCATGCTGAGCTCGGGCGGCGTCATGCCGACCGCGTCGCGGGTCAGTCTCGGCTACGCGCTCGCCGCCTGGGCGCAGCAGAACGCCTCCCGGCTCGGGATCATGTACATCATTTACCGGCAGCGCATCTGGGATATCCGGATGGCGTCGTCGGGCTGGGTCCCCATGGAAGACCGCGGCAGCATCACGGCCAACCACTTCGACCACGTGCACATCTCGGTGTTCTAGCGCGGGATTCCGGCGCGGGTTCTAGCGCAGGGCGTCGGCGTACGGGCGCGGTGCGCGGCGCAGCCACTGCCAGAAGCTGCGGCGCGGCGGGCGGGCGTTGATGTGACCGCTGCGGACCTGCCCGGTGATCTCGATCCGCAGGATCTCCGGGACGCCAGCCCGCCAGGGCGTGGGCGTCTTCACGTGGCCGCTGCGGACGGCGACCTCGTCGGCGTCCACGACGACGCCCGGCCGGGTGACCAGCATCAGGTGGCCGCTGTGCACGTCGGCCTCGATCCGCAGGGTCCGGCTGGTGATCACCGCGCTGGTGAAGTCGAGCTTGACGTGCCCGCTGGTCACCGACAGGTCGATGGCCTGGGGGACGACCCAGGCGCCGTCGCGCTGGATGTGGCCGCTGCGGGTCTGGATGCGGACCAGTTCCCTGGGCTGCACCGACGGGTCGGGCTGCGGGGCGACCGCGGCGCCGCCGCCGGCGGCCGGCAGGTCCGCGGTCAGCACGGCCAGCTCGTTGTAGGTCCGGGCCTGCAGGGCCCGCTCCAGCCGCTCGTCGAGTTCCTCGGCGGTCAGCCGACCGTCGCCGGCCGCGACCCGGAGCAGCTCGACGACCTTGTCCCGGTCCTCGTGCGAGGCGCGCAGCTCGCCGAGAGAGACGGGCTGGCGGGCGGGCTCGGCCGGGGACACTTCACCAGTCATGGCCTCATACTGTAAGGCCCCGCGCAGGCCGGCAACACGTCCTGCCGGCGGCCCGCGTGCGGCTGCGGCGGTGCCGGGGCAGGGCGCCCGCGGCGGCGACCCTTAGACTTCGTCCAGTGCGGGCGGAAATCGGCAGGTCACCGGCGAACGTCCCGGTTCGCGGTGCCGGGCCCGGCCTGCTGATCGCCGGGATCCTCATCCTGGCCTTCAACCTGCGCGCGGCCATCACCAGCCTGCCGCCAATTTTCCCCGAGCTGCACACCTCGATGCAGCTGTCCTCGGCCGGCCAGGCATTCCTGGCGGCCATCCCGGTGCTGTGCTTCGGGCTGTTCTCCGGGATCGCCGCGCCGCTGAGCCGGGCGTCCGGCGAGGAACGCGTCCTGGGCGCGTCGCTGCTCCTGCTGGTCGCCGGCCTGGTGATGCGCGGCGCCGCGCCCAGCACCCTGCTGTTCCCCGGCACCATCCTGGCGGGCGGGGCGATCGCGCTGATGAACGTGCTGCTGCCGAGCCTGGTCAAGCGCCGCCAGCCGGACCGCGCCGGGCTGCTGATCGGGCTGTACCTGGCCTCGATGTCGACTGGCGCGATCATGGGCTCGCTGATCGCGGTGCCGGTCTACCAGGCGGCCGGCAGCGGCACCGGGGCGGTGCGGATCACGCTCGGCCTGTGGGCCGTGCCGGCGCTGGTCGGGGCGGCGGCGTGGCTGCCGCAGCTGCGCTACCGGACGGCGCCGCCCGCCGGGCCGCTGCCGGAGGGCGAGGAGGCGCTGCTGGCCGAGCCCCGCCGGCCCGCCGCAAGCGACGGCAAGCCCGGCGCGCCAGCCCGGCCGGGGGCCCGCGCCGCACTCTGGCGCAACCCCCTGACCTGGCAGGTCACCTTGTTCATGGGCCTGCAGAGCGCCGTCTACTACGCTTCCCTGTCCTGGTTCCCCACCCTGTTCCGGGACCGCGGCGTCAGCGCCGTGGACGCCGGCACCCTGGTGGCCGTGATGAACCTCGGCAACGCCGTGGCCGCTCTGCTGGTGCCGGTTCTCGCCTACCGGCTGCGCACCCAGCAGCGGCTGGTGGCGGTGACGGCGGCGGGGCTGGCCGCCGGGCTGGCCGGGGCGGCGTTCGCGCCGGTCGGCACGGCCACCGCGTTCGCCCTGGTGCTGGGCCTGGGCCAGGGCGCGGCACTGGGCCTGGCCATCTTCTTCACCATGGCCCGCGCGCCCGACCCGGTGACCGCCGCCTCGCTGTCAGCCTTCGCGCAGAGCGTCGGCTACCTGCTGGCCAGCCTCGGCCCGCTGCTGGTCGGCTTCCTGCACACCGCCACCGGCAGCTGGACCGGTCCGGTGCTGCTGCTGCTGGCCGTCATCGTCGTGCTGCTGGCCAGCGGCTGGCTGGCCGGCCGCGACCAGACGGTGCCGGCCCAGATCCGGTGACGGCCCGGCCCGGTGACCCTGCGGCCCGGTGATCAGGACGGCCCGCCGAGGCTCAGGTCGGCCCAGCAGTACGGCGTGTAATTCAGGCCGAACAGGTTCCCGCCGGCCAGGAACCGCAGCCGGGCCCGGCGCAGCGCGCCCGCCACCGTGCCCCCGTCCGCCAGTAGCTCGCCGAAGAACGCCTGCGCGAACCGCATCGCCAGGTCCTGGTGGACCCGGACCTCGGTGCCGATCACCCCGGCGGCGTTGCCCACCCCGACGAACGCGTCCACGTAGTTGAACAGCGCCCGCGGGTCGAGCTCAGCTGAGTGGCACGCGTTGATGAACACCAGCGGCCGGACCCGGTCCCACACCCGAAGCCCGGACCCCAGGTAGGCCTCCTGTACCCAGCTCATGAAGTCCGGCGCCGTCACCCACTCGCGCCTCCCGATGCCCAGGTAGGTCTCCGGGCTGCCGGCGACCGGCCGCTCGCCATGGCAGTAGAAGTAGACCAGCGGCAGGTCCGCTCTGATCAGCTCGGCCAGCTCCGCCTTGCTCGTCGCCTCCAGGCAGCTGACGCCCGGCAGCCGCGCCCCGACCGTCTCGCGCAGCGCGGTGACGTGCGCGCCCAGCGCCGCCGGGCTGACCTGGTAGGCCGTCTCGGCAATCACGACCCGCGCCCCGGACCGCGCCTCGATCGACAGCACCGGACGCTGCGATGAGCTGAGCTGCTCGATGTCGTGCCGCATCCCGAGGAACCCGAACGGGCACAGCAGGTTGCTGGCGTGCGACACCGCTGCGGCATGCGGGCAATCGGCCAGGTCCTCAGTAACGAGCGCGCTGCGCCCGTCCCAGTCCTCGACCAGCGGGCAGAGCGGAACCTCAGCGAACCCCCGCGCGGCGTACGCGGAGTCGATGCCGGCCGAGTACAGGTAAGCCCACGGCACGCTCAGGCCGACCCCGGCCGGCCGGGCGACGTGCAGCACGGCGGGCCCGGCCCTGGTGCTCCCGGTCCCGGTGCTCCCGGCGCCGAGCTGGTAGAAGGTCTCGCGCATGCTCGGGAACAGCCCGGCGTACAGCTCCCAGCCGGCCGGCGCCAGTGCCCGCAGCGCGGCCACCAGCTGCGTCTTGCTCTGGCGCACGGTCACCGGCGCGACCGGCTCGCTGGCCAGCAGCTTGCGCAGCGCCCGGACCCGGTCGGCCAGGGCAGGCGGGACCGTGATCGCCGTGCCGGGCCCCCCGCCCTCCGGGGTGCCGCGGACCGGGGTGCCGCTCGCGACCCCGGCGCCGCGGGCGAAGATCATCTGCCCGGCCGCGTCCTCGTGCAGCACGACGGCGACCCGCGGCCGGTCCGGGATGGCCGCTGCGCTGGGCAGGTCCTCGGCGATCGTGTAGTCGGTGCGCAGCGACCACGGGCCGCCCGGAGTGCCGGGCTCGGCGATATCGGCCACCAGCACCTGCGACTGCACTACCGCGCCGCGGCAGTAGTAGCCGATCCGCAGCCGGGCGGTGCCGGGCTCGTGCGGCGTGAGCAGCTCGAACAGCAGCTCGCTGCTGCCGTCGGCGGTCCGCGCGGGACCGCCGTCGGCGGGCAGGAGGAAGCTGTCCTGCTGCGAGTGACCCCAGTCGGTGCGCACTGCCCGGATGCCGGGACCGACCCAGATCGTCTCGCTGGTGATGACCACGTCGATGGTCAGGTCGCCGCCGGGCAGGTGCTCGTCGGGAAACGGCACCGGGGGCTGGACGTGGCTGGCGGCCGCCAGCGGGCCGATCCCGATCCGCAGCAGCAGCAGGCGATCGGGCTCCAGCGGCCGGCCCGCCGGCCAGGGCTCATGCCGCGGCATGCCCGCGAGCGTGACGTTGGCGTACCGGGACCCGGTCGGCGCGGGCTGCGGCGGCTGCGTCGCCGGGCCTGCATCCCGCAGCGCTCCCGGCGCTTCACCGGGCGGTACCGGCGCGAGGTCGGCGTCGTCAGGCTCGCCGCCGGACGCCCCGCCGCCGGATGGCCTGGTGCCAGATGTCCCGCCCCCGGAGGGCCTGCCGCCGGCCATCCCGTCGCCGGCTGGCCGCCAGCCGGACGTCCCGCCGGACGGCCTGGTGCCCGATGACCCGGTGCCCGCGCCGCGGCCGCTGCCGTAGCCACTGCCAGGGCCGCCGCCCGGAGCGCCAGGGCCGGTACCCGGAGGCGGCGAGACCGGAAGTGAGCCCGGCTCGCGGGTGATTCCCTGCCCCGGCGAAGCCCAGTCCGGCTGCGGCGGGCGGACTCGCTCATACTCCGGCCAGGACTCGTCTGCCTCGTCCAGGTAGGTGGGTCTCCTGCGGCCGGGCGTGTCGTCGGGCTGGGCCGGCGCACCGGCCGGGCTGCCCGGCGCCGGGGCCTGCGAGGTGCCCGGGGCCTCCTGCGCCTCGGGTTCGGCCGGCTCGGCCGGCTCAGCTGGCCCGGCCGCTTCAGCTGGCTCAGCTAGGCCGACTAGCTTCGAGGACCCGGTCAGCCCGGCTAGCTTCGGGGACTCGGGCGGCCCGGCTAGCTCCGGCGGCCCGGCGGGCTCGGGCGGGGGAGGCGTCCGCGTGGCGCGCAGATCCTCCTGCTCTTCGTCCGGCTTCCCGGGGCTGACGTGCCCGGCCCGGCGCCGCGACCGCCAGCGCGCCACGCTGAGGCCCGCGACGCCGATCGCGACGACTGCCGGCAGGGCCCACAGCCAGGCCGGCATCAGTTGCCGTCACCCAGCCATGGCACGTCCTTGAGCCTGGTCACGGCCAGGATCAGGTAGCCGAAGAAGCCGGCTGCCAATCCGATGCAGTACCAGCCGAATAGGTGACCGGAGAATAGCCCTGTCACAGCCGCGCCGCCCACGGCGCCGACTACCGAGGCAATATTGGAGATCGCGACCGTTTCCCCGGTCCGGCGCAGCGTCCGGTAGGTCACCCAGCCGATGACGAGCCCGAAGCAGACCGCTCCGATGGCATCCACCACCACGATGTACTCACCTCTTGCCGAAGGTGCCATTCCGCGCTCGCAGCCGACAATAGCCGCGGCAATGGCCGGCCGGGCCGGTTCTGCGGCCGGGTCGCGCCCGTCGCCCGGCCGGATTCCCGCCTCCGGCCGGACCTCGCCCGGCGGCGGCCAGGCCGGCATCAGGGGACTGTTGATCCTGATTTGGGAAGCTATGTGACCAAGAACACGACGTCTGACGGCCGGCGGCCGCAGGCTGGCCCGGAGCGCTTACCGGGCAGGTAACCGGCGGGTAATGGTGACGTCAGGGTCAGCGATCGGGCCACCGCCCTGTGCGTTCGGCAAGGCTCCCGAAATACACTCGTGGGGTTCGCCTGCCGAGAACAGCACGGCCGACAGCGATTAAACGGGGCCAGGCCGGCTCGGCTTGCGGCAGCATCTGCCGCCGACTACGAGGAGCGCCAGGTGACACTGCTGGAGACAATCCGCAGCCCGCGAGACCTGAAGGACCTCCGCCCGGAGGATCTGCCGCAGCTGGCGGCGGAGATCCGGGACGTGCTGATCCAGACGGTCTCCAGGACCGGGGGGCACCTCGGGCCCAACCTGGGCGTGGTCGAGCTGACCATGGCCCTGCACCGGGTCTTCGACTCGCCGGCCGACCGGATCGTCTTCGACACCGGGCACCAGTCGTACGTGCACAAGCTGCTGACCGGCCGCGCCGCCGAGTTCGGCTCGCTGCGCCAGCGCGGCGGCATCTCCGGCTACCCCAGCCGCGGCGAGTCCGACCACGACGTGATGGAGAACTCGCACGCCTCCACCAGCTTGTCCTACGCCGACGGCCTGGCCAAGGCCTACCAGATCCGCGGCGAGACCGACCGCTGCGTGGTGGCCGTCATCGGCGACGGCGCGCTGACTGGCGGGATGGCCTGGGAGGCGCTGAACAACATCGCCGGCGCCAAGGACCGCCGGGTGGTCATCATCGTCAATGACAACGGCCGCTCCTACCAGCCGACGATCGGCGGGCTCGCCAACCACCTGGCCACCGTCCGGGTGTCGCAGCGCTATGAGCAGGTCCTGGACTACATCAAGACCACGCTGACCCACGCCCCGCTGTTCGGGCCGCCGCTGTTCGAGGCGCTGCACGGCATGAAGAAGGGCCTGAAGGACGTGCTGCAGCCGCAGGTGCTCTTCGAGGACCTGGGCCTGAAGTACCTCGGGCCGGTCGACGGCCATGACGAGCAGGCGGTCGAGCATGCGCTGCGCCGGGCCCGCGACTTCGGCGGGCCGGTGCTGGTGCACGCGATCACCCGCAAGGGCTTCGGCTACCCGCTGGCCGAGCAGAACGACGAGGACTGCCTGCACCAGGTCGGCCCGGCCCCGGCGTCAGCGCCCGCCCAGGCAGCCGGCCAGCCCGCGCCGGCGGCCAAGAAGCGCAAGTGGACCGAGGACTTCTTCGCCCCGGAACTGGCCGCGATCGGCGCCGAGCGGCCCGATGTGGTAGCGATCACCGCGGCGATGCTGTACCCCACGGGCCTCAGCGAGTTCGCTGCCGCCTTCCCCGACCGGGTCTTCGACGTCGGGATCGCCGAGCAGCATGCCGTGACCAGCGCCGCCGGGATGGCGATGGGCGGCCTGCATCCCGTGGTCGCGGTCTACTCCACGTTCCTGAACCGCGCCTTCGACCAGATGGTCATGGACGTGGCCATGCACCGGCTGCCGGTCACCTTCGTGCTGGACCGGGCCGGTGTCACCGGCCCCGACGGCGCCAGCCACCACGGAATGTGGGACCTGTCGCTGACCCAGATGGTGCCGGGCATGAAGGTCGCCGTGCCGCGCGACGGCACCCGGCTGGCCGAGCTGCTGCGGGAGGCGGTCGCGGTCAGCGACGGCCCGACCGCCCTGCGGTTCCCGCGCGGCGCCGCGCCCGAGGACGTGCCGCAGGCCGGCCGGCTCGGCTCGATGGACGTGCTGCACCAGCCCGCCGCCGGGGCGCCCCGTGACGTGCTGCTGATCGGCGTCGGCGTGATGGCCGGCACCTGCGTGCAGGCCGCCCGCCGGCTGGCCGACCAGGGGATCGGCGTCACCGTGGTCGACCCGCGCTGGGTCAAGCCCCTGGACGAGGCGCTGGTCGACGCGGCCCGCGCGCACCGGGTGGTGGTGACCGTCGAGGACAGCGGCCGGTCCGGCGGCGTCGGCGACGCGGTGGCCCGGCTGCTGCGCGATCACGAGGTCGAGACCCCGGTCCGCACCTTCGGGATCCCGCAGGAGTTCCTGGAGCACGGCGAGCGCTCCGAGCTGCTGGAGAGCCTGGGGCTTGCCCCGCAGCAGCTGGCCCTGGCCGTCACCGAGCTGGCCGCCCGGCTGACCGCGCCGGAACTGGCCGCCGAGCGCCAGGCCTGAGCCGGGCGCCGGGCCCGGGCCGCCCGTCGCGAGGGCACCTGCCGGGCCCTGCCAGGCGCCCGCCCGGGGCACCCGATCGGCACCAGATAACAGCAAGAGGAGGCCTGCGCCCCGTTCCGATGGCGGCGCCAGTGCGCCGGACGCGGCAGAATCGGCTGTATGGAGACACTTGAGGTAGCGGTCGTCGGCTCCGGGCCCGCCGGGCTGTACACCGCCGAGGCGCTGATCAAGCAGGCCGCCGCGCTGGAGCCGCCCCGCCGCATCCGGGTCGACGTGCTCGACCGGCTGCCGACGCCCTACGGCCTGGTCCGCTACGGTGTCGCGCCCGACCACAAGTCGATCAAGTCGATCGCCGAGTACCTGCGCGGCGTGCTGGAGCACGACGGGGTGAGCTTCGTCGGCGGCGTGCACCTGGGCCAGGACGTATCCCGCGAGGACCTGCTGTCCTGCTATGACGCCGTGGTCTACGCCACCGGCGCGATGCGTGACCGCCAGCTCGGCGTGCCGGGCGAGGACCTGCCCGGCAGCGTCGCGGCCACTGACTTCGTGAACTGGTACTGCGGCCACCCCGACGTGGACCCCGCCGCGTTCACCCTGGACGCCGAGTCGGTCGCGGTCATCGGCGTGGGCAACGTCGCGGTGGACGTGGCCCGGATCCTGGCCCGCCCGCCCGAGGACCTGCGCGAGACCGACGTGTCCCAGCCCGTGCTGGACGCGCTGATGTCCAGCAAGGTCCGCGAGGTGCACATGATCGGCCGCCGCGGCCCGGCCCAGGCCAAGTTCACCACCAAGGAGCTGCGCGAGCTCGGTGAGCTGGACGGCGTGGACGTGGTCATCGGCGACGGCGAGGCCGACCTGGACGCGTTCGACCCGAGCGGCGAGAGCGCCCGGCTGGCCACCACCGACCGGCACGTGCGCGGCAACTACACGGTGATCAGCAAGTGGGCAGGCCAGGGACCATCGGGCGGGTCCCGGCGGCTCACCCTCCGGTTCTGGCTGCGGCCGGTCGAGCTGCTCGGCACCGACCGGGTCAGCGGGCTGACCCTGGAGCGCACCCGGCTGGATGCGAGCGGCCGGCTCACCGGCACCGGCGAGCTGCACACCCTGGACGCCCAGATGGTGCTGCGCAGCGTCGGGTACCAGAGCGTGCCGCTGCCCGGCGTGCCGTTCCACGAGGGTTCGCACACGGTGCCCAACGTGGCGGGCCGGGTGACCGGCCCGGACGGCAGCGCGCTGCCAGGGGAGTACGTGGCGGGCTGGCTGAAGCGCGGCCCGACGGGCGTCATCGGGACCAACAAGTCCGACGCCGCGGAGACCGTCCGCTCGCTGCTGGCCGACCTGGCCGGCGGCCCCGGCCCGGACGACGTCCAGCTGCCCCGCGCGGGCCTGCTGCCGATGCCGGACGTGCCAGAAGGCGCCGGGCAGGGCCAGCAGCGGCTGGCCGGACTGCTGGCCGGGCGCGGGGTCCGGGCGGTCAGCTACGCCGACTGGCTGCGGATCGAGACGGCCGAGAAGGAGCTGGCCGCCTCGCTCGGGCGCGGTGCGCGGGTGAAGCTGCCCAGCAGCGAGGAGATCCGGAAGGCCTGCGGCCTGGGCGGCTCCTGACGGGTACCGCGGGCCCCGGCCCCGCCGCCCGCCGGGACGGTAGCGATAACAGCAAGAAGCGCTGGGCGCGGCACGGCGCGTGCCTCCCGGCGGCGCGGCGTCAGTCCGGGCTGGCCGGCTCCTGACTAGCCGGATCCGGGCTGGCCGCGCGCTGCAGCCAGGCGCTCAGCTGCCGGGCCCGGTCCGCTAGCTCGGGTGGCGCCAGGATCTGCACCGGCGCGCCGAGAGCGGCCAGGCGGAACAAGATGACGTCCAGGGACTCGGCCCCGGCACTGAGCAGGCAGCGGTCCGGGCCGGCCGGCTCCAGGATGCCCGCGGTCGGGGTGATGTGCTCGGCCACGGCGGCCACCGGGGCATGCACCAGCGCCCGGATCTGGTAGCGGTAGGGCGCCGTGGTCACCGAGTGCGCGACCAGCGCCGCGGCGTCGGGCGGGTCGTGCCGGGTGAACCGGGCGCCGGGGGCGACCGGCGGCTCGATCCGGTCCACCCGGAAGGTCCGCCAGTCGTCCCGGCCGGTGTCGCGGGCCACCAGGTACCACCGGTACCCGGTGTGCACGAGCCGGTAGGGCTCGGCCTGGCGCTGATTGGCCGCGCCGCCCCGCGACCGGTAGCCGAACGCGAGCGCGCGGGAGTCCCGGCAGGCGGTGGCCAGGGTGGCCAGCAGGCCGGGATCGACGGCCGGGGCGGTGCGCGGCAGCGCCACGGTGGCCTGCTGGATGGCGGCCGTGCGGGCCCGCAGCCGGGCGGGCAGCACCTGCTCCAGCTTGGCCAGGGCGCGCAGAGCGGTCTCGGCCAGCCCGGCCACCGACTGGCTGGCGGCGGTGCGCAGGCTGACCGCCACCGCCACGGCCTCCTCATCGTCGAGCAGCAGCGGCGGCAGCGAGGCGCCCGCCCCCAGCCGGTACCCGCCTGCCACCCCGGTCGTGGCGTGCACGGGATAACCCAGGTCGCGCAGCCGGGCCACGTCGCGGCGCAGGGTGCGCGGGGTGACCTCCAGCCGCCGGGCCAGCTCGGGCCCGGCCCAGTCCGGCCGGGCCTGCAGCAGCGACAGCAGCCGGAGCAGCCGCGCGGAAGTTTCCAGCATGATTTCCAGTCTGCCCGTCATTGCGGACAGAGCCTGTCCGCATGGGGTCTTACGTTGAGGCTATGGACATCGACTGGAACCACGAGCTCGCCGAGCAGCTGGACTGGCTGTGGCGGGCCCAGATCCGGCCGCGGCTGGACGGACTGACCGACGGGGAGTACTTCTGGGAGCCGGTGCCGGGCTGCTGGAGCGTCCGCCCGCGGGACTTCGAGACCACCGCGACCACGGCCGGCAGCGGCGACTTCGTGGTGGAGTTCGCCTACCCGCAGCCTGACCCGCCGCCGGTCACCACCATCGCCTGGCGGCTGGCCCACATCATTGTCGGCTGCCTGGGGGCGCGCAGCGCCGCGCACTTCGGCGGGCCGCCGGCCAGCTTCCGCGACTTCGAGTACGCCGGGACGGCGGATAAGGCGCTCGCGCAGCTCGACGAGGCGTACGCGACCTGGCTCGCGGGGGTCACGAGCCTGGGCGCCGCGGGCCTGGGCCGGCCATGCGGCCCGGCCGAGGGCCCGTTCGCGGACTACCCGCTGGCGGCGCTGGTGCTGCACATCAACAAGGAAGTCATCCATCACGCCGCGGAGATCGCGCTGCTGCGCGACCTGTACCGGGCGGGAGCTAGCGGGCCGGGCCCGGCAGGCGGGGAGGGTCGCCGGTGAGCGGATACGGGTTCCAGGTCGTCGTCGACGCGGCCCGGCCGCATGAGCTGGCCGACTGGTGGGCGCAGGCGATGGGCTGGGAGGTCGAGCCGAGCGACGAGGCGTTCATCCGCAAGATGATCGCTGAGGGCTATGCGGCCGAGGCCGACACGAGGGTGCACAACGGCGTGCTGGTCTGGCGGGAGGGTGCCGCCATCCGGCCGCCCGGCGGGTCCGGCGCGGCCGGGCCCGGTTACAGCCGGGTGCTGTTCCAACTGGTGCCCGAGGCCAAGACGGTAAAGAACCGGGTGCACCTGGACGTGCGCACCGGCGACGACGACACCGAGGAGGTCGTGGCGCGGCTGGCGGCGGCGGGCGCCACCGAGCTGCACCGCGGCCAGCAGGGACCGCACCACTGGGTGACGATGGCCGACCCGGAAGGCAACGAGTTCTGCGTGGCCTGATGCCCGGACGGCGGGCGGGCCGGGCCGCCGTCGCCTGACGCCCGGCCGCGGCCGGCTCGCGCAACGCCGCGCCAGGTTCGCTCACCGCGGCGGTGTCATGGCTACGATGCCGCGGGTGGGCGCGACAGGAACGGATGTGACGCGGGCGGGAAGCCGTCCGGATGACCAGCCGGCGATGCCGGCAGTGGATGACGGCAAGCTGCGCAAGGTGCTCGGGTCGCCGGAGATGGCGTGGCTGGTGGACCGGATCCGGGGCCGGCTGGAGCGCGGCGAGCCGGTCGACGGGACGGTCACCCTGGTCGGCGCGACCTCCCCGCAGCGGCGCGGCGCGGCCCGGCTGCTGGGCCACGGCGTCGGCCGCGGCACCTCGCTGAGCATCCCGCTGCCGGAGGTGGCGCAGGCGCTGCGGCGGTCGGGTGCCGCCGCCAGCCTGCAGGCCGCGGTGGAGGCGCTGACCGGCCCGGTGCGCAACCTCGCCGCCGAGCGGGCGGTGGAGCTCGAGCACTTCGACGACGTGCTGGAACGGGCCCGCAGCAGCCCGCTGGCCGGCCTGCCCTGGTATGCAGCGTGGCTCGATGAGATCACCAGGGACGGCACGGTGACCCGGCTGATCCGCCAGGGCCACGGCGCCGTGGCCGGGCAGGCCGCCGCGGTGCTCGAGCGGATTCCGGGCGGGCCCGAGCCCGCCGGGATCCGGCTGGCGGACCTGGCCGGCGCCGCTACGGGGGACGCCGCCGCGCTGGACTCGGGCCAGCTGCCGGGGCTGGTGCTGCGGGCCCTGGCCCGGCGCGAGGAGGTGCCCGCGCCCGACGGCCCGGAGGCATCGCAGGCGCTCTGGACGCTGGCCGGGGTGGTCGGCGACGACCTGGCCAGCCAGGTACTGGTGCTCAACCTGACGGCGGGCGGCGAGCCGCTGGGCCGGTGGCTGACCGAGGCCGCCGCGGCGGGCCAGCCGTTCCGGGTCACGCTGCAGCAGCTCATCGCCATGCCGGTGCTGCCGTGGGCGCTGGAGGTATTCGTCTGCGCCAGCCCGGTGGTGCTGCGTGCCGCGGCCGAGCAGCTCGGCCCGGCCTGCCCGCCGCTGGTCTGCACCGAGGGCGATCCGTCGGTGGCCTGCGCGCGGCTGCTGCACGCCGCGGCGGCCAGCGGCACCACCGTCCGCTGGCACGCCGACTTCAGCTGGCCGGGCCTGCGGGCCACCGCCGCGGCCGCGCGCCGCCTGCGCGCCGAGCCGTGGCTGATGGCCGGCGGCGACTACCAGGCCGGCCTGGCCGCGGCCGCGGGGGAGCCGCTGACCGGCCCGCCGGAGCCGAGCCCGTGGGATGAGCACCTGGCCACGCTGATGCGCACGGCGGGACGGGCGATCACCGAGGAGCGGGTCCTGCCCCAGCTGCTCGCCGCCCTCAGGGCCGCCCGCGGTCACGGGTAGGCGCCCGCGGCAGCTGCCCATCCGAGTCACCGGCAGCGCGCCGGGCGGGCGCGCCGGGCGCCGGCTCGGGCACGATGGTGACGTGCATATCCGACACCGTCCGCTGCTGGCCACCCTGACCGCCTCGACCGCACTGACGCTGCCCGCGCTGCTGGCGCTGACCGTCCTGCCGGGCGCCGCCCCGGCCGCGCGGGCCGCGAGCTCGCAGGCCGCGGGCGGGCAGGCCACGCAGGCCCTGGTGCATGCCCAGGTGATCACCGTGTCGGCCGCCTCGCACTCCAGCACCTACGCCACGCTGCGGGCCTACCGGGTGTCGCAGGGCAGGCGGATCCTGGTCTACGGGCCGTGGCAGGCCAGGGTCGGCTACAACGGCGTGGCCAGGGTCGGCGCCAAGCGCGAGGGCGACGGCAAGACGCCGTCGGGCAGCTACGGGTTCAGCTTCATGTTCGGCGTCGACGCCAACCCCGGCGTCCACTTCTGGTGGCGGCACGCCTATCGCTACGACGTGTGGGACGACGATCCGTCCAGCCCGCTCTACAACGAGTGGATCAACACCCGCAAGCACGACGCCGGGAAGGCGCCCGAGCCGATGCACCAGGTGCCCGCCTACGACTACGGGGCGGCGATCGCCTACAACACCGCCCGCACGCCGGGCCTGGGCAGCGCGATCTTCCTGCACGTCGGCACCGGGTCGGCCACCGCGGGCTGCGTCTCGCTGCCGAGGGCGAGGCTGCTCAAGGTGCTGACCTGGCTGCGCCCGGTCCGGCACCCGCAGATCATCATCTCCGTCCGGTAGCACCCGCCCCGCCACCCGCCCGCCCCGCGCCCGCCCGGCGCGGCGCGCCATCGGGCCGGCCGGATGCGGGCGCCGGCCGGGGATCGTGGGAAGATCGGCCAGGTGGCACAGGAGGAAAATCACGAGCACCCGGACGCGGCCGGGCTGACCGGGCTGGCGGCCCTGGGGGCCGGCTGGTCGCACCGCCACCGGGACGTGTCGGGCGGCTGGCTGCGGCCCACCGTGTTCGGCGCGGTGGACGGGCTGGTCACCAACGCCTCGCTGATCTCGGGCCTGGGCGGCGGCGGCGTCTCGGCGCACACCATCGTGCTCACCGGCGCGGCGTCGCTGGTGGCCGGCGCCTTCTCGATGGGCACCGGGGAATACATCTCGGTCACCAACCAGAATGAGCTGGTCCGCTCGGAGGTCTCCCTGGAGCGGAAGATGCACGCCCAGTTCCCGGCCGCCGAGCGGGCGGAGCTCGCGGGCTACTTCCGGCAGTACGGGGCCGACGCGGAGACCGCCGAGCGGATGGCTGACGCGGTGTCCCGCGACCCCGGCACCGCGCTGCGCGTGCACACCCGCGAGGAGCTGGGCGTCGACCCGGACGGCCTGCCGTCGCCGGTGCTGGCCGGGGTGGCCTCGCTGCTGGCGTTCTCGATCGGGGCGCTGCTGCCGCTGCTGCCCTACATCATCGGCCTGGACACGCTCACCGGAACGCTGATCGTGACCGCGGTGGCGCTGGTCGTCGGCGGGATGGTGGTCGGCTGGCTGACCGGCAGGCCGCTGCTGCGCTCGGGGCTGCGCCAGCTCGCGCTGGGAGCCCTGGCCATCGGGGTGACCTACGGGGTGGGCCACCTGATCGGCGCCCAGACCAGCTGACCGCCGCGGCCCGCCGGCGGTCTGCGGCCGCCGCCTAACCGGCGCGGGTACCCGCGCGCCGGATCGGAGCGCCGCCCGCCTGCCTGGCCCGCGGCCGGGCGCGGTATCGTCCGCTGTGGCTGGTAAATGGCGATTCCGCGGTGATCTGCCTGCCTGGCTGGCCGCGCTGGCCAGGTGTCCGGCCAGGGCTTCCAGGGGAAGGCAGGTCCGGCGTGGCGCACAGGTTCCCGGCACTGATCGCGGCTCCGCCCGCTGCCCCCGGGCGGCTGTGGCTGACCGGCGCGCGGCTGTTCGACGGGACCGGCGGGCCGGTCCGCGAGCACGCCGCGGTGCTGATCGAGGACGGGATCATCCGGCGGACCGGGAGCGCCTCGGAGCCGTGCCCCGAGGGCGCCCGCCAGCTGGACGCGGGCCAGCGGGTGGTGCTGCCCGGCCTGATCGACGCGCACCTGCACACCTCCGGCGAGGTCCCGGCGGTCATGAAGGGCGCCGAGGAGATCCTGCCCGGCACCCGGGCGCACTTCCTGCAGGCTGAGCTGCGCGATTACCTGCGCCGCGGCGTGACCACCATCCGCATCACCGGGTCCCAGGGCATCACCCCGCAGGAGGCCCGCCAGGCCATGCGCTACGGCGCCTTCCGCGGCCCGCGGCTGCTGACCTGCGGGCGGATCATCTCCGCGACCGCGCCCGGCGGCCGCTTCTACGGGGACATGTACCGGGAGGCCGACGGCCCCGACGACATGCGCCGCGCGGTCCGCGAGCAGATCCGTGACGGCGCCGACTTCATCAAGGTGATGACCACCGGCGCCCGGTCCAACGAGCTGGAGGACCCCGACCCGCTGCAGCTGACCGAGCCCGAGCTGGCCGCGGTCACCGACGAGGCGGGCCGGCTGGGCTACCGGGTCAGCGCGCATGCCGAGGGCCTGGACGGCTGCGCGGCGGCCATCCGGCACGGCGTGCACACCATCGAGCACGGCATGTACCTGCACCGGCGGCCCGACCTGCTAGCACAGATGGCGGCGGCCGGGCAGGTGCTGGTGCCCACCCTGTCGGGCTACTACTGGATGGCCGGGCTGCCGCACGACGCGCTGGACCCGGCCGCCGCGGCCGCCGCGCCGCTGCTGCCGCCGGGCCTGACCGAGCTGGCCCGCCGCAACCTGGCCGAGGGCGCGGCCAGCATGCGCGCCGCCCGGGACGCCGGCGTCAGGATCGCCCTGGGCAGCGACACCACCGAGGCCACCGGCCTGGAGATCGCCCGGATGGTCCGGCACGGCCTCACCCCGGCCGAGGCCCTGGCGGCCGCGACCGGCACCGCCGCCGAGGCACTCGGCCTGGCCGAGCACGTCGGGACCATCGAGCCCGGCCGGCTCGCCGACCTGATCATCGTCGACGGCGACCCGGTCGCCGAGCCGGGCCTGCTGGCCGACCCGGGCCGGATCTGGCTGGTGCTGCAACTCGGCGAGCCGGCCGCCGGCCGGGCGCTGGAGAACGCGCCGGGCCCGCACGTCGCGGTCGCCTGATCCCGCGGGCCGCAGTCCGCGAGCCGGGACCGGGACGGCGCCGCGGTCGCCGCGCCACGGGGAGCAGGACCCGCCCGGTGACCGGACCGGGCCTGCGGCTAGCCCGCCGCGGACTGCGCGATCAGCGCCTTCAGCAGGTCGCGGGTCCGCTGCCGCTCGGCGCCGCGCGCGTACTCGCCGGCCACGAAGTCCGTGACCCCTGCCTGCGCCAGCGCGGCGATCTGCGCCGCCACCGCGTCCTCGTCGCCCACCACGGCCACGTCGCCTGGCCCGGCCGCGCCCTCCTTGTCCAGCATCGCCCGGTAGGACGGCAGCTGGCCGTAGATGGCGAACACCTCCTCCGCCCGCGCCCGGGCCGCCGCGGCGTCGCCGGTCACGCACACCGGCAGCACGCACACCACCCGCGGCGCCGGCCGGCCCGCCTGCGCGGCCGCGGAGCGGATCGCCGGGACCACGTAGTCGCGCACCGTGGCGGGCCCGGTCATCCACAGCACCGTGCCGTCTGCCTGCGCGCCGGCCAGCCGCAGCATCTGCGGTGCCATCGCCGCCAGCAGCACCGGCATCCGGCCCGCCGCCCCGGCCGCCCGCGGTACCGACAGCCCGATGCGGGCGTGCACTTGCTCGCCGTCGAACTCCGCCGCCTCGCCGGCCAGCAGCGGCAGCAGCACCTGCAGGTACTCGCGCATGTACCGGGCCGGCCGGTCGAAGCTGTAGCCGTACATGTCCTCGATGACGATCTTGTGGGACAGCCCGACGCCGAGGTTCAGCCGCCCGGCGCCCAGCGCCAGCTCGGCCGTCAGGGCGTGCTGGGCCAGCACCGCCGGGTGCCGCGGGTAGACCGGGATGACCGCCGTCCCGACCTCGATGCCCGGCACCCGGCTGCCCGCCACGGCCAGCGCGGTCAGCGCCTCCAGGCCGAAGATGTTGGAGATCCACGCGCCCGCGAACCCGTCGTCGGCGGCCCGCTGCAGCTGCCCGGTGAGCGAGTCCAGGGCGTCCGGGCCGGCCGGCTCGGTCAGGGAGGTTGCGATCCGCATGCAGGTCTCCGATCGGTCCGCCCCGGCCCGCGCCGGGGGCACTCCGATCCTGGCCGGGCCCGCCGGGCATCCGCAATACGCGGCATGTCCGCAACGTCACGACCAGCCCGCATGCGGCCGCCCGGCGTGACCCGCCGGGCCCGCCGGGCTGGCCCGCCAGGGCCCGTTATGTCGCCTGGGTGACGGCAGTTCGCATATGCCCGCGCCGGGATCGGGCCGGCCGGGCCGCGGCGGCCGGAAATTCACCCGCTCGTTACCCACTGCGACCGGGCCGGCGTCTTTGCTTCGGCGCCTGGCTGGGGACAATAAGGACATGGAATCTGGCCGCAACGGCACCGGGCGTCACATCAGCGGCACCAGGCAGGAGCTGAACGGCACCGGGCAGGAGGCTGCCGGCCCGGCCCGGCCGGCGGACAGCGCCGCGCGCC
>DASUBV010000305.1:0-7559 GCA_035763085.1 Streptosporangiaceae bacterium | reverse complement strand
CGCGGCGGCGCCGGTGAACGCGAGCGGCACGACCACCGACAGCCCGGCGCCCAGCAGTGCCCAGCCGGCCAGCCCGGCCCACACCTGGCCGATCAGCAGCGCGCCGCCGAAGCCGGCCATGGCCATTCCGGCCGACAGCCGGACCAGGCGCACCGGCCCGGCCCGGTCGGCCAGCCAGTCCCCGCCCAGCCGGCCGGCCGTCATGGTGCAGGCGAACACCGTGAACCCGATGGCCGCGACCGCCGGCGAGGCACCCAGCGACGAGTGCAGGTACACCGCGCTCCAGTTGGTGGCCGAGCCCTCGGCCAGGAAGCTGGCGAACGAGATCGCGCCCAGCGCGGCCAGCGTCCAGGACCAGCGCGGCCACCGGGCCCGCGCGTCACGCGCCGCGGGCTGGCCGCCGTGGTGCTCAGCCCCGTGCTGCTCAGCCGCATGGTGCGCCGGCCGGGCCGCGAACAACTGTGCCCCGCCCGCGCCGACGACCAGCATCACGATCGCCGCGATCACGAACGTCGCGCGCACCGGCAGGCCGGCCCCGGCGGCGACGGCGCCCAGGCCGGCCCCGACCAGCCCGCCGACACTGTAGGAGCCGTGGAACGCGGACATGACCCGGCGGCCCAGCTGGTCCTGCACCGCGGCGGCCTCGGTGTTCATGGACACGTCCACCGAGCCGATGCCGGCGCCCCACCCGGCCAGCACCAGGAACAGCTGCCACGCCGAGCCCGCGACCGTGGTGACCGGCAGCATCGCGGCCAGCAGCACGACGCCGAGCTGAGTGACCCGGCGCGGCGCCACCGAGGCCAGGACGGCGCCGGTGGCAGGCATGGCCAGCACGCAGCCCACGGCCGGGCCGAGCAGGGCCAGGCCGAGCACGCCCGGTGACAGGTGCAGGCCCGCCTTGATCGCCGGGATGCGCGCCGCCCAGACGCCCTCGGACGCGCCGAGCACCATGAAGACCGCGGTGACCGCGATCCGGCGGACCCGCAGGGCCCGCCGGTCAGACACGCTGCACCACGAGCCCGGCCGCCTCCAGGGGCCCGGCCAGCTCGGGGCTGGCGTCGGTGACCAGCCGCTCGGCGGCGGCCAGCGGGCATACCCGGCCGAAGGTCACCAGGCCGATCTTGGCCGCGTCGCTGGCCAGGATCGTCCGGCGGGCAGCGCCGAGCGCGGCCCGCTTGACCCGGGCATCGGCAGGCACGTGCGTGGTCACTCCCTCGGTCGCGTCCAGGCCGCAGCAGCCCAGCACCAGCGTGTCGAAACGGAGCCGCTCGAAGGCCACCTCGGCCAGGTCACCGGTCACCGTCAGCTCGCCCGGCCGGACGTCCCCGCCCGGGCAGATCAGGCTGACCGCGTCATCGTCGGCCAGCTCCAGCAGCAGCCGCAGGCCCAGCGGCAGGATCGTCACCGGCCGACCGCGCAGCGCCCTGGCCACCTCCAGGGTGGTGGTGCCGCAATCCAGGATCACCGTCTCGCCGTCCGCGATGAGCCCGGCCACCGCCCGGCCGATCCGCTGCTTGGCCGCCACGGCCTCCAGCACCCGGGCTGCGTAGGGGAGCTCATCACGGCGCAGCTGCACCCGGACGGCCCCGCCGTGCACGCGCCGGACGACGCCGTCGTGCTCCAGCACGTCCAGGTCGCGGCGGACGGTCATCTCGGAGCAGCACAGCTCCGCGGCCAGGGTCCTGACCTGCACCTCGCCGTCCCGCTGCAGGACGTCGAGCAGCGCACGACGCCGGTTCTGCGCATCCACGCTGAGCAGTCAATCACAAGATGTGTGAATATGAACAGTCATTCTGTGCGGTAGCCGGGGTCGCGGACGTCGCCGTCAGCTCAGCCCGTAGATGCCATTGCCGACCAGCAGGCCGCCGGCTACCAGCAGAGCTCCGGCGACCAGGGCGTGGCCGTGCGCGCGCAGCCAGCCGTTGAAGGCCTTGAGCCGGCGGGTGGTGGATTCAGGGCTGGCCAGGTAGAGCAGGAACGGCAGCCACACGAACATCACGTTGATGACCACCACGATCGCCAGAGCGATTGCGCTGTAGGCCACACTGGCCTGCGCCGTGGCGATCACCTGCACGGCGGCCACGAAGCTGGCCGACGGGGTGAAGACGAAAATCCCGGTCACGAAGGCGGCCAGCGGCCCCGGCCGGGCCATTGTGCGGGCGATCAGGCCCGGCTTCTTCGGCTTCTCCGGGTCGGGTGGCCGGGGCTTGCGGCGGGCCATGAACAGCCCGCCGCCCAGAGCCAGGACACCCAGCGCCAGCCGGACCCCGTACCGCGGGTCATGGTTGACCGACAGGCTCATGCCGCTCGTGCGCAGCGCGACGAGCACCACCAGGCCCATGACCAGCGTCATCGTGACTGCGCCGGCCAGATACAGCAGCGTGGCCTGCTGCGGCCGGGCCGAGCCCAGGTATACCGCGCAGACCAGGATCGCTGTCGGCGAGATGGCGGCCAGGATGGCGAACCCGGCCGCCGTCACGAGCATCGGGGCTCCCGGGCGGTTCCGGGCTAGCCTTCGTTGGCGAACGCCGCGCGCAAGCGGGCGTCCTGCTCCTCCGACAGGTTGGTCTGGATGAGCTCGGCCTCGGTGCCCCGGAACTCGTCCTTGACCTTGTCATAGACCGCGTCGGAGCTGAGCAGGAACAGCGCCGAGGTGCCCGGCGTGACCTTGTCCCGGACGCTCTTGATGAACGAGTCGCTGATCCCGGTGTCGGCCAGTGAGCCGAACAGAGCGCCGCTCGCGGCGCCGACCGCCAGGCCCAGGATCGGGACGAAGAAGATCAGGCCGAACAGCAGGCCCCAGAACCCCCCGCCCAGCGCGCCGATCTTGGTGTTGCTGTGCAGTTCGCGGGTCCTGGGCTTGCTCTTGTCCGGCTCCCAGCTGACCACGGCCGCGTCGTGTACCTGGATCAGCGCGCGGCCCTGCAGATCCTCGAGCTTGGCCAGGGCCGCGTCGGCCCCGGCGGGGGAGGGAAACTTCCAGACAGTCAGGGCAGCCATGATCGCTCCCATGGGCTCAGGCCAGCGGGCGGCCCGCCGGCAATGGCGGTCCTCCACTCTTGGCCCGCCCGTGCCGCCCGCGCATCACCCGCCGGGAGTGAACGATCTGACTGCCGGAGACGATCGCGCCGAGGCCCTCGCGGCGTGGCTGACCCGGATGACCGTGCCGTTCATGGTCAGTGCGCCGGCGTCCCGCGTTCCGGACTGGCGCCGGGCTGCGGGCTATCGCCGGGCAGGCGGCTGGCCAGCAGCTCGGCCAGGTGCTGGCCCGGCTGGCCGGCCAGGTCGGCCAGCTGCGTCCGGCAGGAGAATCCGTCGGCCAGCACCGCGGTACCTGGCCCGGCCGCCCGCACCGCGGGCAGCAGCGCGGTGCGCGCCACCGCGGCGGATACCTCGTAGTGCCCGCGCTCCATGCCGAAATTGCCGGCCAGCCCGCAGCAGCCGCCCAGCCGGGTGACCTCGGCGCCGGCGCCGCGCAGCAGCGCCGCGTCGGTGTCCCAGCCCAGGACCGCCGCGTGGTGGCAGTGCGGCTGCGCCACGATGGCCGTGCCGTCCAGCCGGGGCGCGGTCCAGCCGGGCGTGCCTGCCAGCAGCTCGCTGAGCGTCCGGACCCGGCTGGCCAGGCTTGCCGCCGCGGCGGTGCCCAGCAGGTCGGGCGCGTCCGAGCGCAGCGTCGCCGTGCAGGACGGCTCCAGCCCGACGACCGGGAGGTCCGGCGTGCGGCCCAGCTCGGCGACGGTGCGGCCCAGGATCCGCCGGGCCGCGCCGAGCTGGCCGGTGCTGATCCAGGTGATGGCGCAGCAGGTCGGCCGCGGGCTGATCGTCACCTGGTAACCGGCCGCGGCCAGCACCCGGACCGCGGCCCGGCCGATCTGCGGGGCGAAGTAATCGGTGAACGTATCGACCAGCAGCAGCACGGCTGGCCGGCCCGGGCTCGCGCCGCCCGCCGGCTGGCCGGGGTCCTGGCCCTGCTGGCGGAACCATGCCCGGAACGTCTGCGCCGCGAAGGGGGGCAGGCTGCGGCGCTGGTCGATGCCCGCCGCCAGCCGTGCCGCGCGGCCGAGCACGGGCCGGGCGAGCAGCGCGTTCGCCGCGCCTGGTGCGAGCGCCGCCAGAGCGGCCCAGCGGGGGAGCTGGCCAAGCGCGTAGTGACTGCGCGGCCGCGGCCGCCAGCGGTAGGCCTGGTGCAGCGTCTCGGACTTGTAAGCGGCCATGTCCACGCCGACCGGGCACTCCGCCGAGCATGCCTTGCACGACAGGCACAGGTCGAGGGCCTGGCGGACCTCCGGTGCCCGCCAGCCGCCTGTCACCACGGTGCCGTTCACCATCTCCTGCAGAACCCGGGCCCGGCCCCTTGTGGAGTCCCGCTCGTCTCCGGTCGCCTGGTAGGAGGGGCACATCACCCGGGTCGTCCCGGCCGTGCTGGCCACGCACTTGCCCACGCCCGAGCAGCGATGCACCGCCGCGGCGAAGTCGCCGTTGTCATGCGGCAGGGGCAGGGCCCGGCGACCCCGGCCCGAGCTCCAGCGGCTCGTGCCCCGGCGGCCCGTGCCCTGGCCGCCAGCGCTCCTGCGGTCCGTGCCGCGGCCGCCCGTGCTCGCGGCGCCGGCCAGCGCGGCGGCGCGGACGTCGGCATCCACCGGCCGGGGCTGCACCAGCACGCCGGGGTTGAGCAGGCCTGCCGGGTCGAAGACGTGCTTGACCTGCCCGAAAAGCCTGATCGCCGCGGGTGAGTACATCACCGGGAGCAGCTCGCTGCGGGCCCGCCCATCACCATGCTCGCCCGACAGCGACCCGCCGTACCTGGTGACCAGGACGGCCGCCTCGCGCAGGAAGTCCCGCAGCACCGTGCGGCCGCCCGGCTGGTCCAGCGGGAAGTCCAGCCGCAGGTGCAGGCAGCCGTCCCCGAAGTGCCCGTAGGGGACCCCGTCCAGCCGGAAGCCGGCCAGCAGCTCCTCCAGCTCGCGCAGGTACGCGCCCAGCGACCCGGGCGGGACCGCCGAGTCCTCCCAGCCGGGATAGGCCGGCGCGCCGGCAGCCGTGCGGCTGGCCAGCCCCGCGCCCTGCTCGCGGATCTGCCACAGCGCGGCCGCGTGCCCGGGGTCGGTGACCATCAGCCCCGAAATCGCGCCCGCGGTGCGCAGCACCCGCCGCGCCTCGCTCAGCGCCTCGTCCCGGCTCTCCCCGGTGACCTCGACCAGCAGCCAGCCCGAGCCGGCCGGGAGTGCGGGCACCCGGCTGTCACCCCGGCGACGGCGGACCACGTCGACCAGCCGCGAGTCCATCCCCTCGCAGGTCGCCGGGCGCAGCGGCAGGATCGCGGGGACGGCGTCGGCCGCGCTGGCCATGTCCGGGTAGCCCAGCACGGCGAGGATGCGGTGCGGCGGGTCGCGGACCAGGCGCACCGTGGCCCCGGTGACGATGCCCAGCGTGCCCTCGCTGCCGACCAGGGCACGGCGCACGTCGAAGCCGCGCTCGGGCAGCAGGTGCTCCAGGGCGTAGCCGGACACCTGCCGCCCGAAGCGGCCTAGCTCAGTCCGGATCGTGCCCAGCCCGCCCGCCACGATCTCGCGGAGCGCGGCCAGCTGCGGATCACCGGCTCCGTCCGGCCCGCCCGCGCCCGCCGGCCCCGGCCCCGCGCGCCCGGCGCCGGCCGGACCGCCGCCCGGCGGTCCGGCCAGCTGCAGGCTGGTGCCCGTGCCGGTCAGCACCTCCAGCGCGAGCACGTTCTCGGCGGTCCGGCCGTACTGCAGCGACCGCGAGCCACAGGAGTTGTTGCCGATCATGCCGCCGAGGGTGGCCCGGTCGTGAGTCGACGGATCGGGGCCGAACCGCAGCCCGTGCGGGGCAGCGGCGCGCTGCAGCGCGGCCTGCACCACGCCTGGCTGCACCGTCGCCGTGCCCGCGCCAGGGTCGAGGCTGACGATCTGGTTCATGTGCTGGCGGAAGTCCAGGATCACCCCGGCCCCGATCGCGTTGCCCGCGATCGAGGTCCCGGCGCCGCGGCTGGTCACCGGCACGCCGAGGGATGCGCACGCGGCCAGGGCGGCGGCTACCTCACCGGCGTCGCGGGGGCAGGCCACGACCGCAGGCACGACCCGGTAGAGCGAGGCGTCGCTGGAGTACAGGGCGCGCCGCAGCGTGCTGTGGCTGACATCGGCCAGCCCGGCCCGGCTCAGCGCCGCCGCGATCTCGGCCGGGGATGGCTGCGCCCGGCCGGGAGCCGCCGGGATCAGGTCCGCGTCCGTAGCCATGTCTCCACCGTCGCACCTCCGCACTGAAGGAGAGTCGCATGTAGCATGCTACATGTCAGATTCACGGAGACGGGCTAGGGTGACGCCATGCCCCGTGAGCAGCCGGCCGCCGGGCTCGGCCCGCTGGCCGGCCCGGCCGAGTCGCTCGCCGACCAGGCGGTGGCCGCGATCCGGGCCGCCGTCCGGGACGGGACGCTGCAGGCCGGGCAGCTCTACTCGGCGTCTCAGGTCGCCAGCTACCTGGGGGTGTCCAGGAGCCCGGTGCGCGAGGCGCTGATGCGGCTGGCCGAGGCCGGAATGGTCGGGTTCGAGCGCAACCGCGGGTTCCGGATCGTGGCTCCCGGCGCCGCCGACATCGCGGAGATCTTCCAGCTCCGCCTGCTGCTCGAAGTGCCGGCGGCGCGCCGCGCCGCGGCCCGCCCGACCGCCGGCCTGACTGCGCGCCTGACCGCCGAGCTGGACCAGATGCGCGCGGCCGCCGCCCGCGGCGACGAGCGCTCGTTCATGCACCATGACCAGCGGCTGCACCGGATCATCCTGGAGGCGGCCGGCAACGCCAGGCTCACCGTGCTGGTCGACAACCTCCGGGACGCCACCCGCACGCTGGGCGCCTCCACGGCCGGCCGGTCCCGCGGCCTGGCCGACATCGCCGCCGCGCACCTGCCGGTCATCGAGGCCATCGCCGCGGGCGACCCGGCCGCCGCAGGCGTGGCCATGTCACGCCACATCGCGCACACCGGCCGGCTCCTGGTCGCCCAGGCCGCCGCTGCGGCACCCGGCAGCGGGGACCGCGACCGCGACTCCTGGCCCGAGGCGGCCCTGAGCTAGCCGGCCCGGGCTCGCTCACCCGGGCAGCCAGTGGCACCACGCACCGTGGCCACCCGGGCGCCGCCGCGGGCTACTGGCCGTGCAGGCCGGTCAGCGGCACCGGCACGCCGCTCGGGCCGGGACCTAGCGGGCTGGTCTCGGTGTTGATCTTCACCGGGTGGTAGGTGGTGATGTGCGCGGCGAACCAGGTCGTCCGCAGGCCGGTGCCGCCCGACCAGATTGGCGCCCTTATCCGGCAACACGCGGGCATAGGCGGACGTGCTGAGCCGGGCAATGCTGGTGCTGGCCGGAATGACCGATATCCGCGTGCGGCCTGCTTGCGGCCGGGCAGCCTGCTGTCAGCTCTGTCGCGGCTAAGTTAGGAGGCGGGTGCCTGCTTGGCGGGCATCCTGGCCCAGACCACCTTCCCGGCCGGGCCGCGCGGGTAGGACCCCCACTCGTCGCTCAGCGAGGCCACGATGAGCAGGCCGCGGCCGC
>DASUBV010000304.1:0-12586 GCA_035763085.1 Streptosporangiaceae bacterium | reverse complement strand
GCCAGCGGGGTCGCGGGCGGCTCAGGCAGCGCAGCCGGTGCCGGCGGGGCGGCGGGCGCGGCCGGGGCCGGGGCCGGGGCCCGCCAGGCCGGCGCGGCCGGGGCGGGGCTGCCGAACGAGCCGCCGCCGCTCCCGCCGAGTGCCGCGTGGCCGGGCCGGCCGCGGCCGTCGGCCATCTCGTCGAAGCCGGCCGCGATCACCGTGACCCGGACCTCGTCGCCGAGCGCGTCGTCAATGACCGCGCCGAAGATGATGTTGGCTTCCGGGGCGGCCGAGTTGGAGACCAGCTGAGCCGCCTCGTTGATCTCGAACAGGCCCAGGTCCGAGCCGCCCTGGATAGACAGCAGCACGCCGTGCGCGCCGTCGATGCTGGCCTCCAGCAGCGGGCTGGAGATGGCCATCTCGGCGGCGGCCACCGCGCGGTCATCGCCGCGCGCCGAGCCGATGCCCATCAGCGCCGAGCCCGCCCCGGACATGACCGACTTGACGTCGGCGAAGTCCAGGTTGATCAGGCCGGGGGTGGTGATCAGGTCGGTGATGCCCTGAACACCGGACAGCAGCACCTGGTCGGCCGCCTTGAACGCGTCCAGCACGCTTACGTGCCGGTCCGAGATGGACAGCAGCCGGTCGTTGGGGATGACGATGAGGGTGTCGACCTCGCTGCGCAGCCGCTCGATGCCGCTGTCGGCCTGCGTGGCCCGGCGCTTGCCCTCGAACCCGAATGGCCGGGTGACCACGCCGATGGTCAGCGCGCCCAGCGACCGGGCGACGCTGGCCACCACGGGCGCGCCGCCGGTGCCGGTGCCGCCGCCCTCGCCCGCCGTGACGAAGACCATGTCGGCCCCCTTGAGGACCTCCTCGATCTCCTCCCGGTGGTCCTCGGCCGCCTTGGCGCCGATCTCGGGATTAGCCCCGGCGCCCAGGCCACGGGTCAGCTCGCGGCCGACGTCGAGCTTGACGTCGGCATCGCTCATCAGCAGGGCCTGCGCATCGGTGTTGATCGCGATGAACTCAACGCCCCTGAGTCCCTCTTCGATCATCCGGTTCACGGCGTTGACGCCGCCCCCGCCGATACCGACGACCTTGATGACCGCCAAGTAGTTCTGCGGTGCTGCCACGAGGAGGAACCCTTTCCGCTCGTTCGCTGTGCCACGTCTCCGCGACGCCGCGGGCTATGGCCAGTCTTGCTGCCGAGCCCGGCTAACTCCTGCTGCTGAGTTCGCCCACCCTTGCCCCCATCGGCCGGGCTGTTTCCGCGGATTCCGGCACGGCCAAACTCTCACCCTCAACTTGAGATTTAGAGTTATGTCAAGCTGCCGACTGATAGGGACAGTAGGGTTGCGCCCTACCTGCGGTCAACTAACTGGTAGCCAACGCCGCCCGGCGTGTCGCCGCGCGGCGGCGGCAACCCCGCGAGGGGGTGACCGAAACCTTCCCGCCCGCGCCAGATGCCCCGGCTGCGGCCCGCGTCCCGGTCCGCCGGGCCGGACATGACCGCCGTCACGACGTCACCGCTACCTGCGGTGAGCTGACGTCATAGTGGCGTGAGTGCGTGCGCATCAGCGCCTGCAGCTCGCGCGCCTTGGCCGCCGGCCGGCCGGGACCGCCCCAGCGCACGGTGACGCCACCGCGCAGCGACAGGGTCACCCCGTTGGTCACCGGGTCGGCGGTGACCGACCGGACCCGGGCCCGGATCCCGGCGGGCAGGTGGTTGAGCACCAGGACCGCCGCCCGGACCGCCGGGCTGCCGCGCAGCTGGAAGGGCGGCTCGCGCAGCACCGGCATCCCGGCCGGGCGGCTGCTGACGGTCCTGACCACGACCCCGTCGACGTCCACCAGCTCGAACTGGCCCGCGGCGCGGACCGCGAGGGCGGGCGTGCGGGCCTGCACGGTGATGACCACGGTGTCTGGCCAGGACCGGCTCACCCGGGCCGACCGCACCTGGGGAATCTGCTCCACCCGCCGGGCCACGGCGCCGGAGTCCAGCCGCGCCATCGGGGTGCCCGGCGGGATCCGCGCCGCGGCGCGGATCCGGGCCGCACCGACGTTATGACTCCCGTCCACCTGGACGTTCCGGACCACCAGCAGGCTGGAGCCCAGCAGTGCCCAGACCGCGCCCACCAGGATGGCCAGGGCCAGGACGCACACGAACGCGGTGCGCCACGGATCCCCGCGCCGGGCCGGGCCGCGCGGCGCGCGGGTCGCGGCGGGGGCCGGCGCGGCGGCGGTCCCGGCGCCCGACGGGCCGGCCGCGGTCCCCGGGCCGGTCACGCCCGCCCCGTCCGTCCGGGGGCAGGGACATCGGCACCGGGCTCGCCCGCGCGCTCGCGGAGCGCCGCCACGATCAGCGGGCCGAGCGCGGTGACATCGCCGGCACCCATCGTCAGCACCACGTCGCCCGGCTTGGCCAGCCCGGCCGCCACCGCCGGGGCGGCGGCGCGGGCGGGCAGGAACTGAGCCTGGCCGCCGGGCACGGCGTCCGCCACCAGCCGCCCGGTCACGCCGGGCTCGGGATCCTCGCGGGCCGCGTAGATGTCCAGCACGATGACCTCGTCGGCCCGGCCCAGGGCCGCGCCGAACTGCCCGGCGAAGATCCGGGTGCGGCTGAACAGGTGAGGCTGGAACAGCGCGATCACCCGCCCGCCGGAGGCAATGTCGCGGGCCGCGGCCAGGTCAGCGGCCAGCTCGGTCGGGTGGTGGGCGTAGCTGTCCAGGACCAGCACGCCGTCCGCCTCGCCCTTGGGCTCCAGGCGGCGCCGCGCGCCGGCGTACCCGGCCAGGCCCGCGGCGATCCGGGCCGGCTCGATGCCGAGCTCGGCGCACAGCGCGAACGCCGCCGCCGCGTTGAGCGCGTTGTGCGCGCCGGGCACCGCGAGCCGGACCGGCACCGGGCCGGCGCCAGCCGCCCGGGTGCCGGGGCCGCCGGTGATGACCAGGCTGACCGTCATGCCGCTGGGCGCCACGCCGCTGACGCGGTAGCTGGCGTCCGCGGCGGTACCGTAGCTCACCAGCCGCAGCCGGCGGCCTGCCGCCCCGGCGTCGGCCCGGGCGGTGTCCGCGAGCTTGCGCGCCCCGCCGTCATCGGCGCAGGTCACCATCAGGCCGCCGGGGCTGATCCGGCCGGCGAAGGCGCGGAAGGCCGCCTCGATCTGCGCCAGGTCGGCGTAGTTGTCCAGGTGGTCTGCTTCCACGCAGGTCACGACCGCCGCGTCGGGCGACAGGTTCAGGAACGAGCCATCGCTCTCGTCGGCCTCGGCCACGAAGGCCGGCCCGCTCCCGGCGTCCGCGCCGCGGCCGGTCCCGGCCAGGATGCCGCCGATCACGTAGGACGGATCGGCCCCGGCGTCGCGCAGCACCGTGGTGATCATGGAGGTCGTGGTGGTCTTGCCGTGGGTGCCGGCCACCGCGATGCCCTGCCGGCCCAGCATCACCGAGGCCAGCGCGGCTGACCGGTGCAGCACCCGCAGCCCGCGCCGCCGGGCCTCCGCCAGCTCGGGGTTGTCGGGCCGGATGGCCGTGGACACCACCAGCGTGTCGGCGTCCCCCAGGTGCCCGGCGGCGTGGCCGACGGCAACCTGGGCACCGAGGGCGGCCAGCTCGTCCAGCTGCGCTGAGGCGGCCGAGTCGGTGCCGGAGACGGTCACGCCGCCGGCCAGCATGATCCGGGCGATGCCGGACATGCCCGCGCCGCCGATGCCGGTGAAGTGCACCCGGCCCAGCTCGCTGAGCGGCACCGCCTCTGACGGCGTCACCAGGCCCATCTCGCCCTCCTCACTCCGTCGTCCCACTCTGTCGTCCCCGCGGCTGCCCCGCCCGGCCAGCCCGGGGCCACCCCTGCAGCACCCGGCGCCCTGGGGCGCCGCCCCCGGACCCGGGGAGGAGTTACCGGTGCCGGGGGTTGGACCGGCTGGCCACCTCCAGCACCTCCGCGGCCAGCAGCCGGTCGGTGTCGCGGTGACCGGTGCCAGCCGCTGCCTTGGACATGGCGGCCAGCAGCTCGGCGTCCAGCAGCACCGGCAGCAGCGTGCCGATGATCCACTCCGGCGTCAGCTCATTGTCCGCCACGATCAGCCCGCCGCCGGCCTGCTCGATGGGCAGCGCGTTCATGCGCTGCTCGCCGTTGCCGTGCGGCAGCGGGACGTACGCGGCCGGCAGGCCGACCGCTGTCATCTCGGCGCAGGTCATCGCCCCGCCGCGGCACAGCGCGAAGTCCGCGGCCGCGTAGCCCACGTCCATCCGGTCCAGGTAGGGCAGCACCACGTACGGGACCTCGCCGCGCGGCGGAACCGGCACGTCGGCGTTCTTCGGCCCGATGATGTGCAGCACCTGGATGCCGGATGCGGCCAGCTCGCGGGCGGCGCCCAGCACCGCCCGGTTGATCGACCGGGCGCCCTGCGAGCCGCCGGTCACCAGCAGCACCGGCAGGTCGGGCCGCAGCCCGAGGTGCGCGCGCGCCTCGTCGGTGAGCGCGAGCCGGTCCAGCCGGGCAATCTGCCGCCGGATCGGGATGCCGATGTAGCGGCCGTGCGGCATCCGCACGCCGGGCTGGCCGGTGAACACGCGGGACGTCAGCCGCGCCCCGATGCGGTTGGCCAGGCCCGGCCGGGAGTTCGCCTCGTGCACCACGATCGGCACGCCGCGCCGCCAGGCGGCCAGGTAGCCGGGCGTGGCGACATAGCCGCCGAAGCCGACCAGGACCTGCGCGCGGGTCCGGTCCAGGATCTTGACCGCGGCGCCCACCGAGGCTGCCATCCGGGACGGGACCGACAGCAGCTGCGGAGTCAGCGACCGGGGCAGCGGGACCGGCGGGATCAGCGCCAGGTCGTAGCCCCGGGCGGGGACCAGCCGGGTCTCGAGGCCGCGCTCAGTGCCCAGGCAGGTGATCAGGGTCTCCGGGTCGGCTTCCCGGAGCGCATCGGCGAGCGCGAGCGCGGGCTCGATGTGACCACCGGTCCCGCCGCCCGCGATGACAACGCTCATCGCCATCCGTGCCTCACTCTCCTCCGCCCGGGCAACTCACGCCACGGCTGCGTCAGCGCCGTCGCGGTCCCAGGCCCAGCCAGCTTAGGACCCGGCGGGGCACGCCGGGACCAGCGTCGGCCAGCGCCTGCCGCGCGCCGGGCTCATGCCGCGCGAAGCTCATCAGCATGCCCAAGGCCACCATCGTGACGACCAGCGAGGACAGGCCCTCGGACACCAGCGGCAGCGGCACCCCGGTGATCGGCAGCAGGCCGAGCACCGCGCCCATGTTCACCATCGCCTCGACCACGATCCACATGGTCGCCGCGGCCGCGGCCAGCCGCATGAAGGTGTCGGGGACCCGGCGGGCGATCCGCAGGCCGGCGTAGGCGATGCCGCCATACAGGAACACCACGCACAGCGTCCCGATCAGGCCGAGCTCCTCGCCCAGGATCGCGAAGATGTAGTCGTTGGGGCTGTTGGGCACCCAGCCCCACTTCTCCTTGCTGCCGCCCAGGCCCACGCCCAGCGGGCCGCCGGATCCCAGCGCGTACATGCCCTGCAGCTCCTGCATGCCGGAGCTGAGCCTGTTGGCCTGCGGGTCGAGAAAGCCGGTGATCCGCTGCAGCCGGTAGGGGGCCACGATGATCAGGATCAGCAGCACGAACGCGATCAGCCCGAGCATGCCGATGAACAGCCGGGCTGGCGTGCCCACCACCCACAGCAAGGCCATGAAGATGACCAGCAGGATGAAGGTGGTGCCCAGGTCGTCCCCGATCACCACCAGCAGCGCGAGGATCGCCGCGCCGGGCATCAGCGGCATCAGCAGCTGCCGCCACTCCTTGAGCTGCCCCATGGCCTCCTTGCGGGCCAGCAGGTCGGCGCCCCACAGCACGAAGGCCAGCTTGGCGAACTCCGACGGCTGCACCGCGAACCCGCCGATGTTCAGCCAGCGGGTGCCGCCGGAGATCTCGTCGCCGAAGGCCTGCACCAGCAGCAGTCCCACCACGCTGACGCCCAGCAGCGGGTAGGCCGCCGCCCGGTACAGCCGCGGCGCGGCCCGCGCCGCGATCCACATCAGCACCAGGCCGCCCAGCGCGCCCAGGAGCTGCTTCTGGAACGCGCCGTACGGCGACTGGTCGCTGTCCAGGGCGAGCGCCGAGGACGTGGACAGCACCATGGCCAGGCCCAGGGCCAGCAGCAGCAGCGTGCAGCCCAGGATCAGGTAGTACGAGGTGAGCGGGCGGTCCAGCAGCCCGACCAGCCGGGCCAGCGAGTCACGCGGGCTGCCTGACCGGTCCGGGCCCGGCCGGGCGGCGGCCGGGGCCTCGGCGCGCCCGCTGCCCGGGCCCGTGGCGGCGCTCACCCGCGCGCCCCGGCGCGCTGGACGCTGACGCGCGGAGTCCCGGTGCGCGGGGTCCCGGTGCGCGGGGTCCTGGTGTGCTGTATCCCGTTGTGCTGTGCCCCGGTCCGCCCGGCCATGCCCCGTGCAAGCAGCTTCATGTCTCCAGTGTCGGTGGCCGCCCCCGCCGGGCGGGGGACATCCGGCCGCGTGTCGCGTTCCGGGCGCCGCGGGCGGGTCAGCCGGGCAGCCACTCGACGTAGAAGATGCCCAGTCCCAGGGCGATGCACAGGCCCGAGATCATCCAGAACCTGATCACGATCGTCGTCTCGGCCCAGCCCAGCAGCTCGAAATGATGCTGCAGCGGCGCCATCCGGAACACCCGTCTGCCGGTCATCTTGAACGAGCCGACCTGGATGATCACCGACAGCGTGATGATCACGAACAGGCCGCCCAGGACCAGCAGCAGCAGCTGGGTCTTGGTGCAGACGGCCAGGCCGGCCAGCACGCCGCCCAGGGCCAGCGAGCCGGTGTCGCCCATGAAGATCCGGGCCGGCGGCGCGTTCCACCACAAGAACCCGAAGCAGGCCCCCAGCACGGCGGCCGCCACGACCGCCATATCCAGCGGGTCGCGGATCGCGTAGCACTGCGGGGCCAGGAAGTTGGTGCAGTCGTTGCGCTCCTGCCAGATGCCGATCAGCACGTAGGCGGCCAGCACCAGGCAGGTGGCGCCGGTGGCCAGGCCGTCCAGTCCGTCGGTCAGGTTCACCGCGTTGGACGTGCCGGCGATCATGATGACGATCCAGATCACGAACGGCAGCACGCCGATCGACGGGCCGAAGTCGCGCAGGAAGGAGAAGTGCGGGTCGGCCGGGGACAGGTCGAACCCGTCCGGGTGGCGCAGCACCTCGAGGGCGAACAGCGCGCCGACCACCGCCTGCCCGGCCAGCTTGGCCCCGCTGCGCAGGCCCAGGCTGGTCTGCCGGTAGATCTTGATGAAGTCATCGACGAACCCGACCAGGCCCAGGCCCGCCATCAGGGCGAGCACCAGCAGGCCCGAGGAGGACATCGGGTCGTTGGTGACCGCATGCGCGATGAAATAGCCGATCACCGCGGCGATCACGAAGACGGCGCCGCCCATCGTCGGGGTGCCCCGTTTGGTCAGGTGCGCGGCCGGCCCTTCCTCGCGGATCAGCTGGCCGTAGCCGCGGCGGCGCAGCAGCCGGATCCACAGCGGCGTGCCGAACAGCGCCAGTACCGCGGAGATACTGGCCGCCACCAGGATGGTCTTCACGCGGTGGGCTCCGGGTGACCCGCCGCGGGCTCCCCGCCGGCGGGCAGCGGGCGCTCGCCGGTCAGCGCCAGCGCCACCTCCTCCAGGCCGATCGAGTGCGAGGCCTTGACCAGTACCACGTCGCCGCGCCGCAGCCGCTCGCCGAGCGCGGCGAGCGCGGCGGCCTTATCGGGGACGTGCAGCAGCTCACCCTGCCAGGACGGCACCGCCTTGGTCCCGGTCAGGATCGGCGCCGCGTCCTGGCCGACCACGATCAGCCCGGCGACGCCGGCCTGCGCGGCCTGCCGGCCCGCCTCCTCGTGGAACTTCTCTGCCTCCGCCCCCAGCTCGGTCATGTGGCCGAGCACCGCGAACCCGCGCCGCCCGCCGGTCATGGCCGCCAGCGCGGCCAGCGCGGCGCGCACGGACTCGGGGTTGGCGTTGTAGGCGTCGTTGATGATCGTGACCCCGTCGCCGCGCTCGGTGACCTCCATCCGCCACCGGCTGCGGGCAACCGCCTCCGACAGGCCCGCGGCGATACTGCTGGTGCTCATCCCCAGCTCGGCGGCCAGCGCGGCGGCGGCCAGCGCGTTGGTCACGTGGTGCTCGCCGTGCAGCCGCAGCCGGACCGGCGCCGATCCCCCGGCGGTGATCAGGGTGAAGCAGGCCCGGCCCTGCTCGTCGGCGCGGACGCCGGCCGCCCGCACGGCGGCGCCGGCCGACCGGCCGAAGGTGACCACCCGGGCCGGCGTGACCGCCGCCATCGCCGCCACCCGCGGGTCGTCGGCGTTCAGCACGGCGACCCCGCCGGCCGGCAGCGCGGCCGGCAGTTCGCTCTTGGCCCGGGCCACTGCCTCGATGCTGCCGAACTCGCCGGCGTGCGCGTGGCCGACGCACAGCACCGCGCCCAGCCGTGGCGGCGTTGTCGCGCACAGCGCCGCGATGTGACCAGGCCCGCGCGCGGACATCTCGGAGATCAGGTAGCGGGTCTCCCCGGTGACCCGCAGCACCGTCAGCGGGTGACCGATCTCGTTGTTGTAGCTGGCCTTGTTCGCCACCGTGGGGCCCAGCGTCTCCACCAGCTGGGCGGTCAGGTCCTTGGTCGTGGTCTTGCCCGCCGAGCCGGTGATGCCCGCGATCGTCAGGTCCGGCAGCCGCCGTACCACCGCCGCGGCCAGCGCGGCCAGGGCGGCCGGCACGTCGGCGACGAGCAGCGCCGGGGTGCCGACCGGCCGGGTGGCCAGGGTCACCGCCGCCCCGGCTGCCGCCGCCGCGGCGGCGAAGGCGTGGCCGTCGGTGCGGGTGCCGGGCAGGGCCGCGAACAGGCTGCCCGGCCGCACGTCACGCGAGTCGATCACTACCGGCCCGGTCACCACCGCGGCAGGGTCGGGCACCTCATCGAGCACAGCGCCGGTGATCTCGGCGAGCTGTGCCACGGACAGCGGGATCACGCATCCTCCGGGTCAGCTGCGGACGGCCCGGGCTCATCCGGGCCCGGCCCTCTGGCCTGCCGGCGCACCGGAATGAGCCGGCCGGGCGATATCGTCGCATCCTCGCCGCCGCGGCGCCGGGCCAGTGCCCGGGCCGCGACCTCGCGGTCGTCGAACGGGATCACCGCGGTGCCCACGTACTGCCCGGTCTCGTGTCCCTTGCCCGCGATCAGCACCACGTCGCCCTTGCCCGCCGACGTGATCGCGGCCTCGATGGCCGCGGCGCGGTCCGGCAGCACGGTCACCTCGGCCCGGCCTTCCGCGGGCGCCTGCGCCGCCCCGGCCAGCATCTGCGACAAGATGGCCAGCGGGTCCTCTGAGCGCGGGTTGTCACTGGTGAAGATGGCGTAATCGGCCAGCGCCGCGGCCGCCCGCCCCATCAGCGGGCGCTTGGCCTGATCCCGGTCCCCGCCGCAGCCCAGCACGATCGTCAGGCTGCCCGCGGTGACCTGGCGCAGCGCGCTCAGCACGGCCTCGACGGCGCCGGGCTTGTGGGAGTAGTCCACCAGCACGGTGAAGTCCTGGCCTGCCTCGACCCGCTCCAGCCGCCCCGGCACCCCCGGGCAGGCCGCCACGCCCGCCACGGCGGTCGACAGCCCGATCCCGGCCTCGACCAGGCCCACGATGGCCGCCAGCGCGTTGGACACGTTGAACCGGCCGGGCAGCACCGCGGACGCGTCGGCCGCCACGCCGCCGGGGCCGATCACCCGGAACGTGCTGCCGTCGGCGCCGGGCCGCACGTCGGCGGCCCGCCAGTCGGCCTCCGGGCGCCCCTCGGCGGAGAAGGTGGTCACCGGGATCTCGGCCTGCGCGGCGAGCTGGCGGCCGCGCGCGTCGTCGATGTTGACCACGCCCGCCGCGGCGTAGCGCGGCGTGAACAGCTGCGCCTTGGCCGCGAAATAGCCGTCCATGGTGGGGTGGAAGTCCAGGTGATCCTGGGACAGGTTGGTGAAGATCGCGACGTCGTAGCGGGCCCCGTCCACCCGGCCCAGCGCCAGCGCGTGGCTGGAGACCTCCATCGCCGCGGCCAGCACCCGGCGCTGCGCCATGACCGCGAACAGCGCCTGCAGGTCGGTGGCCTCGGGGGTCGTCAGCTGGCTGGGCAGGACCTCCGCGCCGATCTTGGTCTGCACCCCGCCGATCAGGCCCGCCTGGTAGCCGGCCGCGCGCAGCCCGGACTCCAGCAGGTAGGTCGTGGTGGACTTGCCGCTGGTCCCGGTCACCCCGAGCAGCAGCAGCCGCTCCGACGGGTAGCCGTAGATCCAGGCCGCGACCTCGCCCAGCCGGGCCCGCGGGTCGGCGACCACGAAGGCCGGCAGCCCGGCCCGGACGGCCTCGTCACGGCCGGCCGGGTCGGTGAGCACCGCCGCGGCACCCGCCGCCGCGGCGGCGGCGCAGAACTGCGCACCGTGGACCTGGCTGCCGGGCAGCGCGACATACAGGTCACCGGGGCGCACCTGGCGGGAGTCGTGGGTGATGCCGGTCACCCCCGAAGGCCCGCTGACGCCGGTGAATGCATCCAGCGCCTCCTGGCCGGAGGTCTTCAGGCCAAGCAGCACCGCAAGCCCCGCAAACGGGCGCACTGGAACGCGTTCTGGACGCAGGACCGCTGGCACGGGCTGAGGTTACCCCCGTTCACGGCTGCATGAGCCGGATGTGCGGCGCTTGGGCGTGCGTCGGCGGGATCTTCAGGGTCTGCAGCGCGAATTTCATGACGTGGTAGAAGACCGGGCCGGCGATCTCGTCACCGTAGTAGCCGTGCGCGGTGGGGTCCTGGATGTTGACCGCCACGACCAGCTTCGGGCTCTGCGCGGGTGCGATGCCGATATAGCTGGATCCGTACTGGCACAGGCCGCACTTGCCGCCGTCGGAGACCTGCGCGGTCCCGGTCTTGGACGCGACCGGGTATCCCGCGATCATGCCCCACGGCACGCCCTGCCGGGCATCGACGCGGGGCACCTGCTCCATCATCGCCATCAGCGCCCGGGCGGTGCTGGCCTGGATGACCCGCTTGCTGGACGGTTTGGGGGCCCGGGTGAACGTGCCGGCCGCGCTGGTCGTCCCGGCCACGATCGAGGGCTGGACCCGGACACCGCCGTTGGCGATGGCGGCGTAGGCGCTGGCCATCTGGATGGCGGTGACCCCGATGCCCTGGCCGAAGGACATCTCGTACGGCTCGTTGAGCCAGTAGTTCCTGGTCCCCGGCTTGATCACCAGGCCCGGGCTCTCGCCGGGCAGGTCCAGCCCGGACACCTGGCCGAGCCCGAAGGCGCGCAGGTAGTCGTACTGCTGCTGCGGGGTGATGCTCTGCACGATCTGCACCATGCCGTCGTTCAGCGAGTTGGCCAGGATCCCGTTGATCGTGTACTTGGCGGTGGGGTGCGGCTCGGCGTCATGGAAGTGGAAGCCCTGCACGGTGATCTGGTCGGGCACGGTGTAGGTGGACTCCGGCGTCTGGCCGCCGCGCTCCAGGGCCGCCGCGACGGTCATGGGCTTGAGCGTGCTGCCGGGCGCGAACACGTTGGCCACCGCGATGTTGCGGGTCTTATCCAGGCTGGGCACCGGCATGTTCGGGTTGTAGGTCGGGTACTGGGCCATGGCCAGGATCTTCCCGGTGCCCGGCTGCATGACCACGATCGAGCAGTTGCGCGCCTTGGCGATGGCGACCTGGAGCCGGCACTGCCGGTCGGCCTCGTACTGGATGCTGGACTGAATGGTCAGCCGCAGATTCCGGGCCGGGACGGGCGGGTCGACCTTGGCCTGGGTCAGCGGGATCTGCACCCCGGTCGCGCTCTGCTCGACTTCCTGGCTGCCGTCGCGGCCGGCCAGCAGCCGGTTGTAGCGCGACTCCAGGCCGGCCGCCCCGGCCAGGTCGCCATCGGAATTGACAGTGGTGAAGCCGACCAGGTTGGCGGCCAGGGTGCCGTCCGGGTATGAGCGGGCATAGCTGGGGTCCAGCGTGATGCCGGGCAGTTCCAGCTTGCTGATGCGCCGGGCATCAGCGGAACTGATCCCCTTCTTCAGCACCTGGTACTCCGGCGAGGACGGGTGGTCGAGCAGGTCCGCGATGTCCGCCGGGGACATCTGCAGCGGGCTGGCCAGCGCCAGCGCGACATGCTGGCGCTGCGCCGGGGTCTTCATCAGCTTCGGGTCGGCGATGACGGTGTCGGTCTCCCTGGTCATGGCCAGGATCTGGCCGTCGCTGGTGGTGATCGAGCCGCGCAGGGTCGGGATCGGTATCTTGTCCGTCCGCTGCTTCTGGGCCAGCGTCCGGTAGTGCGCCCATTCCAGGCCCTGCATCTGCACCAGCCGCCCGGCGAACAGCGACAAGATCACGGCGATGACCAGGAGCGTGGCGTTCAGCCGGTGCCGCGGGTTGCGGCGGCGCAGGATCGCGCGGGCCCGGGCCGGCGCCATGCGCGCCGCGCTGGTGCGCAGCCGCGCCCCGGCCGGCCGCCGGGCCCCGCCAGGGCCGCCAGGACCGCCCGCGCGGCGGGCGTTACCGCCAGGGCCGCCACGGCC
>DASUBV010000303.1:0-32832 GCA_035763085.1 Streptosporangiaceae bacterium | reverse complement strand
GCCAGCGCGCCGGTGCAGGACCGGCCCTCGCCCGCGATCACCGCGTCGGCTAGCAGCGGGATGGCCGACAGCAGCGCCGTGCGCACCGCGCCCACGTGCACGAACGTGCCGGTCAGCAGCTTGAAGTCCTCGGCCAGCCGGCCCCGGAACGCGACCCCGTCCCGCGGGTCAGCGCTGGCCAGCAGCCGGACCGCGTCGCCGGTCCGGTAGAACCCCTCCTCGTCGAACGCCTCCGCGGTCAGGTCGGGCCGCCCGAAGTAGCCGGGCGTGACGTTCGGCCCGCGGGCCCGGATCTCGTACCCGTCGGGCACCGGGACCAGCTTGACCTCGGCGCCGGGCAGCGGCACGCCGACGCTGGCCGGGTCGGCGGCGTCGTAGGCGGCGGTCACGGCGGGCGCAGTCTCGGTCAGCCCCCAGGAGGTGGTGACCGGCACCGGCCGGCCGGTGGTGGCCAGCGCGATGTCGGCCAGCCGCTGGCGCAGCGCGGCCGGGAGCGCGGCGCCGGCGTTGAAGGCCAGCCGCAGCCGGGCGAAGAACCGCCGCGCGAGCTCCGGATCGGTCTCCAGCGCCGGGATCAGCCGGGCGTAGCCGGCCGGCACATTGAAGTGGATGGTCGGGCCGACGTCGGCCAGGTTGGCCAGCGACTGCGCGAACAGCCCCGGCGCGGGCCGCCCGCCGTCGATGTACAGGGTGCCGCCGCTGGCAATCATCATGTTCGCGTTGTGGTTGCCGCCGAAGGTGTGGCTCCACGGCAGCCAGTCAGCGATGACCGGCCGCTCGGCGGCCAGGAACGGCCAGCCCTGGCGGATCATCTGCTGGTTGGCGGCCAGCATCCCGTGCGTGTTCAGCACGCCCTTGGGCGCGCCGGTCGAGCCCGAGGTGAACAGGATCTTGGCCACGGTGCCGGGCCGGAGCGCGGCGTAGGCGGCCGCGACCTCGGGGCCGGGGGAGCCGGCGGTGAGCGAGGCCAGCGTGATCGCGCCGCCGCCCGGGCCGGCACTGGCCGGGCTCGTGCCGTCCGGGCCGGTGCCCGCCAGGCCGCCGGTGATGACCGGGATGCCGTCCAGCGCGGCCAGCGCCGCGGCGAACGGCCCGGCGTCCTCGGCGTACACCGCGCCGGGCGTGATCAGCGCGGCGATCTGCCGGATCCGGGCATGGTCGCGCGACTGCAGCGAGTACGCGGCGCTGACCGGCGCTACCGGGATGCCGGCGGTCATCGCGGCCAGCGAGATGACCAGGTGGCCGGCCGAGTTCCCGGACAGCACCAGCAGCGGGCGGCCCGGGCCCAGGCCCAGCTCCAGCAGCCCCTGCCCGGCCGCCTCGGCCGCGGCGGCCGCCGCGCCGTAGCTCAGCATCCGCCACGGCCCGCCGCCGGGCGGGCGCTCGGCCGCCAGCGGGTGATCCGGCCCGGCCTTCGCCCAGCGGCGCAGGCTGGCCAGGATGGTGACCTCGTGCGCGGCCAGTTCCTGCGCTGACCGCAGCACGATGGTCCCGTCGTCCCGGTACTCCGCGGTGATCCGCGGCGTGGCGAACAAGTCCGGCACCGATGCTCCCTCCTGGCCCGGCCGCCGCGGGGTCAGTCCGTGCCGGGGTCGGGCTCGATGATCACCTTCAGGCCGGTGCGCCGGGTCGCGGCGCTGAACGCCTCCGGCGCCTTGACCAGCGGGTAGCGGTCGCTGACCACCCCGTCCAGGTCGGCCTTGCCCGCCGCGGCCAGCGCGATGGCCCGCGGGTAGACCTCGTTCATCCGGCGCACCATCGCGATGGTCAGGCCCTTGCGCCGGGCCGTGGCGGCCCGGAACCGGGTCCAGTCATCGCCGGGGATGCCGCCCAGCACGACCCGGCCGCCCGGCCGGGCCGTCTCCATGGCCAGCTGAACCCCGGCGTCGGTGCCGGCGAGCTCGAACGCCACGTCCGCGCCGCCGCCGGCCAGGGCGGGCAGGTCGGCGCCGGCCGGGTCGGCGATCGCGTCCGCGCCGGCCCGGCCGGCCGCCTCGCGCCGGTGCGGCAGCGGGTCGAAGGCGATGACCGAGCTGGCCCCGGCCGCGCGCAGCACCTGGATCAGCAGCAGCCCGATGGGGCCGCAGCCGACCACGGTGGCCGTGCCGGCCAGCGGCAGGTGACCCAGGTCGAAGGCGTGAATGGCCACGCCGAGCGGCTCCAGGGCGGCGCCGCCGGCGTCGGAGATCTCTGCCGGCAGCCGGTGCAGCTGCTCATCCGGCCAGGTCAGGTAGTCGCGCATGGCGCCGTCCTGGGCGCCGTGCCCGGCGAACACGATGTTGACGCACAGGTTCCGGTAGCCGCGCAGGCACGGGTCGCAGTGGCCGCACGGGATGGCCGGGTCGATGGCGACCCGCTCGCCCTCGCGCGGCCCGCTGGCGATCACCCCGGCGGCCTCGTGGCCGAGTACCAGCGGGCTGCGCACCACCGCGTCGCCGATCCCGCCGTCCTCGAACCAGTGCAGGTCCGAGCCGCAGATCCCGATCGCCGTCACTTTCACCAGCGGACGGCCCGGCCCGGGCTCCGGTGCCGGCTCGTCGCCGACCCGCAGGTCACCCATCGCGTGCAGCCGGGCAGCCTTCATGCGCTCCTCCTCCTCGCGGCGCGCCGGGCATGGCGGCCGCCGTATGCCTTTTTTACCCTGCCGGCCTAGCCTCGACCCGGTCAGAGCGGGTCATACGGGGCCGCTTCCAGCGCCGCCGCGGCCGCGCTCACCACCGGCCCGCCGGCGGGCAGCTCCAGGTCGCCGATGGCGGCGACGGCGGCCAGGCCGTGCGAGTTGGTGACCAGCGCGCCGGAGAACCGGGGCAGGTCCGCGACGCGGACCGGCCCGTACCGCCACGGCATTCCCGCGCGGTCCAGTTCGCGCTGCAGTACCTGCATCATCACCCCCCGCAGCGCCGGGGCGTCCGGCCAGACCAGCGCCTCGCCGTCGGCGACCGCGATGTTGGCAATCGAGCTCTCGCTGATCACGCCGTCCGGGCTGGCGAACAGCGCGTCGTCGAAGCCGCTGGCCTCGGCCAGGCCGCCGAAGAAGTTCTGGCCATAGCTGCCGCCGTGCTTGAGGTGGGCCAGCGGCCGCTGGTAGGTCACCAGCCGCAGCCGCTCCGGCCGGCCAGCGGGCGCGGCCGGCCGACGGACCGTCACCAGGACGCTGACCGCGCCGGTCCCGCCTGCGGCGGACGCGCCCGCGCTGGCCAGGTTCGCGCTGGCCGGGTTCGCGCTGGCCAGGTTGGCGACCGTGGCGCCGGGCCGGAACACGTGCACGCGCACCGACGCGTCGGCGATGCCGTCGCCGAGCGCATGCCGGATGTAGCCGCGGACCATCTCCCCGTCCAGGCCGGTGCCGAACATCTCGCGCGTCGCTGCGTCCAGCCGTGTCAGGTGAAACTCCAGGCCGAGAGTGGCGCGGCCGCGGACCTGCATCGCGGTGAAGTGGCTGCGGGCGGCCAGGTCCATGCCCCACAGCTGCTCCAGGCTGGCCGGCTGGCCGTTGACCTCCAGCCGTGGCTCGAATGTCGTCCGCACGCCGTCAGCCTACCGACGGCAAACCGGCCGATAGCGGGCTGTCCGATACCAGCACGCCCGCCCGATAACAGCAAGAGGCTGATGGCGGCAAGAGGAGGCTGGCGCCGGGTGATAACAGCAAGGGGCGGCGCGGGCGATCAGCGGGAAGGTCCGGGGGCCGAAGCCCCCCGGACCAAACTTCAGGGATTTCCCCTGGATTCAGAACCCGCTGGTGCCGTCCGGGGTGCCGAGCCCGGTTGGCGCGTCGTAGCCCTTGCGCGCTACGCACAGGTAGTCCCGGCCGCAGGTCGCCATGGGCGTGCCGAGCAGCGCGTTGTTGCCGTGGGTGATGTCGAAGAAGTCGCCGCGGTGGGTGTACAGGTGCCGCGGGGTGATGTGCCGGGCGTTGCCGGCCAGGCCGTAGACGCCGGCGATGAACGGCGCCGCGGCGCTGGTGCCCGCGACGGTGATCCAGCCGCCCCACGCGGCGTTGAAGATCGGGACGTCGGCGGCGATGGCGGAGATGTCAGCAACGGTCCGGCCCGGGCAGTGCGCGTCGTGCTGCCAGCCCGGCTTGCCGACGTAGGCCGAGCAGCCGCTGCTGCCCGCGGCGAACAGGCTGGGGTCGTTCCACACCTGCTCGGTGAAGCCGCGGCTGCCCGGCGCCCGGCGCAGCTGGGTGCCGCCGACTGCCGTCACCCCGGCCAGGTTGGCCGGGAACTGGGCGGCGTCGTAGCCGGAGTCGCCCGAGGACACCACGGTCATGTGGCCGTGGTGCAGGTAGTCGCGGCGGAACTCCATCGCCTGGCCGTTCTCACGCTGGCCATAGCTATTGCTGATCACCTGCGCGCCCAGCCGCGCCGCAGTGTTGTCGGTCTGCCCCAGGGAGTTGTCGCTGAGATTACTGGACTCGACGACGATGATCTTGCAGTGCGGGCAGGCCGCGGAGATCATCGACACATCGAGGGTGACCTCGAGGTCCCAGCCCGAGCCGGTCGCGTTCGGCGCCGGCGGGCTGGCCTTGCCGTGCTGGTTGACGATCCGCAGGCAGCCGCTGGCGGTGCCGCACGGCGGCAGCCCGTAGTGCTCCCGGTAGATCTTCAGGTACCTGGCCAGCTTCGGCGTGCGGCCGAAGATCGACACCGCGATGGTCTGGTGCGACCTGCGGCTCACCGGCAGCCGGTAGGCGCGCTCCAGTGTCCTGGCTCCCCAGCCCTCCGGGTGCGTGACAGCCCCGCGCATCAGCGCCTGGTTCACCGCGTACTGCGGCCGGAACAGCGTGTAGCAGCGCATGTGCCCGGCCCGGGCCGCCGGGCAGGCGGCGCGCAGCCGGGCGGCAGGCCGGGCCGCCGCCGGGACGACGGCGGTGCTGGCCATGGTGGCGCGGGCCAGCCTCGTGCTGGCTGACACCGCGCCGGGGGCGGTGCCGTGCGGCGCGGCCGCGGCCGGGGTGGGGGCGGCCGCGGCCACCATCCCGCCCGCCGCCAGGAGGCCGGCGATGGCCGCCACCGCCCGCCGGGCACGCCCGGCGTGCAGGACTGTCAGGGCGGGCCGCCAGCCGCGCGAGCCCCGGGTCACCTTCATCTGCCTTGCTCCCTGCTGGCTCGACGGTGCTGAACTGGCCGGCCCGGGCCGGGTCGCGCGGGTCACTGCCCGACTCCGTAGCCGCGGATGAGGGTCTCGGTGATCGAGCTTCCCCCGGCGTCGGACGCGCTGACCTTCAGGGACACATCCACCCCCGCAGGCGCGTCAAAGGTGATCGCGAAACGGCCGCCGCCCTGCGCGGTGACGGTGGCCGGCACCCAGCTGTCCCCGTCGTTGTAGGAAACCTGGGCGGTCGCGCCGGTGATGGCCGCCGATCCGCCGAGCTGGATGTGCCCGACGTGCAGGCTGATCGTCTGCGCGCCCGGCTGGGTCAGGCCGTCCAGGCCCATGCCCTGCACCCGGTAGTTCAGGGTGAGCAGCGGCTGCACGGCGCAGGTGCGGATGGCCTTGAACTGGTTCTGGACGACCTCGTAGCCGCAGACCCACGCCTTGGGCACCGTCGCGGACGGGTCCGGCTTCGAGTGCCAGGTCCACGTGGTCGTGCTGGACGGGGACAGCCGGAAGAAGCTGCCGCCCGACCGGCTGGCGCGCAGCGTGTACTTAATGGTGGACGGCGCGGCGCTGAGCCTGATCAGCGGGATGCCGTCCACGGCGTTGCCGCGGGCGATCCGCCTGCCGTTCTGGTCGATGACGTAGCTGCCGGTGGTGGCGGCGTTGCCGTTGCCGAAGAACCCGTCGCTGGTGTGCCCGAACTGGTTGTCGCTCCACGGCCACTGGCTGAGCTCCAGCCGGTTGCCGAGCCGGGCGGCCGAGGTGAAGGTCGGGAACACCGCCGCCGCGCCGCCCAGGGTGGTGTCCTGCGCGGGGTGCAGCGGGTAGCGGTTCCAGCTCTGCGTCTGGTGCTCGCCTGGCTGGTAGACGCGCAGCAGGTCGGTCTGGAAGCCGGCGAACTGGTTCAGGTTGGTCCAGATCTGGTTCTCCCACATGATCTTCGGCGCGGCGGTGAAGAACTGCGTCTGCACCTGCGGCATCGAGATGTAGGGGATCGACAGGAACTCGAATTCCAGCTGTTCCCTGGTGCCGCCGAAGGTGACCCAGCCGGCGTGGCTGGTCGGCTTGTCCTGGTAGTAGCGCTCGGTGACCGAGGCCGTCGTCCCGGCGCTGAAGTGCTGCGACGGGATGATCCCGGACGGCCCGGGGAAGTCGAGGTTGTAGGCGTAGCTGGCGGTCGCCGCCGGCGGCGAGATCAGCATGCCCGAGGTGTAGGTGTGCATCGAGCCGACGGTGACCTTGCGGGTCGTCGGGCGGACCCACGCTGAGAACGGGTCACCCCAGCCGCTGGAGATGGTGAAGGTCCGCCCGCGCTGGTCGGCGCGCACGACCTCGAAGGTGGACTGGTAGTCCTGGGCGGGGCGCGGCGTGGTCATGGTGACCTTGCTGGACGCCGACTTCTCGGCCACCCGCAGCACGCTGTGCTTGCCCGCGACGCTGAACTGGGGTGCGATCACCATGCGGATGCTGCCGCCGGTCCTGGTGAACTTGAAGAAGGTCACGAACGCCATGTAGTGCCCGGCGGGCATGCTGAACTTCGCGACGCCGTGCCAGAAGAAGTTGTCGTTCTCGCTGAAGCTGTTAAAGCTATTCACGTTGTCGGCGTTGACGATGAACACGTCATCGCCGGTGTCCGGCTTGCCGGCCAGGTTGGTGCCGCGCACGGTCAGCGTGTGCATCCGGAACGCGGGGCCGGCCGTGCCGGCCGGCGCGGTCCGCGCCGCGGCGACGGTCCCGGCGCCGGCCGGGGTGATGCTCACGTTGTGGCCGAACAGGCCGTCGGTGCCGTAACTGCCGGCGGAGTGGTCGGCGCCGTACTGGCGCAGCAGCGCGGCACCGAAGGCCGGCGCCGAGGCGGCGGTCAGGTAGCCGGCCGCCGTGCCGGGTCCCGAGGACGTGACCGTCAGCCCGGGGATGGACGGCCGGCTCCCGGTGAAGGTGACCCGGACCGGCAGCCGCCCGCCGGACTCGGCCTTCTCCAGGGCGCTGAGCTGGAAGAGCGCGGGGCTGAGGCCGCGGCCCAGGTAGGGCAGCGCGGCCGCGGGGACCTCGGTGATGCTGCTGCCGTGCCGCATGCTGATCATCGGGTCGCCCTGGACGGCGGCGCGGCTGGCGATCAGCCGGCGCGACCCCTGCGAGCGGATCACCAGCCGGTCGCCGGTGATCAGCAGCAGGCGCCGGATGTGCGGCCGGCCCGCGGTGCGGCTGATGACTGCCGCGCGCGCCGCATGCGCCGTGCGGGCCGCCCGGGCCTGATGCCCGGCCGGGGCGGCCAGCGCCGGAAGGCCGGAGCCGCAGGCCAGGCCCGCGGCAGTGAGAATGGCGGCCAGGCCGAGAACCCGGCCTGGCCGCGGACGAGCGTTTTGAAGCACGCTGCCTCCTCATGTCCGGGGAGGGTGCCTCCCCGGTGGCACGACCCAGCCCCCGTAAATGGCTGCGGCGTGGAGCAAATGCCCAGCCAATCCTTATCACCGGCTCAGCTGGGCAAGCTAGGCATGCGACCGACAAATGAACAAACCGTTATCAGTCGGGCCAGGGGCCTGTCCAATCCTGATCTTGCGGGCATCTGCGGATGCTGCAGGCGGAGGATTCGCGGGCCGGGAAACAGGCCGCGAAAAAGCCCGGCGGACTCAGCCCGCCGGGGCTTTTTTCGCTGCTGGAGTGTTGCGGATAATGCAGCGGTGTTGCTACTGGTGATATCCGTCGAGGAAGGTGGCCAGCCGGCCGATCGCGTCGCCGAGGGTGTCCACCGGGGCCAGGAACACCAGCCGCAGGTGGTCGGTGGTGGGCAGGTTGAAGCCGGTGCCGTGGGTCAGCAGCATGTGCTGCTGCTCCAGCAGGTCGATCACCATCTGCTGGTCGTCGATGATCTTGTAGACGTCCGGGTTGAGGCGCGGGAACAGGTACAGCGCGCCGGCCGGCCGGACGCAGTCCACGCCGGGAATCTGCCTCATCTTCTGCCAGGCGAAGTCGCGCTGGTCGCGGAGCCGGCCACCGGGCTCGAGCAGGTGGGCGATGCTCTGCTGGCCGCCGAGCGCGGTCTGGATGGCGTACTGGGCGGGCACGTTGGCGCACATCCGCATGTTGGCCAGCAGTTCCAGGCCGTCCAGGTAGTCGGCGGCCTGCTGGCGCGGCCCGGAGATGACCAGCCAGCCGGACCGGAAGCCAGCCAGCCGGTAGGTCTTGGACAGCCCGCCGAGGGTGAGCACCACCAGGTCGGGGGCCAGCGCGGCGGCCGGCAGGTGGACCGCGTCCTCGTACAGGATCTGGTCGTAGATCTCGTCGGTGAGCACCAGCAGGCCGTGCCGGCGGGCCAGGTCGAGCAGCCCGGTCAGGGTCTGCCGCGAGTACACCGCGCCGGTCGGGTTGTTCGGGTTGATGATCACCAGGGCCCGGGTCCGGCTGGTGATCTGGGCGGCGGCGTGCTCCAGGTCGGGCGCCCAGTCCTCGGCCTCGTCGCACCGGTAGTGCACGGCCTGGCCGCCGCACAGGTTGATCGCGCCGGTCCACAGCGGGTAGTCCGGGCTGGGCACCAGGACCTCGTCGCCGGGGTCGATCAGCGCCTGCAGCGCCATCACGATGAGCTCGGATACCCCGTTGCCGAGCACCACGTCATCGGGGGTGACCCCGGCTACCCCGTTGCGCTCGAAGGCCTGGGCCACGGCCAGCCGGCCGGCGTGAATGCCGCGGGCGTCGCTGTAGCCCTGGGCCTCGCCGATGTTCTGCACGACGTCCCGGACGACGTCGTCGGGGGCGTGCAGGCCGAACGGCGCCGGGTTGCCGAGGTTGAGCTTGAGTATCTGGTGCCCGGCAGCCTCAAGCTCGCGAGCTCGCCGCAGGACCGGGCCCCGGATGTCGTAGCGCACATTCCGTAGCCGGCTGGCCTGCTGCACTGGCACCGTGATTCCTCCTGCCGGGGCATGCGACCTGCGCGCATGCCGCTGTGATTCCCGGGCATGAGCAGGACTGGATGCTGGCCGCGGGAGCGCTCAGTAACGCTCCGGGCACATTACCGTGCCGGGCGGGGTGGCCGGCGACCGGTTAACCGGCCTGTAACAGGCCATCCCGGCGCTCCGGGGAGCGCGGCGCATGCTGACGGGGCCGGGCACAGTGCCATAGGACAATGCAGGGGAGGCAGTCGGATGGGTGGGGCAGTCGTACATTTCGAGATCATGGGCCAGGACGCCGCTAAGCTCCGCGAGTTTTACAGCGAGCTGTTTGGCTGGTCTATCAACGCCGATAATCAGTGGAATTACGGCACAGTCGACCGGTCGGAGAACCTCAGCAGCCAGGGCATCGGAATCGGCGGCGGAGTCGGCCAGATGCCCGAGGGGATGCCGGGCCACACCACGGTCTACGTGGAGGTGCCTGACGTCGAGGCGGCCCTGGACAAGGTCCAGGCGCTCGGCGGCACCCGGCTGATGGGACCGGACAAGGTCATGGAGGGCATCGAGATCGGCGTCGCGCACGACCCGGAGGGCCACGTCATCGGCCTGATCAAGGCCACCTAACGCGCGGAGCGGGAGTTCGTCCGCCACCACGCCCAGTACGGTCGCTGACCTGGGCAGGACCCCTCCTGTCACCCGGCACGCCCGGAACGGAAGGCTCCTCCGGGCCGCCCGCTGACCGGTCCGGCAATGGCTCTTGCGCTGCTGCCTGGCTCTAGGGGAATGCCGCACCGGGCGCATAGGCTGTCGTTCCGGGGGAGTCGGACTCCGTTGTTGTCGGGAGAGCACAGTGCCGGACCGGATCCTGACCAGTCACGCGGGCAGCCTGCCCCGCCCCGATGAGCTGATCGACGCCAGTCGCCAGCGGATGGCGGGGGAGCTGACCGACGAGGCCGCCTACCGGGCGGGGCTGGCGGCGGCCGTGGCGCAGGTGGTGGCCCGGCAGCGGGACACGGGCATCGACCTGGTGAACAACGGCGAGTTCGGACACACGACCGCCCAGCGCTATGACTTCGGCCCGTGGTGGGTGTACGTGTTCGGGCGCCTGGGCGGGCTGGAGCTGGCCAGCACCGGGCTGATGTCGGTCCGCCGGGAGCAGCACCAGCCCGGCGACGTGGTGCTGAGCAGCTTCGACCAGCGCCGGGACTGGGAGGCGTTCGCCGAGGCCTACGGCGACCCGGGCTCGGGGGTGGCGCTGCCGAACCGGGCTAACCACGGGATCTCGCCGGTGTGCCGGGGGCCGATCACCTACCGCGGCCAGGAGGCGGTCGCGGCCGACATCGCGCACTTCAAGGCGGCTATGGCGGCGGCCGGGATCAGCGACGGCTTCATGAACGCGGTCGCGCCGGGCAGCTGCTCGCGGTTCGGCAACGAGTACTACGACACCGAGGAAGAGCTGCTGTACGCGTGCGCGGACGCGATGCGCGAGGAGTACCGCGCGATCGTCGACGCCGGGCTGATCCTGCAGCTCGATGACCCGTGCATCGCCGAGAACTGGGACCAGGTCAACCCCGCGCCGACCGTGGCGGACTACCAGCGGTTCACCATGACCCGGGTGGAGGCGCTCAACCACGCCATCCGCGGCCTGCCGCCCGAGCGGATCCGGTTCCACCTGTGCTGGGGCAGCTGGCACGGCCCGCACACCACCGACATCCCGATGGCCGACATCGTCGGCGTGATGCTCGCGGTCAACGTCGGCGCCTACTCCTTCGAGGCGGCCAACGTCCGGCACGAGCACGAGTGGAAGGTGTGGCAGGACGTCAGGCTGCCCGACGGCAAGGTCATCCTGCCCGGCGTGGTCAGCCATTCGACCAATGTGGTGGAGCACCCGGAACTGGTGGCCGACCGGATCGGCCGGTTCGCCAGCGCGGTGGGCCGGGAGAACGTGATCGCATCGACCGACTGCGGGCTGGGCGGCCGGGTGCACCCGCAGATCGCCTGGGCCAAGCTCGGCACCCTGGCGCAGGGCGCGGAACTGGCAACGCGGCAGCTGTGGCGCAGCTAGGCCGGCGCCACCGGGCGCCTGCCGGTGTCAGCGCCGTCTGCTCAAGCCCCGCCGGCTGAATCCCGGCTGGCTAGCGCCGCAGGCTGGCTCCCGGGCGGTGCATTCCAGGTGGCGCGGTCGGCGGGCCCCGCCACCGCGGTGACGAGTTTCCCGGTGACGGCAGCGGGCGCCGGATTCCCGGTGATGGCGCCGACCAGCGCCGTTTCTGCGGTGACGAGTTTCCTGGTGGCGTCTGCGGGCGCTGCCTTCGCGGTGACGGCGCCTGCGGGCGGTGCCTTCGCGGTCGCGGCGCCGGCGGGTGCCGCCACCGCGGTGCGGGCAGCGGGCGCCGCATTCCCGGTGGCGGCGGCGGCGAGGACGGCCTTCGCGGTGACGGCGAGGGCGGCCTTCGCGGTGCCGAGGTGCCGGGCGGCGGTGCCGGGGCTGACGTTCATGGCCGCGGCGATTTCCGGCATCGGCAGGCCGGCGTACAGCGAGAGGATCAGCGCCTCGCGCTGGCCCCCGGGCAGCGCGGCGATCGCCGACATCAGCGCGGCCTGCCCGGACGGCGGAGCGGCCGGGCAGCCGGTGGCCGCCGCGTCCCCGGCCCGACAGTCCCCGGGCAGCCGGTCCCCGGCCAGGCCGTGACCGGCCGGCCCGGCCGGGGTGCTGGCGGCTGGCCGGAGCGGGACGGCTGGGCGGGCAGCCGCCCGCGCCCCGGCCAGCACGGACCGGCGCAGGTAAGCCAGGCCCGCGCGGCGGTCTCCGACCTGCCACCACACGGCGTGCAGGGCGACGAAAGCGTCCTGCACGATCTGCTCGGCCTGCCTGGCCGCCTGCCGGGCGGGTCCGGGCTCCCCGGCGACTCGGACCCGCCCGGAGCGGGCGTGGTCAGCCGGGCCGGCCTCGCGGAGCGGGCCCGGCTGACCCGCCAGCAGCGCAGCGATCCGGACGAGCTCGCGGTAGTGCGACCGGTAGAGCCCGTCGATCGCCTGGTCGGCCTCTCCCGCTGCGGTCACCGCGGTCAGACGCGGCTTCCTGCGCGGTTCCCCCGCCGCCCTGGCTGCTGACATGACGCAAGGGTAGGAAGAAATAGGAAGAGATGTCAATGCAGAATCCGAACTGTTCTCCCATCTGCCGAAGCGTCCAGGTGTGTTACATGATGGTTTATGCCATGGAATCCGCTTTCAGAGTGGCGAACCTGCTGGAACTTTCTGAAATTTTCCGGCAGGATGGGGGCATGGCAGAGGAGAACTGGAAGCGCCTCGGCGACTATGTCGTGGCGCGGCGCATCGCCCTGGGCATGCGCGACCGCCGGGCACTGGCTGCCGTGACAGGCGTCACCGACCGGACGCTCGGGAAGGTCGAGAACGGCAAGCGCGTGTCCGCCAGCACGCTCGGTGCCCTGGACAACCACCTGGGCTGGCGGCCGGGATCGTGCCGGCAGGTCCTGTCCGGCGGCGAGCCGGCCCTGGCCGCCGAAGCCGACGACGCGGCGATCCCGCGCTACGACGACCCGACGCTGCAGCACATCGCCGAGGTCCCCGGCCTGCCCCCGGACGTGGTCCGGGGCCTGATCGCGCTGGCCCGCAACTGGCGGGAGCAGCAGGACGATGACGGTGCGCCGGAACGCCGCCGGGCCTGATCTGCCGGCTGCCCCCGGTCAGGCCCGACGAGAGTCACCAGCGACAGTCACGACGAGCAGGCAGTCCCGCCCGGATCAGCAGTCACAGGTGCAACTCCACCGACAGGCTCAGCGGCACGCAGACCTTGATGCCCAGGACGATCACGCACGAACCCGGCTGGCCATTCTTCGGCGGGGACGCGGTCGGTGAGGGAGACGGCGACGACGGCTGAGTCGGCGTCGCGGTGGGCGTCGGGGCTGGGGTCGGCGAGCCAGGAGGAGGCATCGGCGGCGAGCCCGGCGAGGACGGTTCCGGGGTGGGCGCCGAGGAGGGCCCGCCTGACGGCGGGGCCGGGGGCCCGGAGGTCCCGTTACCTGGCTGGCCCGGAGCCGGACCGCTGAGCCCTGGCGGCGCATGCCCGCCCGGGCTGCCCGGTGCGCTGCGCGATCCGCCCGCCGGCGTCGATCCGCCGACCACGGGCATGGTGATCCCGCCCGGCTCCGGCCGGGCACCGGCCGTCTGACCGTGCGGCGGGCGGCCGGTGACCAGGACCAGCGCCGCGATGGCGGCGACGCCGGCCACGGCCGCGGCGACCGCGCTCCACGCCGCCAGCTGGCTGCGGACCGAGTGCACCACGCTGCGCATCAGCAGCCGGGCCGTCGCGAGCGCCACCAGCGCGCCCGGCAGCACCACCCGCCAGCCGGCCCGGCGCGAGGCGCGCACCGCCTCCATGATGGCCGCGCGCTGGCGCCGCGCATCGAGGTCGATGGCGACGTAGATGACCAGGTCGCCGTTGGGGTCCCGGTGGGCGAGCGCACGCAGCCCCGATGGCAGGTGCACCCGCTCGATCCGGATCATGACGCGCTCCGCAGCCGTGCTGCCAGCCGGTGAATTGCCGCCCACCACTCCCGCGGGTCGCCGCCCTCGTCACCGATCACCGCAATGACCTCGCCGCCATCCACCGGCAGCCGCACCGGCGAGCCCTTCTCGTGCGCCTCGCGCGCCGCGGCGAGCAGCGTCGGCGGAACCGGCTGCAGGGACGTGTCGGTATCGTCATCGTCGCCGTCGCGGGCGACTGGCGCTCCAGCCGCCGCGGCGATCTGCTCGAAGGCCGCCAGGCGCTGCTGCAGCGCAGCCTGAGCGACTCTCGCCGCCGCGACTTCCTGCTCCAGTCGCTGCAGGCGCCGCCTTGCCCGCCACACCGGTTGCCGACCTCCCCCCATGCCGGACCGTGCCCCCGAGTGGCCGGGATGGAATAGCGGCTGCGCTTATCCGAGCCTTTCACCGCGTAGCTTACGCCTGCGTGCAATCCCGCGCGGGAATCAATTCCAGGCTGCTGTTCCCGGGTCGGCTGTTGTTCGCGGGGCCGGCGGTTCCCCTGTTACTGGCGGGCGGGGAGGCGGCCGGTGACGTACTGGATGAGCGGCCAGCCGGCCGGAGAATCCCCGCTCGCCGTCGTACCAGGCCGGGACTTTTGACATGAGTGCCAGTGATCGGGGTAAGCCCGCAGTCCAAGCTCGCCGGGTGCGGGTCGCCGGCCATGCCGGCAGACACGATCGGGTCGCCGGCGCAGGCCAGGACGCCCGCCAGCGGGCTCTCCGCGGCGGCCGGGCAGGTGGCGCTGACCTTCCCGGCCGTGACCGGGCGGGCGGAACCGATGGCCAGGTCCGTGATTACCCGCCGGGACCGGGGCGCGCAGCAGGCTATTGAACCTTTCAATGCGGCGGAACCGGCTGGTCAATGCCGCGAAACCGGCCGGTTGTCAGTGACGGTTCGTAGACTCGGGTCCATGGCTGCTATCACCGACTCCGTCAACGCCGATATCAGCCCGGAGCGGCTGGAGACTTATCGCCGGGAGCTGACCGGCTACTGCTACCGGATGCTGGGATCGGCCTTCGAGGCCGAGGACGCCGTCCAGGACACCCTGGTGCGGGCCTGGCAGGCCGCGGACAAGTTTGAGGGCCGCTCGAGCGTGCGGTCCTGGGTGTACCGGATTGCGACGAATGTCTGCCTGGACATGCTGCGCGGGCGCAGCCGCCGGGCCCGGCCCATGGAGCTGGGACCGTCCTCGCCGCCCGAGGAGCAGTACCTCGGCCAGATGCTGCCCGAGCACGCCTGGGTGTCGCCGATCGCCGACGACCGGATCCTGCCCGAGGACGCTGACCCGGCCGAGATCGCGGTGGCCCGCGAGACCATCCGGCTGGCGTTCGTCACGGCGCTGCAGCACCTGCCGCCGCGCCAGCGGGCCATCCTGATCTTGTGCGAGGTGCTGCGCTGGCAGGCCGCCGAGACCGCCGAGCTGCTGGACACCAGCGTGGCCGCGGTCAACAGCGCGCTGCAGCGGGCCCGCGCCACGCTGGCCGCGCTGCCCGAGGATGACCGCCGGCAGGAGCCCGACGAGGACAACAGCGAGCTGCTGGCCCAGTACGTTGACGCGTTCGAGCGCTACGACATGGACTCGCTGATCAAGCTGCTGCATGAGGACGCGGTCCAGTCCATGCCGCCGTTCGCGATGTGGATCCGCGGCGCGCAGAACATCACCGCGTGGATGCTCGGCCCGGGCAAGGAGTGCGAGGGCTCGCGGCTGATCCCGGTGCGGGCCAGCGGCATGGCCGGGTTCGCGCAGTACCGGGTCGACCCGGCGGGCGGGCACGCGCCGTGGGCGCTGCAGGTCCTCGACATCCGGGACGGCCAGATCGTCGGCTTCAATGCGTTCCTGGACACCGCGGCGCTGTTCCCGCTGTTCGGCCTGCCCGCGCACCTCGGCTGACGCAGCATGAGCGAGCCCATTCAGCGGGTCGACCTCGGGGAAGTCGGCTACGAGCAGGCGATGCGGGACATGCGGGAGTGGGTGGCCGAGCGCAAGGACGGCCGGGCCGGCGACCGGCTGTTCCTGCTCAGCCATCCGCCGGTGGTCACCTACGGGCCGCGGACCTCGCTGGCCGACCTGCCCCCCGAGACGGCGGGGCTGCCGACGGTGGCCGTCGACCGCGGCGGCTATGCGACCTACCACGGTCCCGGCCAGCTCGTCGGCTACCTGGTCATCAACCTGCGGGAGCGGGGCCCGGTGGACATTGTCCGCTGGGTCGAGCACGGCCTGATCGAGGCGCTGGCGGCGCTCGGCTTCGACACCGTCCGGCGGGACACGCCGCCGGGCGCCTCCAGCCTGGTCGGGGTGTGGACTCGCGATCACCGCAAGCTGGTCTCCATCGGGATGCGGATCAGCGGCGGCGTCACCAGTCACGGCTTCGCCCTCAACATCGACCCGGACATGACCGCCTTCCGGCAGTTCGTCGCCTGCGGGCTGCACGAGGTGACGATGACGTCGCTGCGGGATCTCGCGGACGAGCACGGCATCCCGGTGCCCTCCGACGGCCAGGTGCGCGACGCGGTCGCGGCCAGCCTCGGCGCGAGCCGGGCCCCGGCCGCCGTGCCGGCGCCGGGCTGACACACCCGACGGCAGCTGAGCCCGGCCTGCGCAGCGGCGCCGTCCGGGACGAGGTCACGACCCTGCCGCTCGTTCAACTGCGCTGACCGGCCGCCAGCAGGCACCGGCCGCCCGCAAGACTGCAGCATCCGGTATTGCAGGACCGGCCGTCAGGCGAGTGCGTCGTCGCCGTCGTTCGCCGTCCGGCTGGCCAGTTGCCGGAGTGCGCTGCGGGAAGCCGAGCCCGGCGGCGCGGTGTAGGCGACGATGGTCAGCCCGGGGTCCGCGGCTACCTCAAGGGCGTCGAAATCGAGGTCGAGATCGCCGGCGACGGGATGGTGAAAGGGCTGCGTGCCAGTCCGGTAGTAACTGACGTTATGGGCGGCCCAGCGAGTGCGGAACTGCCCGCTGCGGGCGGACAGGTCGTCTATCAGCTCGGCGAGGGCCTGGTCGCGGGGGTTACGTCCGGCCTGGCTGCGCAGGCTGCCGGCCGCGTCGTGGGCGATGCGGTCCCAGTCGCGGTAGAACTTGGTGGCGCGCGGGTCGAGGAAGACAAAGCGCGCGAGGTTGGCCGACAGGCCAGGGTTGTCGAACAGCTGGCAGTACAGCGCTGATCCCAGCTGGTTGGCCGACAGCACGTCCAGGCGGGCGTTGCGGACGAAGGCTGCGGCGCTGGTCATGGCGTCCAGGGCCTGCTGGACACTGCGCCGGACCCCCGTAGGCGCGACGTGCTGGCGTCCCCGGCCAGGCGCGGTGCTGGCGGCGCGGACCAGGTCGAACAGGTGGCCGCGCTCGACCTCATCCAGTTGCAGGGCGCGGGCCAGCCTCTCGATCACCTCGTCGGAGACACCGCGCGCGTTGCCGCGCTCCAGCCGGGTGTAGTACTCGATGCTGATCCCGGCCAGCAGCGCTACTTCCTCGCGGCGCAGCCCGCTGACGCGGCGCCGGCCTCCGTAGTCCGGCAGGCCGGCCTGTCCGGGGGTGAGCCGGTCACGGCGGGTGATGAGGAACTGGCGGATGTCGCCGCCGACGCCGCGCTCGGAAGGCATGTCGCCAGGGTAGGCGCAACACGGCGAGGGTCCCTGGCAGTACCCCTAACGCGCGTGCCTCCCTCCCCGCGGCCCCGGCTGGTTGCCTGGACGCGTCACCACGAGTGAGCGCCCCGAAGGAGACCACGCGTCAATATGTCCGCTTCAGTGACCGCCCGGCGTCCTGGCCACGCCAGCAGCGCGGCAGTGCCGGCCAGGCATGCCAGGCCGGTGCTGGCTGCCGCGGTCCTCGGGTTCTTCGTCGTCACGCTCGACGCCACCGTCGTCAATGTGGCCCTGCCATCTGTGCGAGCCGATCTGGGCAGCGGGATCAGCGGCCTGCAGTGGGTGGTGGACGGGTACACGCTGATGTTCGCCGCGCTGCTGCTGTCGGCGGGTTCGCTGGCGGACCGAGTCGGTGCCCGGCGGTCATTCGGTGCCGGGGTGGCCGGGTTCGTGGTGGCTTCGGCTGCCTGCGGCCTGGCGCCGAGCCTCGGCGTGCTGATCGCCGCCCGGCTGGTGCAGGGCGCGGCGGCTGCCGTCATGATGCCGGCGTCGATGGCCCTGATCAGCCAGGCGTACCCGGACCGGGCCCGGCGGGCGCGGGCGGTAGCCATCTGGGCGACGGGCGGCGCCGCCGCCTCCTCGGCCGGGCCGGTCGCCGGCGGCCTGCTGGCCCTGGTCAGCTGGCGGCTGATCTTCTTCGTCAGCGTCCCGGCCGGCGCGGTGGCCCTGCTCCTGCTGGCCAGGACCCCGCCGTCAGCGCGCCGTCCGGCGCCATTCGACTGGACCGGGCAGGTCACCGCCGCGCTGGCGATGGGCGGGCTGACCTACGGCGCGATCGAGGCCGGGTCAGCCGGGCTGGGCGCACCGCGGGTGCTGGCGGCGTTCGCGATCGCCGGAGCCGGGCTGGCTGTCTTCGTAACGGTCCAGGCCCGCGGCGCTCATCCGATGATGCCGCTGGACCTGCTCCGTTCCCGGACGGTCGTCATCGCCAGCGTGGTCGGGTTCGCGTTCATCGTCGGTTATTACGGCCTGCCGTTCCTGATGAGCCTGTACCTGCAGCAGGTACGAGGCCTGTCCGCTCTCAGCGCTGGGGCGGCGTTCCTGCCGATGATGCTGACCGGGGCGGCCCTGACTCCGTTCAGCGCGCGGCTGGCGGCCCGGCTGGGGCCGCGTTTCCCGATCATCGCCGGGCTGGTGCTGATGGCGGCCGGGCTCGTTCTCATCGCTGTGGCGGCACCGGATGCGCCGGCCTGGGCGCTGGCAGTCCTGATGGTCCTGGCCGGGCTCGGCGGCCCGCTGGTCATGCCGCCGATGACGGCCGTCCTGCTCAACAGCGTCCCGGGCCGCCGCGCCGGCACGGCCAGCGGAATCTTCAATACCAGCCGCCAGGCCGGCGGCGCGCTGGCCGTCGCTGTCTTCGGCTCCCTGCTGGCCGGCCAGGCTGGATTCCTTGCCGGGATGCGGGCAAGCCTGCTGATCGCCGCGACCGTCGCGCTGGCCGCCGCAACCGTCAGCACCATGCTCAGGCGCGATGCCCGCCACCCGCAGGAAAGCGCCCGCTGAGCGAGATGGCTCGCCGGGCCCGGAATGACAACTGAGAGGAGCACCACCATGCGGGGAGCCATCCTGCACGGTCCGCGCGACATCCGCGTCGAGCAGCGCGCCGACCCGGTGATCGAGCAGCCCGCCGACGCCGTCATCCGGCTAGCCGCCACCTGCGTCTGCGGATCCGACCTGTGGCCCTACCGCGGCATCGAGCCCGTCAGCGGCCCGGCCCCCATGGGTCACGAGTATGCCGGCATTGTCGAGGAAACCGGCCGCGACGTGCGCACCATCCAGCCGGGCCAGTTCGTCATCGGCTCGTTCTTCGCCTCGGACAACACCTGCGCGATCTGCCAGGCCGGCTACCAGTCCCGCTGCGTGCACGCCGAGCCGGTCGGCGCTATCGGCACCCAGGCCCAGTACGCCCGGATCCCGCTGGCCGACGGCACCCTGGTCGCTACCCCCGAGGTGCCGTCTGACGACCTGGTGCCGAGCCTGCTGGCCGCCTCTGACGTGCTCGGCACCGGCTGGTTCGGCGCCGTCGCCGCCAGCGTGCAGCCGGGCAAGACTGTCGCCATCGTCGGCGACGGTGCGGTCGGCCTGCTCGCCGTCCTGGCCGCGAAGCGACTGGGTGCTGAGCGGATCATCGCCATGAGCCGGCACGAGCCCCGGCAGAAGCTGGCGCTGGGGTTCGGCGCCACCGACATCGTCACCGAGCGCGGCGACGAGGGCGTGACCAGGGTCAAGGAGCTGACCGGCGGGCTGGGCGCGCACTCGGTGATCGAGGCCGTCGGCACCCAGGAGTCCATGATGCAGGCCATCCGGTCGGCCAGGCCGGGCGGCCATGTCGGTTACGTTGGCGTCGCCCACGGCGTGCAGCTGCCGGGCCAGGAGCTGTTCTTCGCCGAAGTTCACCTGCATGGTGGCCCTGCTCCGGTGCGCCGGTTCCTGCCCGAGCTGATCGAACTGATCTGCAGCCGGGCCATCGATCCGGGCCAGGTCTTCGATCTCGCCCTGCCCCTGGATCAGGCCGCCGAGGGATACCGCGCGATGGACGAGCGCCGCGCCATCAAGGCCCTCCTGCGCCCGTGATGCAGATCCTGCGCCAGTCGCCGGCCGGCCCGCCGCAGACCTGCATGTCCGACTCGGGGAGCGCCGTGCGAGCGGCAGCTCAGAGCCAGGAGGGTCAGGCACAGTGATCGGATCCCGGGCAGCTGACCACGGCGGGACCCGCGGCCGGGCGCCGGCTAGCGTCTGGCCGCGGCTGCCGGAGTGGCCCGGGCCAGCGGCAGGAACAGCTCGTCGACGATCGACTGGATGCGGGCCGGCCGGAGCGGGCTGAAGTTCATGAGCAGGTCGTGGCGCACCAGGTCGAAGGGCATGGCGAGCACGGCGGGCGGGATGCGGCCGAGGTCGATCTCGCCGCGCTCGTGGGCGCGCTGGTAGATGACCTGGTCGCTCCGGACTCGCTGGTCGCCGAGGATCTTGTCGCGGGCCTGCGCGGGGGTCAGGCCGGTATCGGCCAGCAGCCCGGAGAAGGCTCCGGCCGCGGCGACGGCGATGAAGGTGGCGCGGGCGTTGCTGAACGCGGTCAGCAGGCCGAGCAGGTCGCCGCGCAGGGAGCCGGTGTCGGGGACCTCGACCGGGCGGGCGAGCCGGTAGTGCTCGAAGGCAGCGAGCACGAGCTGGTCCTTGTTGGCCCAGCGCCGGTACAGCACGGCGATCCCGGTGCGGGCTCGCGCGGCGACCGACTCCATCGTCAGGCGGGCGAAGCCGACCTCGACCAGCTCATCCCAGGCGGCTTCGAGCAGCGCGGACTCGAGCTGCTGGCCGCGCCGGCGATGGCGGGCGGGCTCCGGCGCTGGTGTGGTCACGTCTCCAGATTAGAGAGGCTTGCATTCCTTAGCAAGCCTGCCTAGTCTCCATAAGAGATGGATTTCACTCTTATTTGGGAGCTGAGTCAGTGACCGGGACGGCCGTTGAGCGCGCAGGCGCCGAGACGAAGCTGGCACCGCAGGTACGCAATGCGCTGCTGGCGCTGATCGTCGGCGGGATCGCGGCGATCCTGGACTCGACGATGGTGACCCTGGCCCTGCACACGCTGGTGGTCAGGCTGCACTCCGCCGACGGCACGATCGGGTGGGTCACGACCGGCTACCTGCTGGCCATGGCGGTCGCTATCCCGGTCACCGGATGGGCCGAGAGCCGGTGGGGCGGCAAGCGCGTGTGGATGGCCGCGCTGGTGCTGTTCGTGCTCGGATCGGTTCTGTCGGCGCTGGCCTGGAGCGACACCAGCCTGATCGGCTTCCGGGTCGTGCAGGGCTTCGCCGCCGGGCTGATCTTCCCCCTGATGCAGACTCTCGGAGTCAGGGCCGCGGGCGGGCGCGCCAGCAGCAGGCTGATCGCCACCGTCAGCCTGCCCCTGGCGCTGGGCCCGGTCCTCGGCCCGGTGATCGGCGGGGTGATCCTCAACTGGCTGAGCTGGCGCTGGCTGTTCCTGGTCAACGTGCCCGTGATCGCCGTCGGCCTGGTGCTCGCCTGGCGGCTGCTGCCGGCCGACCGCCCCGACCCCGGTGCCGGGCGCCCGCGCCTGGACGTGATCGGGCTCGTGCTGCTCGCGCCGGCGCTGGCCGCGATCCTGCTCGGCCTGTCGGACCTGTCCGAGGACGGCGGGACTGGCCACGCCGGCGTGCTCGTCCCGCTGGCGGCCGGGGTCGTGCTGCTGGCCGCGTTCTGCGCCTGGGCGCTCGCGCCCGGCGAGCGCCGGCCGGTCGTCGACATCCGGCTGCTCGGGCTGCGGTCGCTCGGGACCGCATCCGCGGTCCTGTTCGCCGCCGGAGCGGCGATCTACGCCGCGATGTTCCTGCTGCCGCTCTACTACCAGCAGCTGCGCGGCGAGAGCGTGCTGCACGCCGGGCTGCTGCTGATCCCCCAGGGCGCCGGGTCGCTGGCCGCTCGCTTTGCGGTCAGCAGCCTCGTGGCCCGGCTCGGCGCCCGCCTGGTCACGATCGCGAGCTTCCTGCTCGCCGCCGTCGCGACCGTGCCGTTCGCGCTCGCCGGCCCGCGCACCAGCTTGTGGCTGCTCGGCGCGGTGCTGCTGATCCGCGGGTTCGGGATCGGCACGGTGCTCGTCCCGCCGATGTCGGTCGCCTACCAGGACGTCGCCAGGCCTGGCATCCCGCACGCCACCATGAACACCCGCATCGCCCAGCAGGTTGGTGCCTCCTTCGGCACCGCGATCGTCGCCGTCGCCCTCCAGTCACTGCTCGCCCACGGTGGCGCCAGCGCCTTCCGGGGGGCGTTCTGGTGGGCGGCCGGCATCACGGTCGCCGCGCTCATCCCTGCCCTCGGCCTTCCCGCTGGCCGGACGGCCGGCGCGGGCTGACCTGCCGCCCTGGCTGCCTGCCGTGCCGGTCAGGGAGCGCCGGCGCGGGCAATGGCAATGAGGGCGTGCAGGTCGCGGGCGGCCTCGAGCGCGGACATGCCCGACACGGTGACGAGCATGAGGACTGCTGCGAGCAGCAGGAGCTGCCGCTGCGGTGCCGGGCGGAGCAGGGCGGCGACCCGGCGCGGTACCGGGCCGGCCTGCCGCATCCGCCCGGGGATGCTGACCGCGCCCAGGACGGCTGCGCCTGGCCCGGGCCGCCGGGGAGGGGCGGCGGCGGAGGCCATTGCGGCACTGGCGATGGCGCGGGCGGTCACCTCGCGGTCACCGGTGACGGCGGCGGCGCGCTCATCGGCCCACCGCTCGACGGTGTAGGTGACCGCGCGGGCCACCGGGCGCAGCAGCGGGTTGGCTGCGGCGGCGAGCCGCGCGGCGGTGGTGAACAGGTAGTGCAGGCTCGATGCATGGGCGCGTTCATGGGCGAGCAGGACCTGGCACTCGGCCTCGGTCAGGGCGCGCAGCATCCCGGTGGTGATCACGATCCGGCACGGCAGGCCGGGCAGGGTGTAGGCATCTGCGGCCTCGTCGCCGGTCACGACCACCTGCGCGGTGCCGGGCAGCCGGTGAGCCTCGCGGCCCGCGGCGACCAGCGCCGCGGCCCGCCGGCACAGTGCCTGGCACGCCATCATGACGGCCGCGGCCAGCAGCGCCCCGGCGGTGATCGCGACCGGCACCGACGCCGGGTCGTTGTGGCTGATGACTGGCCCGGACATGTTCGCGATGCTGTCCACCAGGGGGATGCGGACCAGGGCGGTGAGCGCGAGCATGCCGAGCACCGCGCTGCTCGTGGCGGCCAGCACGATCGCGCTGAGCGTCAGCAGCCAGGTCGCGGCCACCGGAGGCAGCCGGTCGGCCAGCGGCCGGGCCGCCCCCGCGGCCAGCAGCGGCACCAGCAGGGGCAGGTAAACCGCCAGGTGCATCCAGGACCCTCCGGCTTACCGGCCGCTGCCGCCGAGCATGCGGCGCAGCAGTTCCTCGTCCTTGCCGGAGAGCTCGGACACGAACCGGGTCAGCACCGCTTCCCGGTCTGGCTCGGCGTCCAGCAGCTGCGCCAGGCGCCGTGCCGCCAGGCCGGGCGCATCCGCCGCCGGCCGGTAGGCGAAGGCCCGTCCGGCCTTGCGCCGCTGCAGCACGCCCTTGGCGTGCAGCCGGGACAAGATCGTCACCACCGTGGTGTAGGCCAGGTCGCCGTCGAGCCGGTCGCGGACTCCGGCCGGGGATAGCGGCGACCCGGCGGCCTGCAATACCGCGAGCACCGCCGCCTCTAGCTCGCCGGCGGCGCGCCGCCCGGCGTTCTCGCCCGGCGGCCTGGGCCTTTCCCGCATGATCGCGCGTCCTCTCCGTGAGCCGGATAACATCTACGCGTCTGTAGAACTTCTATGCGGGTGTAGATGCTGACGGTCCGCTGACAGTGTGCCACCGCGCGCCGCGACCCGCCACGCGCGCGGTGACCGGGAGCCGGGCTGGCCTCGGCCCGGCCGGCACGCACATCCACGGCCAGGTCATCGTCTGCGGCATCTCGGCCTACCTGCCGGTCCGCTTCCTTGTCCGCTGGTTCCAGACCCGCACCCCTGACTCCGTTCGCCATCTACTGCCTCGCCTTCGGCATCCTGAGCATCGCCCGGTTCATCTAAGCCAGCGACGCAGAAGTCCGGCCGGACACAGAGGACAATTCCCGTGTGCGATACGCGATGGCGGGCACGTGGTGGCCTGAGCGCCTGACGATCTCAGATGATGCCGGGACGGCACGGTTCGAGGTTCGCAACTGCCCGGGGTTCTCCATCATGCTGTCGCTCACTGCGGCTAGCGGTGACGAGGAGATCGCCCAGATAAAACGCCGGAGGGGCGGGAGCTTCCAGGTCCTTGTCCGCGGCGAGGAAGCCGGGCTGGTCCGGTGCCAGAAGGCCGATCGCTACGACGTCCAGAGCGCACTCGGGCCGCTGGCTGCCGAAGGCAGCGTGGCGGCGGGCCGGTATTCGCTGACCCGTGATGGCCTGGTGATGGCGACGGTCTCCCGGCAGATCGCCAATGATGTGCGGCAGACGCAGGAGATCAGCGCGGACATCGGCAGCGGGGACGCCGTGGCACTTCTCGCCACGGTCCTGGCCATCGAGGCGGTGCGCTACGAGCGTGACGGGAGAGTCTTCAACCCTCGTGCCCTGCTCGACCTGCCCGGCGCTGTCTTGCTAGGGCTGCTCAACCCGTTTAACTACGGTCAGTAGGTGCCGCCGGGCCGGCTCCCGCCATGAGTGCGATGGCGATCAGCTGTCCCGGTCCTTAACTCATCTGGTTCCAGGCTGGCCAGCGGGATGAACGTCTCGATCTCGGCCACGGTGCGGACGTCGGCGATCCAGCAGCCGTGCCGCCGGATCCGCAGCCAGGTGCCGTCACGGCCCGTCCCGGTCAGGCTCAGCCTGATCACGTCGACGACCCACCCGCCCGGCGCGGTCCAGCGGTCAGCCATCCGCAGATGATGCCAGGTCAGCAGGTTATTCCGGTAGCTTTTGCCCGGTTTGCCCGCAGCCGGCATCGCCGGGGCCGAGGCGCGCTTGATGGTAGAAATATCAAACTGGATTGATGTACTTTGGCGGAATGAGGTCTGTGGCCGTGCCCGCTCCGCCCGCCTTCGTGCGGCTGGCCGGGAACCCGGTGCGCTGGCAGCTGATGAGCGAGCTGGCGCGCAGTGACCGGCGGGTGCGCGAGCTAGTGAGGCTGCTGGGCCAGCCGCAGAACCTGGTGTCCTATCACCTGGGCAGGCTGCGGTCGGCGGGCCTGGTGGCGGCGCGGCGCAGCTCGTTTGACGGCCGGGATTCCTACTACCGGCTGGACCTGGCGGGCTGCACCGATGCGCTGGCGGGGACCGGGCTGGCGCTGCATCCCGGCCTGCGGCTCGCCCCGGTCGCGGCCGCCGCGCCCGGCCGCCGCTGCCGGGTGCTGTTCCTGTGCACGGGCAACAGCGCCCGCTCGCCGGTCGCCGAGGCGCTGCTGCGGCAGCGGGCCGCCGGCCAGGTCGAGGTGGTCAGCGCCGGCAGCCGCCCCAAGCCGCTGCACGCGAACTCGGTGCGGGTGCTGCGCGAGCACGGGATCGAGGTCGCGGGCCGGCCACCGCGCCGGCTGAGCGACTTCGAGGGTCAGCGCTTCGACTTCGTCATCACGCTGTGCGACCGGGTGCGGGAGGTGTGCCCGGAGTTCCCCGGCCCCGCCGAGCAACTGCACTGGAGCATCCCCGACCCGGCCGCGTCCGCCGGTGCCGGCCAGGACAGCTACCCGGCTTTCCAGCGCATGGCGGCCGAGCTAGAGACCCGCATTGGGTTCCTGCTCGCGGTTCTCGGCGCGTCACCGGCGCGCGTATCAGTTGAGGAGGGGTAATGAGCAGCCCAGAGCAGATGGTCAGCGTCCGGTACATGGTCGATGACGTCCAGGCGGCCATCGACTTCTACACCAGCCACCTGGGGTTCACGCTGGGCTTCAGCGCTGCGCCCGCGTTCGCCGACGTGCGGCGCGGGGACCTGCGGCTGCTGCTGGCCGGCCCGAAGAGCTCGGCGGGCCGCCCGATGCCCGACGGCCGCACGCCCGGGCCGGGCGGGTGGAACCGCATCCACTTCATCGTCGCGGACCTGCCGGCCGAGGTGGCGCGGCTGCGTGCCGAAGGGGTCAGCTTCCGCAATGACATCGTCTCCGGCCCCGGCGGCAAGCAGATCCTCGCCGAGGACCCGGCCGGGAACGTGGTCGAGCTGTTCGAGCCGGCCGCCAGCTCCCCGGCCCGCCCGTGACCGCGGGCGATCCCGGCGGGGACGACTCACCGCCGGACCCGGCTGTCCCGGGCGGCGACGCGGCGACGGCCCGCGCGGCCGGGGTCGTGGCGGCGCAGCGCGTGCCGCTGGCCACGATCGTGCGGGAGTGGGGCCGCATCGGCTGCATCGGGTTCGGCGGCCCGCCGACCCACATCAGATTGCTGCGCGAGCTGTGCGTCGAGCGGCGCCGGTGGCTGGACGGCCAGGACTTCGAGGACGCGATCGCGGCCTGCAACCTGCTGCCCGGACCCGCCTCCACCCAGCTGGCGATCTACTGCGGGTGGCGGCTGCGCGGCCGGCCCGGCGCCCTGGCCGGCGGTGCCGCATTCATCATCCCCGGGCTGATCGTCATCCTGGCGCTGGGTGCCCTGTTCCTGGGCACCTCCCCGCCGCTGTGGGTGCTGGGCGCCGGCGCGGGCGCCGGAGCCGCCGTCCCGGCGGTAGCCATCCAGGCCGCCGCGAGCCTCACCGGGCCGAGCCTGCAGCGCCGCAAGAACACCGTCCGCTGGGCCTGCTACCTGGTGGCCGGGGCCGCCGCCGCGGCCACCCTCGGCCCGTGGCTGGTGCTGGTCCTGCTCGGCTGCGGCCTGGCCGAGCTGACCCTCCAGCTCGCCGCGCTCCGGCCTCGCGATCACAGCAAGATGCACGGCCTGGCGGCGGCGCCGCTGCTGGCGACCGGGGCGATCGGCGGCGGGGCGCTGCTGTCGGTGGCGTGGGTGGCGTTCAAGGTCGGCGCGCTGTCGTACGGCGGCGGGTTCGTCATCATCCCGCTGATGCAGTCCGACGCGGTCAGCCACCACCACTGGATGACCGGCGGCCAGTTCCTCAACGCGGTCGCCCTGGGCCAGGTCACGCCCGGCCCGGTGGTGCATACCGTTGCCGTCGTCGGCTACGCCGCCGCCGGGCTGGCGGGCGGGATCCTCGCCGCCGTCATCGCGTTCGGCCCCTCGTTCGCATTCATCCTGCTCGGCGGCCGCCGGTTCGACCAGGTCCGCGCCGACCGCCGGGCCCGTGCCTTCCTCGACGGTGCCGGGCCCGCCGCCATCGGCGCGATCTACGGCTCGGCCATCCCGCTCACCCGCGAGCTCAGCCACGCCTGGCAGTACGCCGTCCTGGCCTGCGCCCTGGTCCTGCTCCTAGTGCTGCGCCGCGGCGTCGTGCTCACCCTGCTGACGGCGGGCGCGGCCGGGGTGGTGATCGCCCTGGCCGTCAGCTCGGCGCTCACGTAGCCGGCGGCCCGGGCGGGATACGCAGCAGGCTGGATAGCCAGGTCCTCTCCGCAGAGCGGGTACCGTCGTGGGCAGAAACGGGGGTACTGCCAACATGCGTTCGCTGCTTTCCCGGCTGATGCACCGGGACAACCGCGGGCTGGTGCTGACCTCGCTTCTCGCGGGCGTGGTGATCATCGGCGGGCTGCTCGTCACGGCGATCGTCAGCAGCCCGCCGGCCGGCGATGCGCCTGGCGGGACCAGCGGGCAGAGGGTGACAGCACCGCCAGCCGACTACGGTTCCGCTCCGTCGTACACGCTGACCGACCAGGCCGGCGAGCGCATCTCCTCGCGGCACTTCGCCGGCAAGGTGCAGGTGGTGTCGTTCCTGTTCCCGTACTGCACCACCGACTGCCCGATGCTGGCCAGGAACCTGGCCCTCATGCAGCAGCGGCTGGCCGGCCAGGGCCTGGGCGGGCGCGTGGAGATTGTCACCTTCAACGTTGACCCGTCCGGCGCCGGGCCGGCGCAGCTGCGCCAGTTCATCACCCAGTACGGCGGCCAGGCCGACCCGGCCCCGGGCGGGGTGCACTGGCACTTCCTCACCGGATCCGCCGCGCAGGTGCGGGAGGTCGTGCGCGATGGCTATCACATCGCGTACTGGAAGGCCCCTGGCGCGGAGGAGGGCGGCACGACGCGGCCGAACCGGCTCGCGGCCAGGGCGGACGTCGGGTATGACGTCCGGCACACCGACGCGACCTACCTGGTCGGCCGCCAGGGCAAGATCGTCGATCTCCGCCAGGGGCCGTCATCCGCCGATGCGCCGGCACTGCTCAGCGCCGTGCACCGGCTGCTGGGCTGAGCATCAGCACGAGGCAGGGCCGGAACCGCGCTCGCGGCCGCCGGGACCGGCGTCGCGATCGGAGCGCGTGGAGCCGGTGCTCATCTCGCGGGACTGCGCAGACGGCTTCTCCGAGGCCTGCTGGCGCCAGCCCGAGGCATACCTGGACGAGCAGGTACGCCGCGGAGTATCGGTGTGGGCCCGAGCCGGGCCAGAGGCCGGGCAGCGCGCATTACGCAGTACGCAGTCTCCGTGATGACCTTGTCTCAGGCGGGTGAGCCGAGCGCAACCGCGACTTCGTAGCTCTGCACGCGGCAGGGCTTGGCCTTCGCCTGCTCGTCACCTGAACTCCCGCCGCGTTAACTCCGCTGCTCGCTCGCGTCCCGGTCCCGTGGCCGTCCCGCTGACGGCTCAGCAGCCCGGCCTGCCCGGCCTGCGCCAGGAGTGGTGTCGCGCCGGGCCCTCCTGATGGCGCGCGCGATGAGCGGTGCTGCGATGGCGACCGGGAGGACCCAGAACACCAGGGGCGGGAGATGGTCCAGCAGGGGCAGGTGCGGCCCGTTGTCGACGTAGAAGGCAGTGAGCATCGCGGTGTAGCCGGCGCCCATGCCCAGGATGTGGCCGGTGTCGCCGGGGCGGTGACGGCGCCGGTGCTGCCATCCGAGGGTGGCAGCGGTGAACGCGACAGCGCCGATGATGAACAGGTAGTAGTCCTGGCGCCAGCGCATGATGGCCAGTGCCGTCGCGGTAGCGAACAGCACGGTGATGGCGCGGTAGAACAAGCGCCCGGCCCGGACGTGCCGCGGGCTGCCCTTGCGCGACAGCGCGGCGAGCGCGCCGCTGATGACGGCGGCCAGCCCGGCGAGGACGTGGACGGCGAGGAACGCCAGGAACACTGGAGCGGTGGAGCCCACCTGATCGCCCAGGATGCGGGCAGCAGACGCCATGTCGCTTCCTCTCCGGCCCGGGGACCAGCGTGATACGTAGCGTTGCTACCTATAGTCTCGATGCTAGATCACGTATTGCCTGGTGGGAAGGGTTAAAGTAGCGTAGCTACCTATGAGGGCGGAGGAGCTGAAGGGGCACCTGGACGCGCTGCTCCTGGCTGCCCTGGAAGGCGGCCCGCGGCACGGGTACGCGGTGATCGAGGCCCTGCGCCAGAACACCGGAGGCCGGCTCGACCTGCCGACCGGGACGATCTACCCGGCGCTGCGCCGCCTGGAGCAGGCCGGGCTGATCACCGGCGCCTGGTCGGTAGTCGGCGGGCGCCGGCGTCGTGAGTACCGGCTGACAGCCGCGGGCACCCGGGCGCTGTCCGGCAGGCGGGCCGACTGGCGGGACTTCTCGGCCACAGTCAGCGCCGCGCTGGAAGGCAGGCCATGGCCGAGCCCCGCCTGATCCGCGACTACCGCGCAGCGCTGTCGCGGCAGCTGCCCGCGCCGATCGCCGAGGAGGTGGCCGGCGGGCTGACCGAGACCTACCAGGCCTGCCTGCGGCGGGATCAGGCCCCCGACATCGCGGCCCGGTCAGCGATCGCGGAGTTCGGCGACCCGCAGCTCATCGTCGCCGAGTTCACCCGGGCGAGCCCGGCCCGGCGCGCCGCCCGCCGGCTCCTGGCCACCGGGCCGGCCGCGGGCGCCTGCTGGGCCGCGGCGCTGGTCACCAGCCAGGCCCAGGCCTGGCCCGTCCCGCTCGCCGCCCGCGTCCTGCTCGGGCTGACCCTGGCTGCCGTCGTGACCATGTTCACCATCGCGGCCCTGGGAACGCGGTACCAGCTCGCCATCCGCACGGCGCTCGCGGGATGCGTCGGCATCACCGCGCTCGACATCGCCATGATCACCGGCGTGCTCCTCGCCGCGCCCGCCATCACCTGGATCACCGCCGCCGCCATCGCCGTCAGCACGGCCCGCATCATCGTCAGCACGCGGGCGGTGCGGCCCCTGCTGGCCCGGTGACGCCGAGGCCCGCTTCCCCCGGACCCCGGGGACGGGGAGGGGAGGAGCCGGGCGGGCCGGCCGGCTGATCCCGCGTGCGGCGGCGCTGCCCGCGGGACCTGACCTGACCGGCGGGCTCACAGCGGCGGGGAGCCGATCAGCAGGCCGAGGCTGGCCAGGGCCTGGGTCCGGGCGCGGTAGTAGACCCAGACTCCGCGCTTGTCGCGGTCGAGCAGGCCGGCGTCCTTCAGCACCTTGAGGTGGTGGCTGATGGTCGGCTGGGAGAGGTCGAAGGCCTCGTTCAGGTCGCACACGCAGGCCTCGCCGCCGGGGTGGGAGGCGACGAGCGACATCAGCCGCAGCCGGACGGGGTCGGCGAGGGCCTTGAGCAGCGGCGCGACTTCCTCGGCCTGGCTCGCGGTGAGCTGCCCGCGGGACAGGGGAGCGCAGCAGACGGGCTGGCCGGCCTGCTGGGACGGCAGCTGCAGCTGGGCGCCGGGAGCGCAGCACAGGCTCGTCTGGTCGTCGAGGACGATCAGGGACTTCGACATGTGTCTATATTGACAGAGCCCGATGTCTTGTGGCAACCTCGGCGTCAGAGAGATAGACGAGCATCAATGTCTTGGAGGTAGTCATGTCCCGCAGGCTCCAGCTCGCGCTGAACGTCAATGACATCGGTGCGGCCGTGACCTTCTACTCGCGGCTGTTCGGGACCGAGCCCGCCAAGGTCCGCCCGGGGTATGCGAACTTCGCCATCGCCGAGCCGCCGCTCAAGCTCGTCCTGATGGAGAACCCTGGCCACGGCGGCACCCTCAACCACCTGGGGGTGGAGGTCCCCGACGCCGGCACCGTGGCGGCCGAGCAGGCCCGGCTGGCTGAGGCCGGCCTGGCGGCGGCCGAGGAGCGCGGCACCACCTGCTGCTACGCCAGGCAGGACAAGTTCTGGGTGCAGGGCACGCCGGACGGCGAGTCCTGGGAGATCTACACGGTGCTGGCCGACAGCCCGACCTTCTACGGCGAGGGCCACGACGACCAGTGCTGCGGCGGCCCGGGCGGCCACGTCGCCCAGCCCCCGGCCGCGGCCGAAGAGCCTGCGACCGCGGCGAGCGAGCCCGCCGGCCCCGGGGCTCAGTGCTGCTAGCAGGCAGCCGGGCAGCCGCGGCGGGGGGCCGGGACGGCCGGCCTGGCTAACCCGTCGCGGCTGGCGGCCGGGTCGCCTGGATGATGGCGGAGCGCAGTCCGCCGCCGGCGTCGCTGGTCGGGATGACGGAGATGCCGGTGAACCCGGCGGCGGTGAGCAGCTGGTGATACTCGGCCGTGGTCAGGGTGCCGCTGGCGCAGCCCACGTGCTGCTCGGCCGCGGCCCGCTGCCCGGAGTCCAGGCCCTCATCGGCAATGACGTCGCTGACGCCCAGCCGGCCGCCCGGCCGCAGCACCCGGAATGCCTCGCCCAGCACCGCAGCCTTGTCGGCCGACAGGTTGATCACGCAGTTGGAGATGACCACGTCCACGTGGCCGTCGGGCAGCGGGATGTCCTCGATATGGCCGTGCAGGAAGCGGGCGTTCCCGGCCCCGGCTTGCTCGGCGGTGGCGCGGGCCAGGGCGAGCATGTCCGGGCTGCCGTCCAGGCCATAGGCGGTGCCGTCCGGGCCAACCCGGCGGGCGGACAGCAGCACGTCCAGGCCGCCGCCCGAGCCCAGGTCCAGCACGGTCTCACCCGGCCGCAGGTCAGCCACGGCGACCGGGTTCCCGCAGCCCAGGCTCGCGCGCAGGGCTGCCTCCGGGGCGTCGTCACCGGCATAGGCCGCGGCGCCGAAGCAGCCCTCGGTGAAGCCGTCCGGGTCGCAGTCAGTGACCGGATCCCCGGCCAGCGCGGTGCGGGCCAGGCCGGAGTAGCGGCTGATGACAGTGTCGCGCTGGCTGCTGACGCGGCCGGCGTCCTGATCGGTCACGGGATCCTCCTTAGGACCGCGCCGCTGCGGCGGTCTCGGGCTGTGCCGGGACCGGGCGGCCCATCACGATGTCGGCGGCGGTCGGGAAGCACTCCACGCACGCGTCATTGACCCGGTAGTAGGTGGCGGTGCCGCGCCGCTCGGCCAGCACGAACCGGACCTCGGCCAGCACCTTCAGGTGCGCGGACACCGTCGACTGCCCGACATCGACCGCGGCGACGATCTCACCCACGTTCAGCGGCACGCCGCGGCGGGCCAGCAGCGACACGATCTGCACCCGGGTGGCGTCAGCGAGGGCCCGGAACCAGGCGGCGTACTCCGCGGCGGTCGGCCGGTCGAGCGGCGGAGCGTTCTCATTCATCGTTAATCGACGATAGACGATGAAAGGCCCGGGCGGAAGCCCGCGGCCGGAATGACTGCCGTGACGGCGGCCAGGCGGGGCCGCTCAGGGCGCGGCGGGCGCGGACAGCAGGGCGGCCATTCGCTCCAGGGCGGCCGGGACGAGCCGGTAGTAGACCCAGGTGCCCCGGCGCTCGCTGTCGATGAGGCCGGCCTCGCGCAGCACCTTCAGGTGATGGCTGATCGTCGGCTGCGACAGGCTGAACGCGGTGTTCAGGTCGCAGTGGCCGCCAACCTGATGTTCGGGCCGCGGTCAGCATCTCGGCCAGGGACCGGCCACGCCCGCGCACGTCCTGTCGCGCGCCGGCGAGCCCGTGACCGCGGAAGAACTGACTTGCGTTACCGCGCCCGGTCACCTCTACTGGGCGGATGCCTGACACGCCCGATGAGACCCTTCACCTGCCCCGTGGGGTGCTGTCGCGCATCAGGGAGTCCGATGCCGGCCAGATGTCGCAGGCCGTGACCGCCAGCCTGGAGCACCTCAAGCCATGGATGCCCTGGGCCACGCCGCAGGCCGCGAGCATGGAGGCGCAGCGCACGCACAGCCGCGAGGCCGAGGAAGCCTGGGATGCCGGCAGCGACTACATCTACGTGCTG
>DASUBV010000302.1:0-5904 GCA_035763085.1 Streptosporangiaceae bacterium | reverse complement strand
ACCGCCATCTCCGCCAGCGGCCAGCGAACCGACCTGGTCACCATCCCCCCGCACACCGGCGAACAGGATGCCCGGGCGGCGATGGAACAGGCGGTCCAGGCCGGGAACCGAGATCACGCCCCCGCCATCCTGGCCGCGCTCCGCGCAGCAGCCAGCCCCCTGCCCGCAGCTGGACCGGGACCGTCGTGACCAGCGCCGACGGCACCTTCCGCCGCCCGCGAGCAGCTCCGCCCGGCGGCCGCACGATCGTCAGACTGCGCGGCGCCCTGAACATCGACGCCGCCCCGGCGCTGCGGGAACGCCTGACCGACGCGCTCCACCGCGGCACGGGCCTGCTGGTTCTCGACCTGTCACACGTCCTGTCTTGTGACGCGTCGCTGCTGGCCGTGCTGATCGGCACGCAACGCCGTGCCAGGCTGCTGGGCACCATGGTGCGCCTGGCCGCCCCCAGCAGTCCGGTCACGCAGTTCATGCGCTCGACCGGCCTGGACCGCAGCTTCACCATCTACCCGGACCTCGGCAGCGCGCTCGCCGCCGAACCGGCAGGGAAATAGCCTCCCACAGCCCGTCCGATATGCATGAACTCCCCAGTGCGCTCCCCGAGCTCATCGGGTTCTTCGCTACCCCCTCGCCGGGCGCCCTCGCCCGGCATTTCCTGCAGAGGCCGGCGCTCTTCGCCGAGTTGCTCAAGTTCCAGCGAGGCCAGTTCTGCGCGAGCCGCTGCGCTGGCCCGCGCGCCCCGTCCGGGCTCTCGCGTCCAACGGGCTGGCCTCACGCAGACCCCCCGAAAATGCGGACGGCCCCCGGCCGTAGCAAGGCCGTCGGTCACGCCGGGAACCGGCACGACTCCTTACCTCCCCGGCTACCGCCGTAGCAGGCGGCCGGCCGCATCCGTGGCCAAGGTCCGCGAGGCAGGCATGGTCACCGCGGCCCCGGGGCCGCGGTGACGTCCGGGCTGGCGGCCGCGCGTGCGGGCGTCTGGCGGGCTGGGTTCAGGGTGCTGATCCGGCTGGCGGCCTTGCCGCGCCGGCTCCGTAGCCGGTATGGGCCAGCATCCGGCGCAGGTTGACGACTGCCTGGGTGCTGATGTCCTTGTGGCGGGGCGGTTCGAAGTACTCGGTCTGGGCCCCGATGGTCACGGCGACCTTGCCGTCGTGCCGTTCCCGGGCTGAGCCGACTGCCGCGAGCAGCGACAGCACGGCACGCCACTTGATGTTGTGGCCCGCGGGATGCTGGAAGATCTGGCGCAGCGTGCTGCGCTGGTGGTTGCTGAGATGTGCTGGCAGTGACGGCGCTGGCATGTGCGCTCCTGTCCGCTCCGCCCCTGGGGGCGGAGCTGCGGGGTATTGCGGCCGCGGCCCTGCTTCCGCGCCGGCGGCGTTCACGGCGCCGTGCCGGCGCCGGCCAGAAGGGCCAGGATCTCGCCGATCGTGCGTTCCCGGCTGGCGGGCTCGGGGAGCGGGAGGTGGGCCTGGACCTGGTAGCGGTTACGGCGGCCGTCCTTCTGCTTGACGACGTACCCGGCCGCGGTCAGGTCGGTGACGATGCTGTACGCGCGGCGCTCGGTGATGCCCAGTCCGGCGGCGATGTCCCGCAGCCGGGCACCCGGGTCGTCGGCGATGCGCAGCAGGACCCGCGCGTGGTTGGTCAGGAAGCTCCAGCTCTCCACCCTCATAACCGTACCACTGTTTCTAGAAATATATTGCTAGTTTTATGGTTCTAACGTAGAGTCGGCCTTGAGACACCGGGAAACGCCAGGCCGGCCCGGCCGGGCATCCGGGTCACCAACGGGCAGCCGGGTCACCTGTGACCAGTGCCCGTCCGCAGCGGAAGAAGCGCCATGACCGAGCCAGCCACACCGCACGCCACCACCTTGCCCTCAGCCAGCGGCCCTGCCCCGCGGCCCCGGCCCGCGACCGCCGCGCCCCGCCGGGCGGCGACCCGCATCGGCGGCGTGCGCGCCGTCGGCGGCGGGCTGATCACCCGGCTGCGCACGATCATGCGGGGCGGCCGGCGCCGCCAGCCGCCCGCGCCGACCACGCCCGGCCGGTAGGCAACGGCGCCCGGAAGGAGCGACGACCATGCCGGCCACCGCCGAGCACACCGCGACCAGCCCGGCACCGCCATCGCGGCCACGGCTGCGGCTGCAGCCTGACCTGTCGGCCCCCGCCCTGCTCGACGGAGGCTGGTGGCCCCGGTCGGCCGACCCGGCCGCCGAACTGCCAGGGCTGGTCCTGGCCATCGAGGAGCGTCACGGCCCGGTCACCCGCATCATGCTCGGCCGGGCCGGCTGGGACGCCAGCCGGCCCCGCCGGCTGCGCGTCGACGGCCCGGCGGGCAGCCGCGTCATACGGCTCGGCTGGTTCGAGACCATGCCCGCCGGGCTGCTCACCGCGATCGCCCGGGGCGGGCGGACCGATCTGCTCACCGTCCCGCCGCGCACCCGCGCCCCGGCGGCCCGGTCCGCCATGGAACAGGCCGCCCGGGCCGGCAACCGCACCCGCGCCCCTGCCCTGCTGGCCGCCATCGCCGCAGGCGCCCCGCACGTCGGCACCGCACCGGACGGCATCCAGCTGAGCACCTGGGAATGGGAAGGCGGCCAGGACCGCGCCAGGCCGCAGGGGGCGGCCGCACCCGCTCCGGAGCCGCCGGCCCGGCGCTGACACCGCGGGTCACCCGCCGCGTGCCGAGGACCGGCCTGCAAGGCAGCGCCATCACCCGGCCGCGGCCGGCCCGGGGCGCGGCGGCCAAGAGGCCCTGCCGGGGATCATCGCCAGCGAGCTGCCGCGTCAGGCGGGACAGGAGGAGCCGCGATGGGCGACATGACGTTCCCGGGCGAGCTGCGGCCCGACGGGCTGCCGGCGGCGCTGTCGGACCTGGGGCGGCTGGCGGCGGTGCGGGCGACCGGGCTGCTGGACACCGGCCCGGAAGACCCCTTCGATGACCTTGCCCGGCTGGCGGCGGCGGTGACCGGCTGCCGCCGCGCCTTCATCACGCTGGTCGATGAGCACCCCTCGTTCCGCAAGTCGTGCATCGGAGCGGACGCCGGCCCGGCCGGCCGGCAGGTCCCGGTGCGGGAGAGCTTCTGCTACTTCCTGGCCGGCCTGGGCGGGGCGCCGTTCGTGGTCGAGGACGCCGCCGCCGACCCGCGCACCAGCAGCCACCCGTCGGTCCGGCCGGTGAAGATCGGCGCGTGGGCGGGCTACCCGCTGCTGACCCCGGCGGGGCAGGTGCTCGGCAGCCTGTGCGTCATCGACGAGAACCCGCACCCATGGCAGCCGCAGGAGCTGGCCGCGCTGGCCGCCATGGCCCGCGCGGCCAGCAGCGAGATCAACCTGCAGACCTCGCTGACCGCCGCCCAGGACGCGCTCGCCGCCGCCGAGACGGCGCTGGCGGCCTCCACCGCGCTGGCCCGCAGCCTGCAAGACAGCCTCCTGCCCCCCGTCCTGCGGCCGGTGCCGGGGCTGCAAGCCGCGGCGTCCTACCTGCCGGCGGCCGGCGGCACCACCGTGACCGGGGACTTCTACGACCTGTTCCAGGCCAGGGGCCCGTGGTGGTGCACCGTGATGGGCGACGTGTGCGGCAAGGGCACCGAGGCCGCCAAGATCACCGCCCTGGCCCGCTACACCCTGCGCGCCGACGCCGCCCAGCACCTGTCGCCCGCCGCCGTCCTGACCCAGCTGAACCGGGCACTCCTCGACCAGCGCGCCGAAGAGGGGTTCCTCACCGCCGCCTACGCCACCTTCCGCACCACCCCCGGCGGCCTGGCCGGCCGGCTGTGCACCGCCGGCCACCCCCCGGCCCTGATCCGCCGCGCCGACGGCCGCGTCCAGGAGGCCGGCCGGCCCGGCAGCCTGCTCGGCCTCCTGCCCGACGTCAGCCTCGCCGACACCCGCTTCCGCCTGTCCGCCGGCGATGTCCTGCTGCTGTACACCGACGGCGCCACCGAAGCCCGCCCCCGCCGCGCCCCCGGCGGCACCAGCGACCTGTTCGGCCAGGACGCCCTGGCCGGCGCCCTGGCCGGCTGCGCCGGCCTGGACGCCGCCGGCGTCATCACCCGCCTCAGCGAGAACCTAGCCCGCCACTGCGGCGGCTGGGCCAGCGACGACACCGCGCTGCTCGCCCTGCGCGTCCCCCCGGCCGGCCAGAGCACCTGATCACGTGCAGGCGCACTCAGCACGGCACGCCGATGTGGCGGCTGCTGTACGATTCGGCCGCCCGCGCCGAGGAAGTGCTCGGCCTGGACGTGCCCGGCCTCAACCTGGCCAACCTCGGCGAGGCGAATGTCAGCGCGCCCCTGCTCATGGCCATCAGCGGGCACAAGCAGCTCGCCACCTTGCAGCAGTACGTCAAGCCCAGCCAGGACGCCGTCGCCAGGCTGATGGCCGACACCGACCCAGACCGGCGCCGCCGCTGACCCGCGGGTGGCGGGCCGCCGATCTCACCCTGAGATATCTCGCCGTGAGATGCCTGGACCCCGCGTCGCCGAAACTCGCCGCAATCACCCTAGATGACCTGCGCGAACGTCACAGATGGCGGCGGGTGGCGGCTGCCTTACCGTACCAAGGTCCCGCCGTCGCGGTCGGGGGGCCGCGGTCCGCTAAGCCGTCGGTGCCGGCTACCTCTACACAGCTGCCGCTTCGACGTAAGCGGCGTCATCGGTGATGATCGGCTCTCCGGACGTGGCGGCGTGGGCGACGGCCGGAAGTACCTGCAGGAGCAGGCCTTCCGCGTAGGCTGCCGTCACCGGCCGCCCAAGCAGCAGATATGCTGCTGAGGTCGGGCACCCTTGGTGCGCCTGGCCAGGACGGCAGCTGCTGGGCAGCGTTGCACGAGCCGTCGCCGGCCGGCGCCAGGATCGCAAGGGTGCCACGGTCGGCTAGCTGGGCAACACGCTGCCCGTGAGCCGGACCATCAACTGCGTGAGGCTTCGTCCTCGATTCTCTCGGGGCCGTCCTGTCGGAAGGCACCTGAACTATGACCATGCGATTCGGTTTCGTCAGCACGTTCCCGCCGACCCAGTGCGGGCTCGCTACCTTCACCGCCGCCCTGCGCGGCGCCCTCCTGCACGGCACGGCCGATGAGGGCTGGGTAGTCCGCCTGGTCGACTCGCCCGAACAACGACCAGGCGACGCGGTGGTCACGCAGCTCATCGCGGGAGACTCCGCCTCGGTCCACCATGCGGCGGCGCAGCTGGACCTGTGCGACGTCGCTATCGTGCAGCACGAGTACGGCATCTACGGCGGAACCGACGGCAGCGAGGTCCTGCACCTGCTTGACCGGGTCCGGGTGCCATGCGTCGTCGTCCTGCACACCGTGCTGACCGACCCGACGCCGCACCAGCGTCAGGTCCTCGAGTCGGTGATGGCCAAGGCCAGTGCCGTCGTGACAATGACGATGACGGCGCGCGAACGGCTCGCGGCCGGGTATGCCGCCGACATGACGAAGGTCTCCGTCATCGCGCACGGCGCGCCTGCCCCGGAGACGACGATGGCGGAGCCCACGTTCCGCACCGGGCAGTTCACCGTCTTGACGTGGGGGCTGCTCGGCCCGGGAAAGGGCATCGAGTGGGGCATCGAGGCAATGGCGATGCTGCGCGATCTCCAGCCCATGCCGCGCTACATCGTCGCCGGCCAGACGCACCCGAAGGTGGCGCTGCGCGAAGGCGATGCCTACCGTGACCGCCTCCGCGAGCAGGTCCGGCAAGCCGAGCTGGGACCCTGGATCACCTTCGACGGTCACTACCGGAACACCGGCGCGCTGGCCTCCCTCATCCGCTCCGCCGACGTGGTGCTGCTGCCCTACGATTCGGCCGAGCAGGTCACCTCGGGGGTGCTCATCGAGGCGGTGGCCGCCGGCAAGCCGGTGGTGGCGACGCAGTTCCCGCACGCCAGGGAGCTGCTC
>DASUBV010000301.1:0-2159 GCA_035763085.1 Streptosporangiaceae bacterium | reverse complement strand
GGCCGCGGGCAGCGCGACCACGGCAGCCACCGCCTCGGCCGCCCGCGCGGCCACGGCCGCGGGCGCGACGGCGAACAGGAGCGCCGGCGCGACCGCCGAGCACGGTGCCGCCAGCGGGCTGTGCTCGGTGCCCGGCATCGGCGACATCGGCGGCCTGCTCGGCTTCTGCTCGCTGGGCCAGTCCGGCGTCACCGGTGACCTCAACAACCTCTGCTCGCCGTCGCTGCCCACCCCCGAGCCGGCGGACTCGGGCATCAACGCGCTGGTCGCGCCGCCCGCCACCGGGAAGGCGCCCAAGACGCTGTACGCCCAGGACGGGGTGGCCGGCGACTTCTGGGCGGCGACCAACCTGCAGTGCTCGGACATGACCTCACTGATCGGCAACAACGTGGCGGGCATGGTGTTCGACGCGGCCAAGTCGCTGGACCGGGTCACGATCACCGTGTACCAGTCCGCCGCGGGTGAGGGCATCCTGAGCTGGCTGAGCAACGTGACCGACAAGCTGATCACCAGCCTCGGCACCGCCATCTACTTCCCCTACCTGGCCGTGGTCGTCATCATCGGCGCCATCTGGCTGGCCTGGCAGGGCCTGATCCGCAAGCGGGGCACCCGGACCATCGAGGGCACGGTGTGGATGGTGGTGGCCGCCGCCGCGGCCATCTTCCTGATCGGCAAGCCCGGCGACCTGACCGGCCTGGGCCGCGGCGTCTCCGACGGCATCACCACCACCCTGAACGCGGCCTTCGCCAAGCTGCCCAGCCCGGGACCGAGCAGCTGCGTGCCGGTGGCCAAGGCCGACCCGCAGTCCCAGACCGCCAACTTCGCCTACACCTCGGGCAGCACCGTGGTGGACCAGAACGCCGACGAGCTGTGGACCGTGCTGGTCTGCAAGCCGTGGCTGGACGGGGAACTGGGCACCTCCAAGTTCACCGCGCCGGGCAGCGGCGGCAAGCCCACCATCGTGAACCGGTACGGCCGGCAGCTGCTGTGGGCGCAGTCCATCGCGGTCAACGAGAAGCCGACAACCGCGCTGATCCAGGCCAAGCAGGCCACCTACCAGGGCATCGCCCAGAGCCTGCAGCAGTCAAGCCCGGATGTGTACCCGCTGTTCCAGGGCAAGCAGTGGACGACCCGCCTGGAGGTCGCCTTCGCCGCCCTGTTCGCCGCCGTGGTGGCCGGTGTCCTGGTGCTGCTGATCTCGATCACGCTGATCCTGCTCAAGCTCGGCTTCCTGCTGCTGCTCATCGCCGGGCCGTTCTTCCTGCTGGTCGGCACCCACCCCGGCTTCGGCCGCGTGGTGGCGCTGCGGTGGGTGGAAATGCTGGTCGGCGTACTGCTCAAGCAGGCGGCGGTCGCGCTGGTGCTGAGCATCCTGCTGTACTGCTACGCGCTGATCATGGGAACCAGCGACGCAGTACTGCCGTGGGCACTGAAGATCCTGATGATCGCCCTGGTGACGGTGGCGGCCTTCATCTACCGCAAGCCGTTCCAGCACCTGTTCTCCGCCGTGGGCTACGGCGTGATCGGCGCGCGGGAGCGGGCCGATGCCGATCTGGCGCGCGCGGGCAGCACTTTCCGCGGCAATACCCGCAGTGCCGCGACCCTGACCGTGCCCGGCTTCGCGGCCTACCGGGCCGCCCGCTGGGCCCGGCGGAATCCGGCGCAGGCGGCGGGCCTGGCCCTCAGCGGAGTCACCGCCGCCGGCGTGGCGGGCGGGAAGCTGGCGGGCGCCGCCGGCGCGGCGGCGCCCGACGGGATGCCGGGCGAGGTGCCGGACGGCTACCCCGGCGCAGAGGACGCCGCGGCGGCCGCCGCCGCGGCGTCCGGGGATGCGGCCGCCGGCCGGGGCATCTCCGCGCGGGGCCGGGCCTGGGCGGCTGCTGCCGGATCAGACGGCGCGGCCGGGCGGGAGTCGGCGCCGCCGCTCAACCTGCCCTCCCGCAACGGAGCGCCCGCGCCCGATGGGGCCCCCGCGGCAGCGGCTGGCGCGGGCGCGCCGGCGGCGCCCGGCCGGGGCATCTGGCCGGGCCGCCCGGCCACCCGGCAGCAGTCAGCGGCCTCCGGCGGGGCACCTGCCGGATCAGCCACCGGCGGTCCCGCGCCGGCGCCGCCCCGGCCAGCCCCGGCCGTGCCGGCAGCGGCATCCCGGCCGCCGGCTC
>DASUBV010000300.1:0-3748 GCA_035763085.1 Streptosporangiaceae bacterium | reverse complement strand
CGTGGGACAGCTTCACCCTGCGGACCGCCAACGGCGCCGTGCACACCGAGACCCTGGGCAACGCCTTCGTCAGCCCCGGCGCGGTGATCTTCGCCAACGTCGTCGTGATGGTCGCCATCGTCGCCATGGCCGCCGCGGCCGCCCTGTGGCGGCCGGGCCGGCTCGGCGGCGCGCTGCTGGCCGGGGCCGTCATCCCGCTCATCGCGCAGGCCATCTCGGCCATGATCCAGATCGGCCAGAACCCGGCCGGAGTATTCGGCCTGACCCCGGCCGAGGTCAGCAGGCTCGGGATCAGCATCGACTCGGGCCTGACAGCCGCCTTCTGGGTGTACCTGGCGCTGGTGATCGTGCTGGCGGCGATGGCCGGCTGGCTGGCCCTGCCGCCCCGGCAGAAGACCCGCCCGCTGCCTCCGCAGCCGGCCAGCGAGCCGCCCGCCAGCCAGCACATCCCGGCCTGACCGGCCCGGCCAGCACTAACGCGCAGGGTCCGCGGCACACGTGACGCGGACCCTGCGCGCTAACAACCTGGTCAGCCACTTCTTGCTTTTGTCGGGAAGCTGGGCTCGCCGGACACACTTCTTGCTGTTATCACGACAGCCGGGTGCTATCGCTGGCCAGCGCGTCGGGCCTGCAGCCGGTCCGCTGCCGCCGCATCATCGTGTCTCGCGCCCTGAGCCCGCGGCCAGGTCCGGAAAGTCCCCTCTGCACCCAGGGTGGTCCGGGCTTTTGGCGGCTCTTTGCCCGCTACGGGGATTCTGCAGCCCCGGGACCGGTGAGTCTGCAGAAGTCACGAGAAACTCGACAGGTCACTGAGGCCGCCGCCGCGCTCGGGGGGTGGCGGCGGCCCCAGAGACACGCCGGGATCTCGTCGCCCGGCGTCCGGTAACTGCTGCGAGGACCGACCGTTGCCCGGACATCACGCCGAGGGCGTGATGGGGGCGATCGGCCATCACGCCCGGGACGTTGTAGCCGCCTTCCTGACCGGCCGCCACATCATCATCGGCCTGGTCATCATCGCCATCGCGATCATCTGCCTGGTCGCCCCGGTGGTCGGGGGCAGCGCGTTCGACTCGTTCAGCGCGCGCGCCGAGAAGATCGGCAAGCCCATGTTCCTGATCGGGACGGGCACCGTCGTCGTCGGGCTGCTCAGCGGGGTGGCGATCATCACCGGTATCGGGCTGGCGGTCGTCGGCCTCGTCGTGTCGGGCTGGCTCCTGATCAACTACTGACCGCCGCCGGCAGCCCGCCTGCTGCTGTCAGCCGGATTTGCTGTTATCGCCCTCCGCGGCGCTCGCCTGCGTCGCTTTCCGCCCCCGGCTCCTTGCTGTTATCGCCGGAGTTCCGCTGCCCAGGCGGCTGCCCCGCTCGCGGCACGCCATGACGCCGGCCCGGAGCCGCGCCGGCCAGGCGAGCCGGATCTCGCCCGCTGTGCCTCGTTATGCAGGACATACGATGTTTTCATCAGGCAAACGAGATCGGAGCCGCTCATGCCCTCATCCGTTCCCGTGATCGACCTCGCGCCCTGGCTCAGCGGCGACGAGAACGCCCGCGCGGCGGTCGCCGCCCGGGTGGACCAGGCCCTGCAGGACTCGGGCTTCTTCCTGATCACCGGCCACGGCGTGCCCGCCGAGCTGCGCGCCCGGGTCCGCGCCCGGGCGCGCGAGTTCTTCGCCCTGCCGCGCGAGGTCAAGCAGCCCTACGCGGTCACCGTCGGCGGCCGGGGCTGGCTGCCGCCCGGCGTGGAGGCCAACGGCTATGCCGAGGGCACCGCGACCCCGCCCGACCTGAAGGAGTCCTACGCGGTCGGCGCCGACCAGCAGACCGGCGATCCCGAGGTCGACGGGTACTGGTTCCAGGCCAACGTGTACCCGGCCGAGGTCCCTGCGCTGGAGACGGCCATCGTGGCCTACCTGGGCCGGATGCGCGAGCTCGCCGACGAGCTGCTCGTGCTGTGCGCGGCGGCGCTCGGGCTGGAGCGCGACTTCTTCACCCGGCACACCGGGCACGCCACGCACACGATGAACATCAACTGGTACCCGCCGGCGGCCATCGCGGGGGAGCCGGAGCCGGGCCAGTTCCGGATCGGCCCGCACACCGACTTCGGCACCGTCACCATCCTGGACCGGGAGCCCGGCAAGGGCGGGCTGCAGGTCTGGACCGAGGAGGACGGCTGGGAGGACGCGCCGTACGAGCCGGGCGCGTTCACGATCAACACCGGTGACCTGCTGGCGCGGTGGAGCGGTGACCGGTGGAAGTCCAACCGGCACCGGGTGCTGCCGCCGCAGGCCGAGGCACCCGACGAGGATCTGGTGTCGCTGGTCTACTTCTACGAGGCCGACCACGACGCGGTGGTCGATGCGCTGCGGCCGCCGCTCGGGCGGCCCAACAGCCACGAGCCCGTCATCTCGGCCGACTTCCTGAAGGAGCGCCTGGACGCCATCACCATCGGCTAGCGGCCCCGGCGCCCGGTCACGCGCCGGCCGCTGGCCGCGGCTGCCGGGCCGTGAGCCAGCCCGGCAGCCGGGTACCGGTGGTCAGCCGGTGCTCAGACGGTCGCGATGACCTCGTGCACCTCGACCTGCTCGACCGTCACCGGCGGCGTGGGGTGCGAGCCCTTCTGCAGCTGGGCGACCACGGCCTCCGCGTGCTCCCTGGTGTCCCACAGGATGACCGAGTGCCCCACGGCCCCCTCAGGCGCCATCCAGTAGCCGCCGATGATGCCCGGCGTGCCCTTGACCTCGGGCAGCACCCGCTCCATCAGGCCCTGGCGGGCCTCTTCCTCACGACCCTGCTCGATTCGTACCGTTACCTCTGTCGCGTACATCCTTGTTGACCCCCCCGAGATAGCTGAGCTGATCCCAGGGACTTACCCGCCCCCGGCTGGGCTAGGCGCGGGACAGTCAGGCGCGAGGCGGCGCTGCGGGCGAGCGGCTGGCGGACGGTCCGGCCGCCCCGGGCCAGTGCCGGGTCCGGGCGGGCGCCGAACTCGGCGCGCCGCCGATGAGTTCTCCGCGCCCGGCGCGTCAGCACCAGCAGTGACCGGCCAGCCCCGGAGGATGCAGCCATGACCGAGCCCCAGACCCGCACCCTGGAAATACCGGGTGCCGTGCTGCGCTACGACGTACGGCCCGGCGACTCCGGTGACCATCCGGCGCTGCTCATCATCGGCTCGCCGATGGGTGCCTCCGGCTTCGTCACCCTGGCCGGGCACTTCACCGACCGCACCGTCGTGACCTATGACCCGCGCGGCTGCGAGCGCAGCAAGCGCACCGATAACGCCACGCAGACCACGCCCGACGAGCACGCCGATGACCTGCACCGGCTCATCTCGCAGGTCGGCGGGCCGGTGGACGTGTTCGCCAGCAGCGGCGGCGCGATGAACGCGCTGGCCCTGGTGGCCCGGCACCCCGGGCAGGTGCGGACGCTGGTGGCGCACGAGCCGCCCGCGGCGCGGGAGCTGCCCGACGGCGAGGCGGCCATGGCCGCTGCCCGGGGAGTCCGGGAGACCTACTACCGCGACGGCTTCGGCCCGGCGATGGCCAAGTTCATCGCGCTGGTCAGCCATGCGGGACCCATCCCGGACGGCTTCGCCGGCAAGCCCGGCCCGGACCCGGCGATCTTCGGGTTGCCTGCCGAGGACGACGGCTCCCGCGACGACCCGCTGGTGGGGCACAACATCATCACCTGCACGCACTATCAGCACGACTTCGACGCGCTGCGCGCCGCGCAGACGCGCGTGGTCATCGGT